>JAHFRE010000034.1 GCA_023258955.1 Sterolibacterium sp.
TCCGGACGGCATCGAGATCAAGAAGAAGAAGGACGACAAGGGCATCCCGCTCGACGGCATCCCCTTCCATCCCTACTACACGGTCAAGGACATCGTCGGCGTGGTCGGCTTTGCCATCGTCTTCGCGGCGGTGATCTTCTTCGCCCCCGAGGCTGGCGGCTATTTCCTCGAGTCGAACAACTTTGTGCCGGCCAACCCCTTCCAGACGCCGGCGCACATCGCACCGGTGTGGTACTTCACCCCCTACTACTCGGTGCTGCGCTCGATCACCTATCCGCTGTTCGGCATCGAGGCGAAGTTCTGGGGCATCCTCGGCATGGGTGGGGCGGTGATGATCATCACCTTCCTGCCCTGGCTGGATCGCAGCCCGGTCAAGTCGATCCGCTACAAGGGGCCGATCTCCCGCGCGGCGCTCGCCATCTTCATCGCCGCCTTCCTCATCCTTGGCTATCTCGGCATGCAGCCGCCGTCGCCGCTGCGCATCGGCATCGCGCAGGTTTGTTCGCTGCTGTACTTTGCCTTCTTCCTGCTGATGCCGATCTACAGCAAGTTGGACAGGTGCAAGACGGAGCCGGAAAGGGTGACTGGCTGATGAAAAATATTTTCTTTCTCCTGTTCCTGGCGCCGCTGCTGGCGCTGGCCAACGGTCCCGAACTGCACCTCGACCGGATGCCCGACAAGAGCGGCGACGTCGCCGCCCTGCAGCACGGCGCCAAGCTGTTCGTCAACTACTGCCTGAACTGCCACTCGGCGTCGTACATGCGCTACAACCGCCTGGCCGACCTCGAATTGTCCGAGCAGGACATTCGCGACAATCTGATGTTTACCGTCGAAAAGATCGGTGAGCCAATGACCATCGCGATGCGCCGCGCCGACGCCAAACAATGGTTCGGCGTGCCGCCACCCGATCTGACCGTGATCGCGCGGGCGCGGGCTTCCGAAGCCGGCTCGGGGGGCGACTGGCTGTACACCTATCTGCGCGGCTTCTACCGCGACGATAGCCGGCCCAACGGCTGGAACAACACCGTCTTCGCCAACGTCGGCATGCCGCATGTGCTCTGGGAGCTGCAGGGCGAACAGGTGATGGGCGAGGACCACCAGCTCAAGTTGGCGGTCCCCGGCACGCTGAAGCCGGAAGAATACGACGCCGCGGTCGCCGATCTGGTCGCCTACCTGCAATACATGGGCGAGCCGATCGCGCCGTTTCGCAAGAAGCTGGGCATCTTCGTGCTGATCTTTCTCGCCGCTTTCATGGTCTTGACCTACGCGCTTAAACGCGAGTTCTGGAAAGACGTCCACTAACAACCACCAAAGCGCATCCAACAGAGTCGCCTATGGGGCATCACCGAGATTACAGCGCACCATCGGTTCGCCGCGTCGTGCGCGATGCCGACTATTCCTGGGGTACGAGTACCATGATGAACCTGTACTCGGGCACCACGTGCCCGTTCAGCCAACGCTGCCGCATCGTTCTCTACGAGAAGCAGATGGATTTTCAGGTGATCGATGTCGACTTGTTCAACAAGCCCGAAGACATCGCCGTCATCAATCCCTACAATCGCGTGCCGGTGCTGGTCGATCGCGATCTGGTGCTCTACGAGTCGAACATCATCAACGAGTACATCGACGAGCGCTTCCCGCATCCACAGTTGATGCCGCCGGATCCGATCATGCGCGCGCGCGCCAGGCAACTGCTGTTTACCATGGAACACGAGCTGTTCAGCCACATCGACGCCCTGGAGAAGAACCAGAAGGCGGCCGAGAAATCGCGCGCCCACGTGCGCGACCGCTTGATCGAACTGGCGCCGATATTCTCCAAGCAGAAGCACATGCTCGGCGACGAGTTCTCGATGCTCGACGTGGCCATCGCGCCGCTGCTCTGGCGCCTCGACCACTACGCCATCGACGTCGGCAAGACCGCGGCGCCGCTGATGAAGTACGCCGAGCGCATTTTCAGCCGCCAAGGCTTCATCGACGCCCTCACGCCTTCGGAAAAGGTGATGCGCCGCTAGGCATGGCGACCTCCACCAAGCCCTACCTGATCCGCGCCATCCACGAATGGTGCATGGAACAGGGCTACACCCCGTATCTCAACGTCGTTGTTGATGGCGCCACCAGGGTGCCGCGCGAGTTCGTCAAGGACGGCCAGATCGTCCTCAACTTGAGCCCGGAGGCGACCCATCAATTGGTCATGGGCAACGAGACGATCAGCTTCTCGGCGCGCTTCTCCGGTGTCGCGCAGTCGCTGCTGGTGCCGGTCGCTGCGGTCGCCGCCATCTATGCGCGAGAGAACGGCCAGGGGATGGCCTTCGACGTGCTTCCCGACGCTGCGGCGGAGCGCGGTGAAGGAGGGGAGCCGGATCGCGACGACGGTGCGCCGCCGCCGATCGGGTCACCGCCCGGCCGCGGCCACCTGACGCGAATCAAGTAGGTCTCACAGCAGGAACCTGTTTTCGGGCAGGGCGTGCGCCTGCTGCAGCCGGGCGATGGTCGGCCGCAGATCGAGGCCGGTCGCCGCTTTGAGCTGCCCGGCGCGGCTCTTCAGTTCGGCCAGAGTCAGATCCACCGGTTCACCGCTGGCGCCGATGGCGATGGCGTTGCCGCTGTCGCAGGAGGGAAAGATCACGCTGCGTCCGACGAAGGCCTTGTCGATGCGCGCCACGCTCGCCGCGAATCCGCGGCTGCGGCCGAGCAGATTGCACACCATCAGACCGGCCGGCCTGAGCAGCTTGGCGCAGTCGGCGTAGAAGGCCACGGTGTCGAGGCAACCGGCGCGCGCGTCGGCGCCGAAGCCATCGACCAAAACCAGATCGAACTTCCGCCGCCGCGCCGACACGTAATCGGCGCCGTCGCCGAGCACGATCTTGAGGCGCTGCGGATCCTCCGGCAGATGGAACTGGCTGCGCGCCACGGCGGGAATGCGCGGGTCGATCTCGACGATGGTGAGCGTCGCCTGCGGCAGGTGGCGATGCATGAATTTGGCCAGAGAACCGGCGCCCAGACCGATCAGCAGCGCCCGCTGCGGCCAGTCCGTCGCGTCGCGCAGCAGCAGGCCGGCCATCATTTCCCGGGTGTAGGCGAGTTCCAGCGCGTAGGGGCTCTTCATGCGCATCGCCCCCTGCACCCAGTGCGTGCCGAAGTGCAGGCTGCGCACGCCGGCCTCTTCGCTGATTTCGATCGGATGTTCTCGCATGCTCGCGTCTAGATTATCATGCGCCGATGAAGATCATCACATGCAGCAGCACGCTATTGCTCCTCCTCGCCTGCCTGGCGGCGCCGGCGCTGCCGGCGGCAGCGGCCGACGGCGCGGTGCGTGGGGCCCCCTCCTGCGGCGAATGGGTGGCGCAACGCAAGAAGGCCGAGACTCTGGCGCTGGCCAACGCCAGCTGGCTGATCGGCTACCTCTCCGGCCTCGACGCCGGCAGCGGCAGGAACGTACTCGCGGGGCGAGACAACGCCGCTGTCTTCAGCTGGATGGACAAGTACTGTCGCGAGCATCCGCTCAAGGATGTGGCGGCCGGCGGCAGCGCGTTGCTGGAGGCGGACGGCGGGAGCGGCGGCCGGTGAATCTGCGGCGCTGGCTGATCGTCGCCGTTTGCCTGGCCCTGACCGCGGCGGCGGGCTTGGCCGATGCGCGCAGCGCCCGCGGTTGCCGCAAGTGGACCGAGGAGAGGCGGCTCGCCGAGAGCCGGAAAGAGATGAACCGGGTGCCGGTGCTGATCAGCAAGGCCTGGTTCCTCGGCTATCTCGCCGGGCGCAGCGGTGCTGGCCAGCGCGATCCGGCCGCCGGCATCGACGACGAATCGATCTTCCTCTGGCTCGACGGCTATTGTCGCGACCACGCCGATGCCGATCTGGCGAGCGCCGGTTCGGCGCTGGAGAAAGAACTGGCGGCGCGCCGCTAGAGAGCAAGGCCGTCGATCGCTGATGGTTTCCTGGATCACGGGCTTGGGGTAAGATTCTCCGGCTGCTACGTCGAACCGATCCACACGAGCGCATCCCATCACATTCTCTGGAAGAGGAAAACATGAAATCGATCGCACTATCCCTCATGGCCGCCGCCGGCCTGGTTGTCGCCACGCCGGCGCTGGCCAATCTGGATCTGGCCAAGAAGAGCAACTGCATGAACTGCCACGCCGTAGACAAGAAGCTGGTCGGCCCGAGCTATCAGGATATCGCCAAGAAATACGCCGGCGACAAGACCGCCGAAGCGAAGTTGGTCGAGAAGGTGAAGAAGGGCGGCTCCGGCGTTTGGGGCCCGGTGCCGATGACGGCCAATTCGCCCCAGGTCAAGGACGATGACATCAAGACCCTGGTGAAGTGGGTTCTGGCCGGCGCCAAGTAGTCCAACGATTGCTGGCAAAATGCCCGCGCGCGACGCGGGCATTTTCTTTTTGCCTTGCCGTCAGCTCTTTTTGGCGGCGTTGCGTTGTCCGAGCGCGTAGCTGCTGAATTCGGCGGGGCTGTGCAGCTCGAGCTTGCGCATGATGTGCGAGCGGTGCGCTTCGACCGTGGCGGTGGCGATGTGCAATTGTTCGCCGACCTCGGCTACGCTGCGACCGTCGATCAGCAGCTGCAGCACTTCGCGCTCGCGCTTGCCCAGGCGCCGGTCCTTCGCCCCGGCCGGTTCCACCGCGCCGCCGTGCCTGACCCCGGCGGCCAGGTTGGCAGCGATCTCGGGGCAGAGATAGACCTCGCCGGCGATCGCGGCGCGGATCGCCATCAGCAACTGGTCGCCGCCGGATGCCTTGATCACGTAAGCGCTGGCGCCGGCGCTGAGCATCTGCTGGGCGATGCGCTTGTCCGAGTAGGTGGACAGCCCCACCACCTTGATCTCGGGGTTGTCCGTTAGCACGCTGCGCGTCGCTGCGATACCGTCCATGCGGGGCATGCCGACGTCCATCACGACCAGGTCGGGCCGATGCTTGCGAGCCAGTTCGGTCGCTTCGATACCGTCCCTCGCCTCGGCCACCACCTCGATGTCGGGCTCGCTCTCGAGCACGGTACGCAAGGCTTCGCGCAGTATCTGGTGATCGTCGGCGAGCATTACCCGGATCGTCATTTCCCGCTCCTTGGGCGCGCGATCAGGGCGATCGCTTGGCCCTGGCGGGAACGCGCAGGGTCGGTGTGGACAGTTGCAGGGACAGGGAACGCAGCGAGCCGTTGGCGATGTCCACCAGCTTTTCGACATCCTTCAATCCGGCGTGGATCTTGGCCAGGTCCTGGCTGGCGTAGAGCGCGGTCAGCTTGATCTTGAGTATCGGTAGCAGCTGTCCGAGATCGTCGTGCAGATCGCGGGCCAGGGCCCGGCGTTGCTTGTTTCCGGTGAGGAGGAGTTTTCGGTTCAGCGTCGCCAGCTGCTTCGAACGCTTCTGCAATTGCGATTCCAGGGAGGCCACCCGCTGGCTCAGGTCGGGCATCAGCGCGGTTGCCTTGATGCGGCAGGCGGCGCGCGGCGCACCGCCCAAATCCTCTCCTGCAATGGCTGCTCTCTTCATGGCGCAGACTCCGTGCCGCAGGTGGCGGCACCCTCGATTACGATAGCATATCAAATGCAATATGCGTAGGGGAAGGGGAATATTCGGCATAACTCGGCCGCCTGCGCGCCTTGGCCCGGCCGGGTTAAAATTCGCGGCCGCCCACGTCAGCCCCTCGCCATGATCCGCACCCGTTTCGCTCCCAGTCCGACCGGCTACCTGCACATCGGCGGCGCCCGCACCGCGCTCTACGCCTGGGCTTACGCGCGCCGCCACGGTGGTGCCTTCATCCTGCGCATCGAGGATACCGACCTGGCGCGTTCGACCCCGGCAGCGGTGCAGGCCATCATCGACGGCATGCGCTGGCTGGGCCTGGCTCACGACGAAGGGCCGTTCTACCAGACCCAGCGCTTCCCCCGCTACAAGGAGGTGGTGGCGCAACTGCTGGCAGCGGGCCAGGCCTATCCCTGTTACACCAGTGCGGATGAACTCGAACAGCTGCGCGAAGCGCAGCGCGCGCGCGGCGAGAAGCCGCGCTACGATGGCCGCTGGCGACCGGAGCCGGGCAGGACGCTGCCGCCGGCGCCGCCGGGCGTCGCACCGGTGATCCGTTTCAAGAACCCGCAGGACGGCGTCGTCAGCTGGGAAGACGGGGTCAAGGGACGCATCACCGTGGCCAACGCCGAACTCGACGATTTTGTGATCGCCCGCGGCGACGGCACCCCGACCTACAACTTCTGCGTCGTCGTCGATGACTGGGACATGCGGATCAGCCACGTCATCCGCGGCGACGATCACGTGAACAACACGCCGCGGCAGATCAACCTGTTTCACGCCCTCGGTGCGCCCCTGCCCAATTTCGCCCACCTGTCGATGATACTCGGCGACGATGGGCAGAAGCTGTCGAAGCGCCACGGCGCCGTCTCGGTGCTGCAGTACGAGGAGGACGGCTACCTGCCCGAGGCCGTGCTCAACTACCTGGCGCGTCTGGGCTGGTCCCACGGCGACGAGGAGATCTTCACCATGGCGCAGTTTTGCGCCTGGTTCGACCTCGACCACGTCACCGCCTCGGCGGCGCAGTTCAACACCGAGAAGCTCAATTGGCTGAACGCCCACTATCTGAAGCAGGCCGATCCGGCGCGCCTGGCGGCGGAGATCGAACGACGCCTGGCTGGCCAGGGTCTCGACCGCGGCCATGACATCGATCTGGCCCGCGTCGCCACGCTCTATCGGGAGCGGGTGGGCAACCTCAACGAATTGGCCGACGCCGCACATCCCTTCGTGCGGGCACCGCATCCCTCTGCCGAACTGCTGGCCCAGCACCTGAGCCCGGCGGTGCGCGAGGCGCTGGCGAGCCTGCGCGGCAAGTTCGCTGGCGTCGCCTGGGAGCAACCGGTCTTGGCCGCCGCGCTCAAGGAGACCCTCGCCGCCCACGGCATGAAGATGCCGCAACTGGCGATTCCGCTGCGCGTGGTGCTGCTCGGCCAGCCGCAATCACCGGCCATCGACGCGGTGCTCGAGGTCTTGGGACGCGACCGCGTCTGCGAACGCATCGATGCGGCGCTAGGACCAGCAACGTCCTAGCCGCGGCGCAATCGACGAAACAGAAAGCGCGCCGGATCGAGGGCCGCGACCAGTTCCCTTTCCAGTGGAAGGGGTTCGCCTTCCAATTGTGCTGCCAATAGTTCCGCCAGCAGCGGTGCCCAGACCGTGCCGCGGGCGCCAAGACCGAGCAGGCAGTGCAGACCCGGCTGACGTTCCATGGCGGCCAGCTTGAGATCGGAAGCGATGGCCGCTACCGGCGCCGGCAGCTGGCCGGCGAGCGGCAGGCGGTCGGGCGACATCGAGCGGAAGCCGACCTTCCCCGGCAGGCCCGCCGCGGCGATGCCCCGGGCTGACCCGGGCAGCATGGCCTCGAGGCCGGCGAGGTTCTCTTCGTGGCTGGCCGTGCGCAGTCGCGTGTCGGTGTCGTCGATGTCGAAGGTCGCACCCAGATAGGCGACGCCGTCGGCGCTACTCGCACCCGAAATCAGATAGCTCTTGCAGCAGACCGCCGGCTCGATGCCGGCGAAGGCGCGCCCGGGCAGGCAGCTGATCTGGCCGCGCACGCTTTGCAAGGGCAGATCGGGCAGGAAGCGCAGAGCGTCCTGGGCGTTGGCCAGGATCAGCTGCGCCGCTTCGCCGAGGACCCGACCTGCGGGGTCGCGGGCGATCCAGCCGCGGTGGCTGGGCTCGATGCTCGCCACTGTGGTCGCGTAGCGCTCGCGCACCCCGCTGCCGTGGAGCAGGGCGCGACAGAGGCTGGCCGGGGCGATCCAGCCGCCACCGGGAAAATGCCAGCCGCCGCGGGCGGCGCTGCGGCCGAGCAGGGCGCCGAGCTGCTCGCGTTCGAGGAAGTCGATGAAGCTCGACGGCAGGCCCAGCCCGGCGACGGTGGCCCGCTGCAGCGCTTCGTGGGCGTCGTTGCGGGCGATCTGCACGACGCCGCTTGGCTTCCAGCGCAATCCTGGCGCGGCCGTGCTGCTCCCCAGCTGGTCCAAGCCTTGACCGGCGTAGAGGAAGCAGGCGCGCGAGATGCGCGCCACCAGGTTGTCGTCCTTGGCCGGCAGCGGCAGGAAGATCGCGGCCGGATTGCCCGAGCCTTCCAGCGCCGGACCGAGCTGGCGATCGATGAGATCGACCGTCCAGCCGCGCTCGGCGAGGCGCCCCGCCAAGCTCGTTCCGGCGATGCCGGCACCGACGATGATGACGCTGCGCTCGCCGCTTGCCGCAGGGACAACGCCGGGCAAGCGGCCGACCAGCATCTCGCGCTTCTGGCCGAAGCCGGGGCGTTTCGCCAGGCGCCAGCCGGCCGCGGCCAGCGCCTGCCGTGGTTCGCTGGCCACGCTCCAGGTGGCGAGCGTAGCGCCCGGCTGGGCGAGTTCGGTGAGCCGGCGCAGCAGGGCGGGGGCCCACAGCTCGGGATTCTTCGCCGGGGCGAAGCCGTCGAGATAGAGCGCGTCGGCGCGGCCGAGCAGGCCGGCCAACATGTCCTGCGCGGCGCCGAAGAGCAGGGTCAGGCTGAGGCGGCTGTCCTCGAAGTGCAGGCGGTGGTAACCGGCGATCGCCGGCGGCCAAAGCCGGCGCAGTTCGGCGGCCAAAGGCGCCAGCGCCGGCCAGGTGGCGTGCAGGCGCTCCAGATCCTGGCGCGAAAAGGGTCGGTGCTCGACCGAGACGAAGTGCAATCGCCTCGGCCGTCGCTCGTCGTCGCGCCAGGCCTGCCAGGTGCAGAGGAAATTGAGCCCGAGGCCGAAGCCGGTCTCGACGATGGTGAAGGCGTCGCGACCGCGCCAGGCGTCGGGCAGATCGTTGCCGGCGAGAAAGACCCGCTGCGCCTGGGCGATGGCGCCATCGGCAGAATGATAGACGTCGTCGTACTCAGCCGAGTAGGGGACGCCCTGGTCGTTGTAGGCGAGGCGGGCGAGCGGCAACCCGCCTCGCTTCATTCCGCGCGCATTTGCGGAAAGAGGATGACGTCGCGGATGTTGGCGCTGTCGGTGAGCAGCATCACCAGGCGGTCGATACCGATGCCGCAGCCGCCGGTGGGCGGCAGGCCGTACTCGAGGGCGCGGATGAAGTCGGCGTCGTAGTACATCGCCTCCTCGTCGCCGGCTTCCTTGGCCTTCGCTTGTTCCTGGAAGCGCGCCGCCTGGTCTTCGGCGTCGTTGAGCTCGGAAAAGCCGTTGGCGATTTCGCGGCCGACGATGAACAGCTCGAAGCGCTCGGTGACCTCGGGATTGGCGTCGCTGCGTCGCGCCAGCGGCGAGACCTCGGCCGGATAGTCGATGATGAAGGTCGGCTCCCACAGCTCGGCCTCGGTGCTCTCCTCGAACAGCTGCAGCTGCAGCGTCCCCAGGCCCGAGCCCGGCTTCAGCTGGGCGCCGAGGTCGGCGAGCTTCTGCCGCAGCCAGTCGGCGTCGGCGAGCTGGGCCGGGCTGTAGCCGGGATGAAAACGATGGATGGCCTCGACCATGGTCAGCCGAGCGAAGGGCTTGGACAGGTCGAGGCTGCGTCCCTGATATTCGAACAGCTCGGCGCCGAGCGCCTCGCGCGCCGAGTGGCGCAGCAGGCCCTCGGTGAAATCCATCAGCATGCGGTAGTCGGCGTAGGCGTCGTAGAACTCCATCATGGTGAACTCGGGGTTGTGTCGTGGCGACAGTCCCTCGTTGCGGAAATTGCGGTTCACCTCGAACACCTTTTCGAAGCCGCCGACCACCAGCCGCTTCAGATAGAGCTCGGGAGCGATGCGCAGGTAGAGGTCCATGTCCAGCGCGTTGTGGTGGGTCTTGAAGGGCTTGGCCGCGGCGCCCCCAGGTATCGGATGCATCATCGGCGTCTCCACCTCGAGGAAGCCGTGGCCGGTCATGTAGTTCCTGATCGACTGGATCATGCGGCTGCGCGCGACGAAGGTGAAGCGGGTCTGCTCGTTCATGATCAGATCGAGATAGCGGCTGCGGTACTTCTGCTCGACGTCGGCCAGACCGTGGAACTTCTCCGGCAGCGGCCGCAGCGACTTGGTGAGCAGGCGCAGCTCGATCGCGGCGATGGTCAGTTCGTTGGTCTTGGTGCGGAACAGGGTGCCGACCACGCCGACGATGTCGCCGATGTCCCAACGCTTGAAGTCGGCGTGCACCGCCTCGCCCGACTTGTCGTTGCTAACGAAGATCTGGATCCGCCCCGAGTGGTCCTGGATGGTGGCGAAGCTCGCCTTACCCATGATCCGCTTGAGCATGATGCGGCCGGCGACGCGCACCTCCACCGGCGCCGCGTCGAGCTCCTCGCGGGTCTTCTCGCCGTAGACCTCGTCGAGCTTGGCGGCGACGTTTTCGCGCCGGAAATCGTTGGGGAAGGCGCGCCCGCCCTTGCGCCACTCGGCCAGTTTGGCGCGTCGCTCGGCGATCAGGTGGTTCTCGTCGACGGCGGCGGCTGGGGCTTGATCCTTCTCGTTCATGACGTTTCCTCAGATCTTGCGTAGATCGGCGACCACCTGCGTACCGTAGTCGGGGTGCTGCAGGTAGGCGAGTATGCGTTGCGCGACCTCAGCCGGCGCCTGCAGCTCGCCGCCCTCGTGCAGAGCGACGAAGCGCCCGCGCTCGCGAAAGTCGTCGGCAGAGGCGGCGCGCAGCTGCTCTTGCATCGCCGTGTCGATGACGCCCGGCGCCAGCGACACGATCTTGGCCGCGTTGGCCAACCCTTCCTGCTCGAGCGCGACGCAGCGCGAGAACTGGTCGAGGCCCGCCTTGGTGGCGCAATAGACGCTCCAGCCGTGATAGGGGTGGTGGGCGGCGCCGGAGGTGATGTTGAGCACCCGCCGCGGCACCCGCCAGCCCGCCGTGATGCGCAGGAAGGCGCCGGTGAGGGCGATCGGCGTGCTCAGGTTCAAGGCGACGCTCGCCGCCACCTCCTCCGGCTTCAATTTTTCCGCCGGCTTGACCGGGTCGACGCTGCCGGCGTTGTTGATCAAGGTGGCAGCGGTGACCATGCTCACGTCCACCTCGCCGATGCCGTTGGCCAGCGCGGCGACCGCCGCATTGACGTTGGCCAGGTTCACGCTGCGCGCGTCGAGCAGGCAGCCGTGGCGGGCCGCCGCCATGGCCAGATCGGCCATCGAACTGCGCGCCATGCACAGCAGCAAGCGGTCGGGTCCGAGCGAAGCCTCGGCCAGCGCGCGGCCGAGACCGCGCGAGGCACCGGTGATGATGGTCAGATGCACCGCTAGACTCCCAGCTTGAGGCTGGCCTCGATGAAGGGATCGAGATCGCCGTCGAGCACACCCTGGGTGTTGCCGATTTCGACGTTGGTGCGCAGGTCCTTGATCCGCGACTGGTCGAGCACGTAGCTGCGGATCTGATGGCCCCAGCCGATGTCGGTCTTGGCGTCCTCGAGCTTCTGCTGCTCGGCCTGGCGCTTGCGCAATTCGGCCTCGTAGAGGCGCGACTTCAGCATCGCCATGGCTTCGGCGCGATTGCGGTGCTGCGAGCGGTCGTTCTGGCACTGGACGACGATGCCGGAAGGGTTGTGGGTGATGCGCACCGCCGAATCGGTCTTGTTGATGTGCTGCCCGCCGGCACCGCTGGCGCGATAGGTGTCGATGCGCAGGTCGGCCGGATTGATGTCAACCTCGATCGAGTCGTCGACCTCCGGATAGCAGAAGACGCTGGCGAAGCTGGTGTGGCGACGGGCACCCGAGTCGAACGGCGACTTGCGCACCAGGCGATGGATGCCGCTCTCGGTGCGCAGGCAGCCGTAGGCGTAGTCGCCGTTGACCTTGACCGTCGCCGTCTTGATGCCGGCGACCTCGCCGTCGGACTGTTCGAGCACCTCGGTGGCGTACCCCTTGCGCTCGCAGTAGCGCAGATACATGCGCAGCAGCATCGAGGCCCAGTCCTGCGCCTCGGTGCCGCCGGCACCGGCTTGGACATCGATGAAGCAGTTGTTGGGGTCGAGCGGGTTGGAGAACATGCGGCGAAATTCCATGGCCGCGACCTGGCTGGCGAGCCCCTCGAGTTCTTCGGTGACGCTCTGCAGCGTTGCCTCGTCGGCCTCGGCGCGCGCCATCTCGAACAGCTCGCCGGTGTCGTTCAGTTCCTGCTCGAGCGAGCGCAGCGAGAGCACCACGTTTTCGAGGCCGCGCTTTTCGCGACCCAGCTCCTGGGCGCGTTGGGCGTCTTTCCAGACGTCGGGATCTTCGAGGTCCCGACCTACCTCTTCGAGCCGGATGACTTTGGCATCGAAGTCAAAGATACCTCCGCAGTTCGCGCGAACGGCCACCCAAATCCGACAGGCGGTTGGCGAGCTGGTTGATGTCTTCGGCTTCCATGCGGCGATCCCTGGGCTGTTGCTGAGCCTGTGATTATACCTAGGCCGCTTCGCAGTGCTCGAGCAATAGCTGGACGCTGTCCACCCCGCGGTAGCTGTTCACCCCGAGGCGGTAGGCGGCGTGGATCTGGCCTGGCACCGACTCGGCGAAGTTGAACTGGATCGCCTCGAAGCGGGCGCCGTTCTTCGATAGCTGCAGCTTCAGGTGCTTGTCCTTGAGCAGGCGCTGCGACAGCACCTCGAAGCGGTCGGCAAAGACCGGCTGCGGGAAGCCCTGGCCCCAGATCTGCGCTTCCAATTCGCGCGCCCAGGCCAGCGACATGTGGGCGTTTTCCAGGGCGCCGTCGGTGGTGACGCTGCGGGTGAGATCCGCCGGTGCGATCAGGGCCAGCGCCACCTCTTCGAAAGCGTCGGCAAAACGCTGAAAATCCTGGGCGGGAATGCTGACGCCGGCTGCCGCGGCGTGGCCGCCGAAGCGCAGCAGCAGGCCGGGATGGCGCTTGGCCACCAGATCGAGGGCGTCGCGCAGGTGCAGGCCGGCGATCGAACGGCCCGAGCCCTTGAGTTCGCCGTTAGCTCCCAGGGCGAAGGCGAAGCTGGGTCGATGCAGCTTGTCCTTGAGGCGCGAGGCCAGGATGCCGATCACCCCCTGGTGCCAGTTGGGCTCGAACAGGCAGAGGCTGGCTCTATCGTCGGCGTCGATGGTTTCCAACTGTAGCGCCGCCTCCTCGCGCATGTCGGTCTCGATCACCCGCCGTTCGCGGTTCAAGGCGTCGAGCTGCTGCGCCAGGTTCAGCGCCCGACCGGGATCGTCGGTGATCAAACACTCGATGCCCACCGACATGTCGGTGAGCCGCCCGGCGGCGTTGAGCCGCGGCCCGAGGGTGAAGCCCAGGTCGAAGGTGGAGGCGCGCGCCATCTCGCGCCCGGCGCTCGTCATCAGCGCAGCGAGGCCGGCGTGAGCGCGCCCGGCGCGCATCCGCGCGAGGCCCTGGGCGACCAGGATGCGGTTGTTGCGATCGAGCGGCACGACGTCGGCGACGGTGCCCAGGGCAACCAGGTCGAGCAGGCTGTCGAGCTTGGGCTCCGGCGCTTGCGCAAAAGCGCCGCGCCGCCGGAGTTCGGCGCGCAAGGCGAGCATCACGTAGAACATTACGCCGACCCCGGCCAACGCCTTGCTCGGAAAATCGCAGCCGCGCTGGTTTGGGTTCACGATGACCGCGGCCGCCGGCAATTCGTCCGCCGGCAGGTGGTGATCGGTGATCAGCGTGGTCATGCCCAGCCGCGTCGCTTCGGCAACCCCTTCGCAGCTGGCGATGCCGTTGTCCACCGTGATCAGGATGTCCGGCCGCGCGGCGGCCGCAGCGGCGAGGCGAACGATCTCCGGCGTCAGGCCGTAGCCGTGTTCGAAGCGATTGGGCACCAGGTAGGACACCTCGGCGCCGAAGGCGCGCAAAGCGCGCAAGCCGACGGCGCAGGCGGTGGCACCGTCGCAGTCGTAGTCGGCGACGATCAGCAGGCGGCGCTTCGCGGCGATGGCGTCGGCGAGCAAAGCCGCCGCCTCGATGGCGCCGGAGAGGCGATGCGGCGGCAACAGCATCGCCAGGCTGGTATCCAACGCTGCTGCGTCATTGATTCCGCGCGCTGCGTAGAGCCTCGCCAGCAGCGGCGGCACCCCCTGCTGTTCGAGCATCGCGGTGGCGCGCAGCGGCGCGCTGCGGGTGACGATTCGGGTCATGGCGAAAGGCTCGCCAGAGGCCGGGGTCGGGTCCAGAAGCGCAGGCGGTCGCTCGAGCGCAGGCTGAATTCGAACGCCGCCTCGGAGCCGAGCGCCGTGATGCGCAGCGCGCCCAGCCGGCCCGAGAAGAATGCGGCGGCGATCGGTGCGAACCAGTTGCGCTCCAGCTCGAGCAGCGCCTTGCGCCAGGCATCGACGTCGAGCGCTTGGGTCGGCGCGGCGAGTTGCTCGAGGCAGATCAGTGTCGCGCCCTGGCGCGGCGCTGCGGCGAAGCGCTCTGGCAACGGGCCGCTGGCGACCGCCGACCAGCGCGCCAGGCCGTGTAGCAGGGCGCCTGCGCCGAGAACGGTGGTGTAGGGCGGGGCCTGCGGCGGCACGGGCAAAGCCCCCGCGCCCCAGAACCACAGGCTGTTGATCACCGGTCTGCCCTCGGCCTCACGCCGCGGGTTTCCCGGCAGGGCGTGCAGCGCCATCTGCACCTCGTTGCCGATCTTTAGCCAGGACTGCGCCTGCGCTCCGCGCGGCAGCGCGTCGTCGACGCTGAAGCCGCGCGCCGCCGATGGCGGCGTGGTGAGGAGCTGCGGCGGTGTTTGCAATTGCAGATAGGCGTGGCCGCTGCCCGCGGCGCCGGCGCGCAGGCCGAGGAAGCCGGGCAGCTCGCACAGCAGCGGCTGCACCGCCGCCAGCAGCTCCTGCATCTCCGCTGCGCCGATGGCCAAGTCCTCGCTGCCCAGGGTCAGTCGTCCCTGCTCGATCGCCAGGTGGCTGGGATCGGCGCACAGCCAGGTGCCCTCGGCGGCGGCGATGCCTTCGCCGAGCAGGCGCAGCGCCGCGTAGGGTGGCTGGTCGCCGACGACAGCGAACTCGCGACAGAGCGCCTGCTCCAGCGCCAAGGGTTCTTGCCAGAGGATCCGGCCGCGACCGAGCAAACGCGCCAAGGCTGGCAGTTCGAGGTCGTAGGCGCAGTCGTGGAGCACCCTGGCGGGCCAGAGCAGGCCGGGCAGGAGCAGATGGAGTTGCATCGGCGCATGCTAACATGCGCCCCAATATGGGCCCGCCGGCACGCTGTCGATGCGCTACGAAGTCTGGATAGGCCTGCGTTACACGCGCCCCAAGAAGCGCGACGCCGGACGCAACCATTTCATCTCCTTCATCTCCCTGATCTCGGTTCTCGGCATCGCCCTGGGCGTGGCAGCGCTGATTGTCGTGCTCTCGGTGATGAACGGTTTCCAGAAGGAATTGCGCACCCGCATCCTCGGCGTCGCCTCGCACATCCAGGTGGTGGCGCGCGACGGCGATCTGGCCGACTGGACGAGCGTCGCCAAGCAGGCGGCGCAGCATCCGCGGGTGCTCGCCGTCGCTCCCTACATCGCCGCGCAGGGCATGCTGGCCATCGACCAGCAGGTGCGCGGGGTGCTGGTGCGCGGGGTGTTGCCGGCGGCCGAAGACCAGGTCGCCGATTTTGAGCCGCACATGAAGCAGGGCAGGCTCCATGCGCTGCGCCCCGGCGAGTTCGGCATCATCCTCGGCGCCGAACTGGCCCACGCGCTGCAGGCCGGTGTCGGCGACAAGATCACCCTGATCGCGCCGCAGGGGCTGGTGACGCCGGCAGCGATATTGCCGCGCCTGAAGCAATTCACCGTGGTCGGCCTGTTCGAGGTCGGCATGTACGAATACGACTCGGGCCTCGCCCTGATCCATCTCGCCGATGCGCAAAAGCTCTACCGCATGGACGAGCGCGTCTCCGGCGTCAGGCTCAAGCTCGACGACCTGTTCGCCGCCCCGGCGGTCGCCCGCGAACTGGCCGACCGCCTCGATCCCGCCCTCGGCGTCGCCGACTGGACGAAGAGCCACGCCAATTTCTTTCGCGCCGTGCAGATCGAGAAGAACATGATGTTCCTGATCCTGCTCCTGATCGTCGCGGTCGCCGCCTTCAATATCGTGTCCACCCTGGTGATGGCGGTGACCGACAAGCAGGCCGACATCGCCATCCTCCGCACCCTGGGAGCGAGTCCAGCCTCGGTGATGGCCTTGTTCGTGGTGCACGGGGCGCTCATCGGCGGCATCGGCCTGCTGGCCGGGGTCGGCGGTGGCATCGCCCTGGCGCTCAACGTGGACGTGGTCGTGCCGTTTCTGGAGAGCCTGCTCGGCATTCACTTCCTGGCCAAGGACGTCTACTACATCTCCGAGCTGCCCTCCGACCTGCGCTGGGCGGATGTCTGGCTGGTCGCCGCCGTCTCCTTCCTGCTGACGCTGGTGGCGACCCTCTATCCGAGTTGGCGCGCCTCGCGCGTCAATCCTGCCGAAGCGCTGCGCTATGAGTGACGTGGATAGCGGCAATCCCCCCGGCCCCCTTTCCGGGAAAGGGGGTGACGGCGGTTCGTCCCTGTGGGACTCCATGTCGCACGCTGGCCTCGTCTTGGGGCGGCCCGGCGACGAGGCCATCATTTCCTGCAGCGGGCTGAGCAAGTCCTTCTGGCAGGGAACGGTCGAGGTGCCGGTGCTGGCCGGGGTCGATTTCTCGATCGCGCCCGGTGAGCGCGTCGCCATCGTCGGCGCCAGCGGCTCGGGCAAGAGCACACTGTTGCACCTGCTGGGCGGTCTCGATGCGCCTAGCAGCGGCCAGGTCAGCGTCCAGGGACGCGAATTGACCAGCTTGAACGATGCCGAGCGCGGCCGCTTGCGCAACCAGACCCTGGGTTTCGTCTACCAGTTCCACCATCTGTTGCCCGAGTTCTCTGCCCTGGAGAACGTCGCCATGCCGCTGTTGATTCGCCGTTCGCCCAAATCCACCGCCTACGCCCAGGCGGCGGCGATGCTGACCGAGGTCGGCTTGGGCCATCGCTTCGAGCACCGTCCGGGCGAACTCTCGGGCGGTGAGCGGCAGCGCGCCGCCATCGCCCGGGCGCTGGTGACGAGGCCGGCCTGCGTGCTCGCCGACGAACCGACCGGCAACCTCGATCGCGCCAGCGCTGCGGCGGTGTTCGAGCTGATGCTGGCGCTGAACGCCGCCCATCGCATCGCCTTCATCGTCGTCACCCACGACGCGCAGCTGGCGGCAAAGGCGGAACGGGTGCTGAGCCTCCAGGACGGTGCGCTGGTCCCGACGCGAAGCTAGACTTCCACCGCGGCGCTCAGCATCGCTTCGAGTTCCAGGCGACCGGCCGGGGTGGCCATGGTCACCAGGGTGAAGCCCGGATGCAGCTGAAAATCCCGCGGTGGATTGAACTGCCAGGCGCCGCGCGTTCGCACGGCGAGCAGGATGAAGTTGTCGCTGCCCAAGTCCAGTTCGCCCAGCGCCCGCTGCTTGAAGTTCTCGGGAATCACCGCTTCCTCGACCCGCAGCTTGTTATCCGAGCGCAGCATCTCGTCGAGGAAGGAGACCACGTGCGGCCGGATCATCGCCGAGGCGATGCGCATGCCGCCGGTGAAGTCGGGCGAGACGATGGCGTCGGCGCCGGTCTTGCGGATCTTTTCGATGTTGCGCACATCGTGGCAGCGGGCCACGACCCGTACTGCCGGATTGAGTTGCTTGGAGGTGAGGCTGATCATCAGGTTGCGGCTGTCGTCGCCGGTCACGGCAAAGACGCCGCGCGCCTCGGCGATGTTGGCCTCGAGCAGGCGGTCGTCGTCGCTGGCGTCGCCGGCGATGAACAGCAAGCCGGGGCGCTTCTCCTTCAGACTTTCCAGGTGCTCGGCGTTCTCGTCGATGGCCACGTATTGGCGATGGGTCGCGTCCAGTTCCTGGGCGACGTTGCGACCGACGCGGCCGAAGCCGCAGACGATGAAGTGTCCGCTGAGTTTCTTGATGCTCTTTTCCATGCGTCGCCTCCGCAGCGTCAGGTCGAGATCGGACTCCAGGATGAAGGCCGTCACGGTCGAGAAGAAATAGGTCATCAGCGCCACGCCGGCGAATGCGATGACGATGGTGAAAATCTGCCCGGGCGGATTGCCGTGCAGGTCGATCACCTCTTCGTAGCCGATGGTCAGCACCGTGATCACGGTCATGAACAGGGCGTCGAGGGCACTATAGCGCTCGCCGCCGATCAGTTTGTAGCCGAGGGTGCCGATGCAGATGATGAGGATGAATCCGAGCAGCGACCAGCCGAAGTTGAAGTAGATGCGCCGGCTGAATTGCTCCGTAAATTTTCCCCTCATGCCCTCATTCTAACGCGACGAGGAAACCCCTGGCGTCCTTGGTTATGGCGACGGAGACGATGTAGAACACCGTGATCAGGGCGGCGACCCCGGCGCCGCGCCGCAGCGCCAGGCTCCAGGGCTTGAGCGCCAGCGTGCCGAGCACGATGTAGAGCAGCAGCGCCAGCAGCTTGGCCTGGAGCCACGGCACGACCAAGGGATTTTGTCCGCTGACCACGACCAGGGCGATGGCGGCGGCGAGCAACAGCGTGTCGTTGGCCCGCGGCAGATTGATCAGCCAGCGCTGCCGCAACAGCTGCGATCGTGCCAGCGCCAAGCGCCAGCGCCAGACGAAGAGGGCGATGCTGAGCGCGGCGGCGCTGGCGTGGACGATCTTGAGTGCTGCGTACATTGCGACTCAGCGCGGATCGGCCGAGGGCAGGAAGGCGTCGGAGAAGCAGGCGTCTTCGGCCAGGCCCTGGGCGAGGAATGCTGGTACCGCCGTCTGCACCATCTTCAACGAACCGCAGACATAGATCTCGCAGCCGGTGAGATCGTGCAGGTCTTCGAGGATCGCCGCGTGCACGAAGCCGCTGCGTCCGCTCCAGGCGTCTTCTGGCAACGGCTCGGAGAGCACCGGCACGAACTTGAAGTTGTCGTGACGCTGCGCCCATTGCTCGGCCAGTTGCCGCATGTAGAGGTCGCGCGGCCGCCGTGCGCCCCAGTACAACAGCATCGGCCGGCGGCAGCCCTTGTGCAGCGCGTCCTCGATGATGCTCTTCACCGGTGCGAAGCCGGTGGCGCCGGCGACCAGGATGATCGGCTTTTCTCCCGAGTGCAGCGTGAAGTGACCGAAGGGACCGGTGAAGCGCAGCGTGTCGCCGACGCGCATTGAGGCGAACACTTGCGGGGTGAAATAACCGCCGGGGACCAGGCGCACGTGCAGGTCGATCTCGGCGCCGCCATCGGGGCGGTTGGCGAAGGAGAAGGAGCGCTGCCTGCCACCGGGCAACTGGATGTTGATGTACTGGCCGGCGACAAACTCGATGCGCTCACCCGGGGGCAGGCTGACGACCAGGTGCATTACGTCCTCGGCCAGGAGTTCCATCCTCGCCACCCGACCTTCGTAGACCTCTGCCGGCGCGCTGCTCGCCGGTTCGTATTCGATCTCGGCGTCGGCCAGCGGTACGGCGCAGCACATCAGCGCCCGGCCCGCCTCCCGCTCGGCGCTGCTCAGGGCGCCGAACTGGTAGGCGCCGTGATCGACGCGACCGGCGAGAACCGTGCACTTGCACTTGCCGCAGCCGCCGTTGCGGCATTCGTAGGGCAAGGCGATGCCGGCGCGCAGGCCGGCTTCGAGCAGCGTCTCAGCCTCGCGCACGTGCACGCTGCGTCCGTCGGGACGGACCATCACTTCGAAGCCACGGGCGCCGCCGCGGCGGAAACGCGGCGGCAACCAGGGCAGGGCGCTGAGCAGGGCGGTGCCGCCAGCAAGCAGGGCCCAGACGCGGCCGAGAGGCCACAGCGCCAATAGCGGCAGGGGCAGCAGGTAGAACCAGTCGAATTCGAAGCGCTCCGTGACCAGGCCGAAATCGGCGGGACCGCCCTGGCTCAGCGCCGGCTTGAACAGCGCCAGCGCCAGCAGCGCCACGGTCAGCGAAACCATCAGCGAGCGCGCCGGGTTGGTGCTGGCCTTGGGCACCCGCTGCACATGCACCCACATCAACAGCAGCACGCACAGTGGAACGGCGACGTGGATGAAGGAGAGCAAGGAGAAGAGGCGGTCGTTGACGCTCGATTGGTAGATGAAGTTGCGGATCAGCACGCCGTCGAACAGCGGCAGCCAGTCGAGCCACTCAAAGCTGGAGACGATCACGTATTGCGCCAGCTTGTCCCAGGGCAACATGTAGCCGTTGATGCCCGAAGCGAACACCAGCCAGATCAGCATCACCCCGGTCAGCCAGGAGAACCAGCGGAAACCGCGCAATCGGTCGAAGGCGAAGTGGCGCAGCATGTGCAGGCCCATGGTCAGCACGATGGCGTCGGAGGCGTAGCGATGCAGGCTGCGCACGATGCCCCCGAGGTGGCCGTGGGTCAGCGCTTCGACCGAGCTATAGGCGCCGGCGACGCTGGTCTCGAAGAATGCGTAGAGATACAGACCGCTGGCCGTGACGATCCAGAACAGAAAGAAGGTGGTGGCGCCGATCTGGTAGAGCGGATTCAGCTTGTCGCCAAAGGCGGCGTTGAACAGCGCCTCCGCGCGCAGGAAGGCCCAGCGCAGCAGGCTTTGCAGTTTCTTGATCATTGCAGTGTGATCCCTTCACCCTGGAAGTCGATGACCAGCACGTGGCCGGCGACCAGCGTCACGGCTTCCTCGCGCTGGTGGTTGAAGCCGGCGATGCGCGCGTCGTCGTTCACCCGCACCGCCAGGCGGTGCGGCCCGGCGCCGACGACGAAGCGCTGATAGACGGTCGAGGCGCCGTCCTTCGACAGCCCCGACGGTTCGGCGAGATGGCGGTAGGCGGCCAGTCCGTCGATGTCGACCTCGACCGCAACCGGCGAGCGCTCGCGCTTGCAGTCCGCCGCCTGCCGCATGTTCGCCGGCATCTTCGCCAGCTCTTCGGCGCTGCGTTGCCGGCATTCGGCGATCAGCTTGCCGTGGTGCTTGATGCTCAGCTTGATCAGGGCCTGATCCGGCTGCAACTGGTGGTAGGGCGGCCAGCTGGAGAAGACGCCGATGAATAGCGCGAAGGCGCCGTAGAGCAGGGCCTGCGCCAGGTACTTGGGTAGATCAGACATTGCTTGCCATCCTCGTTGAAAGTTTGTTGTCTGCAGCCGGCTGCTCGAGCGCGCGGCGAAATTCGGCGAGCGCGCTCGCCACGGTCTCTTCCTCGCCGCAGTCGGCGCGCACCAGACGCAGCCGCTGCGGCTCGAATCCTGTGCGCAGCTTCGGCTCGCGGACCCCGGTCAGCCTCTCCGCGGTCCACCGATCACCCATGCGGAAGGCGCAGCCGCCCGGGCGGCAGGCGGCCACCAGGACGCCGGCGGCGCCGTTGCGCAGAGCATGATCGACGAAGGAGGGCGGCAGCATGCCGACGCAGTTGAGGCTGAACGCGGCAACCTCGGCGCTCGCCAGCTGCCCCGTCGCCGCGCCCTGGCCGCAGCCGAAAACGACGACGCCGCGCTCGCCGATGCGTTCCAGGCCCCGCTGCAGCTCGCGGTGCAGCGTCGCCAGCGGCGCTTCGGGCATGTCGATGCCGGTGACGAAGCCGCTGGCGCGCGAGGCGCTGGCTGCGGGACAGGCACCGGCGCAGATGCCGCAACGCGCGCACAACTCGGGCAGCACCTGTGCCAATTGCGTCTTGGCCTTGGGATTGGGCACCATGACGATGGCGGCGAAGGGGCAGTCCTCGACACAGCGGCGGCAGCCGTTGCAGTGCTCGGGGTGCACCGCCGCCGCCGCTGCGAGCGCTGCACCGGGCAGCAGGGGCAGAAGAAAGAGAGCGATGGCGAGCAGCGCCGCCAGCGCCCACAGCGTTTGCGCGGAGGTGGCGTACATGAGGAGGTGCGGCCACAGGTAGAACCAGTCCATTGCCAGCGCGGCAGGGATGAGTGAAAGATCGGCGGCCGCCGCCGAAGCCACGGGCGCGAGCAGCGACAGCGCCAGCAGCGTGGCGCAGGAGCCGAGGGTCAGCGTCAGCGGGGGGAACACGTCGGCGGCCGCCAGCCGCTGCAAATGGAACCAGAGGCCGAAGATCAGCAGCAGCGGTGCGCCGATATGGACGAAGATGAACAGGCTGAACAAACGGTCGCTGACCGTGGCGACGGAAAGAAAATTGCGCGTGATCGGGACGCCGAACAGGTTCAGCGCATCGAGCCACTCGGCGCTCGCCACCACCGAGAAGTGCGCCAGTTGGTCCCACTTCAACCAGAAGCCGACGACGCCGGACACGAAAGCGAAACCGAGCAGGGGGACGCCGGTCAGCCAGGAAAAGGCGCGAAAATGCTTGTAGCGGCCGAGCAGCAGTTCGCGTCCGAGATGCAGCAGGGTCACCAACATGAAAGCGTCGGCGGCGTAACGGTGCAGGCTGTGCATCAGCCCGCCCAGGGAACGGGGAGCGCGGTCCAGATCGCCGATCGACCGGTACACCCCGAGCACCGAGGTGTCGATCACGACGTAGAGATAGGTACCGGTGGCGAGCACCAAGCACAAGAAAAGGAAGGCCAGCGCGCCCAGATGCCGCCAAGGGTTGGCAGCGTCGAAGGCGGCGTCGAAGCCGTGCTCGAGGTGCCGATAGGCTTGCCGGCTGCCGCTATCCAGAGTTGCTCGGAGTTTCATAGGTCGAGGGCGATGCTTGCCGCGAGCGGCTCGGCGGTTCAGGCGCTCGCTTGCCTCCGGGCGGCGCGCTGGTTGCGCCATTCGCCAATGAAGAAACCGATGGTCCACAGCACCGAGGTGACGCCGCCGGCGATTTCGAGCAGCAGCCCCCAATCGAGCCGGTACTTGCCGGTCTTGGGATCGTACACCGAACAGATCAGGCGCACGCGTTCGACGATGTTCTCCAGCGGGCTCTCGGCCGCCGTTGGTGCGCCGGCGAGCAGCTGTTGCAGCGGCCGGATCAAGTCCTCCGGCGCGAAGGTGTCGCCGTAGATCTGGCGGTAGATGCGGCCGCGCTGGTCGACCAGCGTCACCTGCAGGGTGTGGTCGAAGCCGGCGGGCGTGGCGACAAAGCCGAAGCCGAAGTCGCGCGAGATCGCCGCGACGCTGGCTGCCGGGGGGGACAGGAACTCCCAGTTGGCGTCGTCTATGCCCTGCTGGGCGGCGAAGGACTTGAGCGCCACCGGCGAGTCGGCGGGCTGGTTGAAGCCGATGCTGAGCACCTGGAATCGCTTGTCGCCGAGCGCCTCTTGCGCCGCGCTGACGGCCTTGTGCAGGGCGCGCGTGGTGCCGGGACAGATCTGGAAGCAACCGGTGTAGATGAAGCTGACGAGCAGAGGTTGGCCGCGGTAGGAAGACAGCCGCACGGCCTTGCCTTGACGGTCTTGCAGCAGGAAGTCGCCGATTTCGTTGCCGACCACCGATTGGCTGGCGCGCAGCGCCTCAGCCTGGTCCAGCGTTGGAAGAGGGGTGTCGGCGCTTGCCGTGGCTGTTCCCAATAGACAAAGCAAGCATAGCGCGTAGCGTATCAAGCTGCCTCTCAATAGACCCAGGCGTCGAGCATCGCCCCGAGCAAGAGCAGGGACAGTTGCAGCAGGGAGGCGAAGAAGGAACCCATCGCCGTCGCGCGGCTGGGAGCGCGCGCCAGTTGCCAGGCTTTTAGCAGAAAATAGGCGCCGCCCAACAGCGCGCCGACAAAATAGAGGACGCCGCAACCGAACCAGGCCGGGGCCAGCGAAGCAGCCACCAGCGCGACGGCGCTGTAGAACACCGCCCAGGCCGCGCGCGCCTCACCGACCACGACCGGCAGCATTGGAATGCCCGCTGCCGCGTAGTCCTCCTTGTTGGCGATGGCCAGGCTCCAGAAGTGCGGCGGCGTCCACAGGAACAGGACCAGTGCCAGGAGCAAGGGCAGCGCACCCATTTCGGGATTGGCCGCGGCGGCGCCGGCGAGCACGGCAAAACTGCCCGCCAGTCCGCCGATGACGATGTTGAGCCAGGTTCTGCGCTTCAGCCAGACCGTGTACACCACGGCGTAGAAGAAGGCGCCGAGAAAGACGTAGAGCGCTGCCAGGGCGTTGGTCGCCTGCCACGCTGCCGCCACCGAGACGGCCAGCAGGACGCCGATCAGGGCCAGCCAGGCCGGCGTGTGCGGCAGCTGTCCGGTGACGAAGGCGCGACCGCGGGTGCGGCTCATCAGGCGGTCGACGTCGCACTCGACGTACTGGTTGAATGCCCCGGCGCTGGCCGAGGAGATCAGCACCGCCAGCGCCAGTATGGTGAGCTGGGCGCCGCTGATGGCTGCTCCCGGCGTCACGGCGAAGCCGGCGAGAGCGGTGATCATGATGACAAAGCCGATACGCAGTTTGAACAGCCCGAGCACGCTTCTTACGAGCTGCCCGGCGGCGTTGCGGCGAGGCGAGGTATCCATGCATGTGCCTCTTTGTTGAGTTGGGCGTCCCACGCAGTCCGGCGAAAAAGACGCTGGACTGCGTGGATCAGAGCATTTTAGCTGAGGCCCCAGACTTGAGACAGGTATTTCCAGTTGATGAAGTAGTAGAGAACGAAGGCGACCAGGAACACCGTCGCCAGAACGAAGGTGCCCGGTGCCGCGAAGCCGGCCGAACCGTGGCCGTGGAGGGCCGTGGCGACCGGGGTCGGGGGCAACGGCACGGTCTTGTCGCTGTAGCTGCCGGCGTCGAGCTTCTTGCCCCAGAGCAGGGAACCTACGGTGATGTAGATGTAGATCGCCCCACCGAGGATGGCTGCCAGGGCGGCGATGCCGACCAGGCCCATCATCAGGTAGGCGGCGCCGGGGAACTCGTAGGCCAGCGGACTACCGCCCATCAGCATGTCCCAGTGACGGCGGGAAACGCCCAAGGTGCCCGCGCCCATCATCAGCACGCAGAAGAAGTACATCGACAAGCCGAACAGGTAGGGCTGCAGGCGCGCCAGCCCCGGGGCGATCATTTCGCGCTGGAACAGCACCGGGATCAGGAAGTAGGTCAGCGCCATGAAGGACAGCGTCGTACCAACGACCACGGTTGCGTGGAAGTGACCAGGCACATAGACCGTGTTGTGGATCAGCATGTTCAGCTGCTCTGTACCCATCATCACGCCCGAAATACCGCCGAGGAAGCCGAAGCCGACCAGGGAAATGAACATCCCGGAGAAGACCGGATTGCTCCAGGGGGCTTTGCGCAGCCACTCGAACAGACCGTGGGTGTAGCCCTTGCCGCGCTGGGCGACTTCGATGGCGCCGGGTACGGTGAGGCCATGGACCATCGAGGCGAGCACGGCGAAGTACATGAAGTAGCTGGTGTTGATCACCTTCCAGCCAGAGCTCAGGCCCGGGTCGGCGAGCAGATGGTGGGCGCTGGCCAGTTGCAGGAAGAGGATGTAGAGCAGAAAGGCGCCGCGGCTGACGCGCTCGGACATCGGCTTGGCGCCGAAGGCGATGGCGGCGATCGCGTACCAGATCGCGATGTGGGCCGAGACGTTGATCTGCTGCGAGGAATGGCCGAAAGCCCACCAGACGGTGCGGTACACCAGGGCGTCGACTTCCTTGACCACACCGATCGACATCAGGAAGGTCGGGATCAGGATGATGGCGCCGGAAGCGATGGTGAACACCGCAATGATGGCGGCGGTGATGGCACCGAAGGTCACCAGGGAAACCGAACCCTGGTAGGTCTTCTCTTTCTTGGCGATCACCAGCGTGCCGAAGAAGACGAAGCAGCCGACCAAGGCACCGACCGCGAACAGGATCAGGCCGAGGTAGAAGGAAGGTGCGGCCATCATCGGCACGTACGAGGTCATCATCACGCTCGAACCACCCTGATAGATGGCGACGTTGGTCGTCACCGAACCGATCAGCATCAGGGCGAAGGCCAGCCAGGCGACCTTCGGCGTCGCCAATCGACAGCGCAACAGGGTCGAGGAACAGAAGTAGAGTACGGCGATTTCGAAGAAGATGATCCAGAAGATCAACATGTCGATGCCGTGCGCGGTCAGCGTCTGGTAGAACGTGTCGGCGGCCAGCCAATGCACGGCCGGCCAGCGGGTCAGCGCGACGCCGATGGCGAGCACGCCGCCGATCAGCAGATAGACGACGGCGACGACCGCGTTGGCCAACATCAACTTCTCGGCCTGGGTGTCGAACTGCAGCCCGCTACGCGGGCAGGTACGGAAATTCGTTGCCATTTGCGCCTCTCCCTACTTGACGTAGATGCGGCCCGCCA
>JAHFRE010000199.1:0-4054 GCA_023258955.1 Sterolibacterium sp.
GGGTTCCCGCGGTGGCCGCACCGATGCGCACGCCATCGACGAAGACGAGGGTATGGTTGGCGTTGGCGCCACGGATGAAGACGCCGCTCAGCTTGCCGGCGCCGCCGCTGCTATAGACCTGCATCTCGGGTTGGCGGGCGAGCAACTCCACCAGGGTCGTCTGTCCGGCCTGCCTGATCTCCTCGGCGCTGATGACGCTGATGTCGGCCAGGGTGTCGCTGAGGCGCTGCTTTTGCCGCGCCGCGCTGACGACGATGGTCGTCGACTCGTCGGCTGCGAGCGCCGGCGCGGCAATCGTGGAAATGCAGGAAACGATGGCGAGTGCCGCCAGAATTTTGCTAGGGTTCATAGCCAACTCCTGTTGCCGGCCTGCGTCCCCGCGAGCCGGTAGGTTCCAGTTGGAAGCACGCTGCGATGGAAACGAAGACCAGGGGGCGTAGAGCTACGCGCCGGCCATCGCTTCCCCGCGATGCTTCCGTTCTTCGATGTCCGTGGCCGGTCTCCGGGCTCGAAAGATTTAAGCTGTCGCCTTCCCGAGCTTTCGCTCAGTGGCATTTCGACAGATTCACGCTTCCTTACCGTTGCGGGGGCAGCACTGGCTTTGCGTCGAGTCTCGACGCGCACCTGTTTCCCGTTTCACCCAGGGTCCAGTTGTGGATTGAACCTTCGGGCACCGCGGACATCTGCAGCGCGAGGCGACAGCCTCGCGATGCTGCGCCTAGTTTAGCGCAAATCGAATGAAAAAAGGCCCCGGCGGCTGCCAGGGCCTTCCTTTCTTGGCGCAGCAGCGGCTTACTTCTTGTCCATGTTGCAGCTCACGCTCATGCGCTTGCCGATCGACATGAGGAACTGCAGCGCTGCCTGGTTCTCCGCATCGCCCATGATGCGCAGCATCGCCATGATGCCACCGGGCGAGGGCGGCAGGGCCTTGGCGTCCTCGGCGCCGAGACTCAGGCAGCCGGCGAGCCGGTCGATCATCTCGATGTGCTCGATCATGCGCGGCAGCTTGTCGGCGAGGATGTCGAGAGAGCCGCTGTTGTTGAGCCGGTCGAGGATGTCGATCAGACGCTCGACGCCGCTGCGGTTCAAGCGGTCGACCACGCTCAGGGCCTCGGCCGCCATCTGCGCGACGCGCCCGACCATGTCGTCGTTCATCGCGTCTTCGGCGGCCGCCACGGTGCGGGCGATGTCGACCACGCGCTGCAGATCGCCGTTGTCGAGCAGGCGCTCGAGGATCGGCAGGGCGCGGTCGAAACCGCTGCGGTTCAAGCGGTCGAGCAGATCGAGCGCCTGGGCGCTGTTCTCGGCCAGCCGCGAGATCATGTCGTCGGTGACCGAGTCCTTCGCCGCCTGCATCACGCGCTCGAGCTCCGGCACGGTGGCTTCGCTAGTGTTATCGCTCATGGTCGTCTCCTCACAGCAGGCCGCGCGCCGAGATCCAATAGAGCTTGTTGTAGGCCAGCTTGAACCAGTGGATGGCCCGGGTCGGTGCCTTCGGATCGGGCGGCAGGGTGTAGTTGAACATGGCGTAGGTGGCTTTTTCCGAGCCGGCCTGGATGAAGCAGAAGACCTTGCCGTCGTACTTGCGCACCGGCGCGCCGAACCGCACCAGGGCGGCGATATTGGCGCCCACCGTCTCCGCCTCGAAGTGGGCGGTGGAGCCAGCCTTGCTGATCGGAATGTTGGTGGTGTCGCCGAGGATGAAGACGTTGCTGCGGCCTTCCATCGCCAGGCTGTAGCGGTCGGTCGGGATCCAGCCATTCTGGCCGAGCTTGTTGTTCTCGATCACCTCCATGCCCTTGTGCGCCGGGATCGAGATCAGCATGTCGTAGTTGGTCTCGGTGCCTTCCTCGCTGGCGAGCAGCCGCTTTTCGCCGTCGACCGACTTCAGGTTGAACAGGGTCTCGTAGGTGATGCCCCGCTTGTCCATCTCCGGCTGCGCCCACTTGGCGACGTTCTCCAGCGTATGCACGCGACCGATCGGATAGGTGTAGTGGAGCTGCACCTTGTCGCGGATGCCGCGCTCCTTGAAGTAGTCGTCGAGCATGAAGACGATTTCCAGCGGCGCCATCGGGCACTTGTGCGGCACGCCCATGGCGATCACGACTTTTCCGCCCTCGAATTCGCGCAGGCGTTTGAACATCTTCACCGCCGTCTGTTCGGTGTAGAAGAACTCGGCGTTCTCCTTGAGTCCGGGTATCGAATCGGGCCACATGCGCGAACCGGTGGCGATCACCAGGATGTCGTAGCTATGTATCTTGCCGCTCTTGGTCTTGACCTGGTTGTTGTCGAGCATGAACTGGTCGACCGGATCGACCTGGAACTGGATGCTCGGCTCGAGCAGGCTCGCCTGGTCGCGGTAGAGCTCGTCCGGGGTCATGCGGCCGACCGCCACGTAGAGCAAGCCGGGTTGATACATATGCTTATCCGAGGCGGACAGCACGGTCAGTTGCACCTTGCCGGATTTCAGTTCGTCCTTCAGATTGCGCGCCACGTTGTTGGCCAGGATGGTCCCGCCCATGCCACCGCCGACGACCAGTATCTTCATGTCTGTCTCCTGCTATTTTTGATTTTCATGGCAGCTCGCGCTGCCGCCCTTGCCGCTACTTGCTCCTTTTCACATTCACGTGCCAGACCCCAGCCTCCTCATGGCTGCCGATGTACTCGTGTCCGACCTTGTTGATCCACTGCGGGATCTCGGCGGCCGAGCCCTTGTCGGTGGATAGTATCTCGATCTCGTCGCCGACAGCCACCATTTTCATCGCCGCGATCAGTTCCATCAGGGGCCCGGGGCAGAAGCTGCCGCGGGCGTCGATCAATTTCTTCTCAGCCATGGTTGCGCTCTCTCTCGTTTTAGAAGGACCAGACCTGGCCGCCCTTGGCCTGGTCGAGGAACATGGTCAGCCCCATCGCCTCGCCGACGTAGTCCTCCAAGTGTTCGCGCTCGAAGCCGAGAATGTCCATGGCCATCGAACAGGGGTGGATCTTGGCGTCGCCGAGGCTAACCGCCTGCTCGAACAGGGTCTTGAAGGCGGGCACGCCCTTGCCGCGCATCAACTCGCCGACCGGGCCTTCCGCCGGCGCTTCGATGTCGGCCCCCCTGGCGAAATAGCGCAGGGCATTCATCGACAAGAAGACGAGTACTTCGTTGCCGCTGACCGCCCCCACCGAGGCGATCATCGCGGCCATCTGCAGTTGTTCGCGTTTGTCCGAAACGACGACGACGCTGATCCTGTTTGCTTCTGACATGCTGTCTCCTAGAAGCTGCGCCGCTTGTTGTTGTCTTGCGCAGTGGGTCAATATACCATGGGAATAATGGGTGAAGCTGCTCCTCGGGCTACTTTGCGGCGATCGCCACCAGCTTGTCGGCCTTGATCAACTGGCCGTCGAGGCCCGCCGCCTTGGCCGAGCCGCCGTAGGCCACGCTCATCAATTGCGAGTAGTAGACGACGGGCATGGCGAACTTGGTGCCCTGCTTCTTGTTGATCTCCGACTGATAGACCTCGACGTTGGCCTGGCACAACTGGCAGGGTGTGGCGATCATCTCGGCGCCGTGGTCGTAGGCCGACTCGACGATGGCGCGGATCTGCTGCTGCGACTTGTCCGGCTCGGAAAAGGCCAGGGCGCCGCCGCAGCAGGTCACCTTCTGGTCGTAGGGCACAGCTTCCGCGCCGACCATATTGATCATGTTGTCGAGGTACACCGGGTTCTCGAACGATTCGCCCATCATGCCGAAGGGGCGGTTGGTCTGGCAGCCGACGTAGCCCGCGATCTTGATGCCCTCGAGCGACTTCACCAGGGGTTTCTTCATCCCCTCCCAGCCGACGTCCTCGATCAGCACCTCGATGAAATGGCGCGGCTGCACCGTGCCCTTGTAGTTCAACCCTGCCTCGGCCAGCGCGGTGTTGACCTCGAGCTTGGTCCGCGGGTGTTCCTCCATGCGTTCCTTGGTGTGGCGGTTGGCCAGCCAGCAGGCGGGGCAGACCGAGACCATGTCCTGACCCGGCAGCTTCTCCTCGGTGAGCGCCAGATTGCGCGCCGCCAGCGCCAGGCG
>JAHFRE010000199.1:4154-7221 GCA_023258955.1 Sterolibacterium sp.
TGTTCTACCTGGGCCTCGACCTCGCGCAGGAAGCCATTGCTGTAGGCGGTAATCGCTGTCATGGTTAACCGAATCCCTTCATCGGCGACGGGCCAAGTTCCTGCAGCTGCGCCACGTAGTCGTTGATCAGTTTGGCGACGCGGGCACTGTCGGTGATGGCCACCTCCAGCGTCTGCACCCGCTCCGGCTCGAGACCCATCTGCTTCATGGTGTCGTCGATCTTGCTCATCCGATAGTGCGCCATCTCCGAGCCCTTGACGAAGTGGCACTGATAGTCGTCGCCCTTCTTGCAGCCCATCATCATCACGCCGTCGTAGCCGGAGTTCAGCGCGTCGGTGATCCAGATGGTGTTCACCGAGCCGAGGCAGCGGATCGGGACGGCGCGAACGAAAGCCGAATAGGTGAGGCGTTGCATGCCGGCCATGTCCAGCGCCGGGTAGGCGTCGTTTTCGCAGGCGAGGATCAGGATGCGTGGTTTCTCGGAAAATTCGTCGGGCACCTCGACCGCTTTGATCTGCATGCCGACGGTATCGACCGAATAGTTCTCGAAGGCGATGACGCGCACCGGGCAGGCGCCCATGCAGGTGCCGCAGCGGCGGCAGCGCTCCTCGTTGAACTGCGGGAAGCGGCGCTCGTCCTCGTCGATGGCGCCGAATGGGCACTCGACCGTGCAGCGCTTGCACTGGGTGCAGCCTTCGAGGCGGACGATGGGGTACGACAGGTCGCCCACCCGCGGGTGGGCGGCGCGGCCGGCGGCGGCGTTCTCCACCGCCTGGATGGCTTTCATGGCGGCGCCGGTGGCGTCGGTCATCGCCTGGTCCAGGTCCATCGGCCGGCGCGTCGGCCCGCAAGCGTAGATGCCGGTGCGCCGCGTCTCGTAGGGGAAGCAGATGAAGTGCGAGTCGGCGAAACCGTGCTTGAACTGCGGCATGTCCGGTCCCTGGCGGTAGGCCAGCTTGAGCACCGAGGCCGAGCGCAGCTGCGCCTGCTGTTCCTTGGCCGCCGCATCGCCACCCTCGGCCGCCGTGGTCACCTCGTTCCAGCGCTCGAGGTCGATGCCGGCGTTGGGCACCTGGCCCGTCGCCAGCACCACCAGATCGGTGGCTATGGTGGCCTCTTGGTCGAGGATCAGGTCCTTGAAGCTGACGCTCGCTTGTCCAGCGCCGCCGCCGCTGACCTTGGTGGCCACGCCCTTGGTGAAGATCACGCCTTTGTCCTGGGCGCTGCGATAGAAGTCCTCGCCCATTCCCGGCACGCGCAGGTCCTGATAGAGGATCAGGGTATCGACCTCGGGATTGGCGTCCTTGAAGTACATCGCCTGCTTGATGCTGGTGGCGCAGCAGTGGCCGGAGCAATAGGCGAGGTGGCTGCCGCTGGCGTCGCGCTGGCCGGCGCATTGCAGGAAGGCGACCGACTTCACTTCCTTACCGTCGGCGCGTTTGATCCTGCCGCCATTGGCATTTCGCGCCAGGAGTTCGAGTCCGGCCTGGTCGACCACGTTGGCCTGGCCGCCGCCCAACTCGGGCAACTTGGCGATGTCGTAGGGGGTGAAACCGGTGGCCTGGATGATGGCGCCGACCGTCGCGTCGCTGACCGCACCCGACTCCTGGGCGATCTTGACCAGGAAGCGCCCCGGTGCGCCGGCGGTCTCGGCCAGGGTGGAGTTGAGATGCAGCGTGATCGCCGGATGGGCGGTGACGCGCGCCGCCAGTTCGCTGACGCCGTTGGGCTGGGGCTGGGCGTGCGGCGCCGCGAAGGGCACGCGCTTCCACAGCTTGCTGGCGAAGCCGCCCAGGGCGCCGCTCTTTTCGAGCAGCAGCACCGGGTAGCCGGCCTCGGCGGCCTCGATCGCCGCCGTCATGCCGGCCATGCCGGCGCCGACCACCAGGATGGTCTTGCAGTCGGGCCGCTCGGGCTTGGCCGCGGGCAATTTCATCTTTTTCACTTCGGCGCAGCCCATGCGCAGATAGTCCTCCGCCATCTCCTGGCGCACCTCGTCGTGTTGCTCGCCGGGCGCCACCACCCAGAGCACGCCTTCGCGCAGATTGGCGCGAGAGACGCAGACCTCGGCAAAGGCGAAGGCCTCGCTCTTGGCGCGACGCGAGCAGGCGGCGATGCACAGGTGGGTGACGGCCTCGCGGTCGATGTCGTCCTTGATCAGCTGCACGCCTTCTGCGCTGCAGAGGAAGGGATGGCTTTTCACCAGCGCCATCTTGCCCTCCTTTTGGGCGATCTTCTCGAGGCTCGCTACGTCCAGCGTCTCGCCAATGCCGCAGCCGGCACAGATGTAGGCAGCGAATTTGTTGTCGGCCATCTCAGGCAGCCTCCACCGCAGCGATTCGATGCACCACCTGCATGGCCTTGAGGCTGGCCGCCGTGGCGCTCTGCACCGAGCGGTTAACGTCGAGCGGGCTGGCCGCGGCGCCGGCGGCGAACATGCCGCTGGCCGCACCCGGACAGGTTTCCATGAAGCCCGACGAGTCGAGCGCGATGTCGGCGGCGATATCCTTGCCCAGGCCGCTGCCCTCGGGCTCCATGCCCACGGCGAGGACCACCAGATCGTACTCGGTGGCGTAGCGGTGGTAGCCCTCGGTGTCCACCCCGTGCAGCACCGGATTGCCGTTGGCCTCGTTCAAGGCGATGCGGGCGACCTTGGATTTGACGAAGCTGACCTTGGGATCGGCCTGCACCATCTGGTAGAAATCCTCGAAGCGGTCGATGGCGCGGATGTCGATGTAGTAGACGGTGGACTTGCCGTCGCCCCCGGCCTCGCTCAGGTACTGGGTCTGCTTCAGCGTCGCCATGCAGCAGATGCGCGAGCAGTGCCGCAGGTAGTTCTCGTCGCGCGAACCGGCGCACTGGATGAAGGCGATGTTCTTCGCCTCCTGCCCGTCGGAGGGACGCAGCAGCCGCCCGCCGGTCGGTCCGCGCGGGTCGGCCAGGCGCTCGAACTCGACGCTGGTGATCACGTTGGGGTAGCGATCGTAGCCGTAGGGTTGGATCTTGGCAGCGTCGAAGGGGCGCCAGCCGGTGGCCCAGACGATGGCGCCGACGTTGAGTTCAAGCG
>JAHFRE010000035.1 GCA_023258955.1 Sterolibacterium sp.
CTACGCCCGCCAGGACCGGCGGCCGCGCTCGGCGCGGGTGGCGATCACCGCCAAGGTGGTGGCCAATATGCTGCAGGCGGTGGGGGTGCAGCGCATGCTCACCGTCGATCTGCACGCCGATCAGATCCAGGGTTTCTTCGACATCCCGGTCGACAACATCTACGCCGGGCCGATCCTGCTCGGCGACATCTGGAAGCAGCGCCACGAAGACCTGCTGGTCGTCTCCCCAGACATCGGCGGCGTGGTGCGGGCGCGGGCGCTGGCCAAGCACCTCGAGTCGGACCTGGCGATCATCGACAAGCGGCGGCCGAAGGCCAACGTCTCCGAGGTGATGAACATCATCGGCGAGGTCAACGGCCGCACCTGCGTCATCATGGACGACATGGTCGATACCGCCGGCACCCTGTGCAAGGCGGCGCAAGCGCTGAAGGATCAGGGAGCGAAGAGCGTGCTCGCCTACTGCACCCATCCGGTGCTGTCCGGCGCGGCGGTGTCGCGCATCAGCGAATCGCAGCTGGACGAGCTGGTGGTCACCGACACCATCCCTCTGCGCGACGACGCGATCGCCTGTCCGCGCATCCGCCAGGTGTCGATCGGCGGTCTGCTGGCCGAGACCATGCTGCGCATCAGCAACGAGGAGTCGGTGTCGTCGCTGTTCATGGAATGAGTTTTTTTCAACCCCTGCCTGGTCGCGGGCGGGATCATATGGAGCTTCATCATGCTAATTGAATTCAACGCGCAAAAGCGCACCTTGCAGGGCACCGGAGCGAGCCGCCGCCTGCGTCGGACCGGACGCGTACCTGGCATCCTCTACGGCGGCGAGAAGACACCCGAAGCGCTCGACTTCGATCACAACGAGATTTTTCACAAGCTCAAGCAGGAGACCTTCCACGCCTCGGTGCTGACCATGGTCATGGATGGCGGCAAACAGAGCGTCCTGCTGCGCGACGTGCAGATGCACCCGTTCAAGCGCCAGGTGCTGCATCTCGATTTTCAGCGGGTCGACGCGACGCACAAGATCACCACCCGCGTGCCGCTGCACTTCATCAACGCCGAACTTTCGCCCGGCGTCAAGATGCAGGGCGGTATCGTCTCCCACGTGATGAACGAAATCGAAGTGCGCTGCCTGCCGGGCGACCTGCCGGAGTTCCTCGAGGTCGATCTGAAGGACGTGTCCACCGGCCAGTCGGTGCACTTGTCGGCGCTGAAGCTGCCCGACGGCGTCGAAGCCGTGACCCACAGGGGCGAGGATCCGGTGGTGGCGGCGATCAACGTGCCGCGCAGCGCCGTGGCCGAGGAGACCGCGGCGGCTGCCGAGCAGGCGGCGGCGGCGCCGGCGGCGGCACCGGCGGCGGCACCAGCACCCGAGAAGAAGTAATTTGGCGCAGCCGCCGCGCCCGCCGCGCCTGGTTGTCGGTCTCGGCAATCCAGGCAGCGAATACGCCAAAACCCGGCACAACGCCGGGTTTTGGTTTTGTGAGCGGCTGGCGCAAACGCTCGGCGCGCGCCTGACCAAGGAGGCGCGCTTTCACGGCTACGCCGCCTCGGTGCGCGGCGACAACCGCGGTGAGGCGCTGTGGCTGCTGCTGCCGCAGACCTACATGAACCACTCCGGTCAGGCGGTGGCGGCGCTGGCGCGCTTCTACCGGTTCGAACCGGCGGACATCCTCGTGGTGCACGATGAACTCGACCTGCCGCCGGGCTCTTTGCGCCTCAAGTTCGGCGGTGGCCTGGGCGGCCACAACGGCTTGAAGGACATCGCCTCGCATCTCGATACCCAGGACTATTGGCGGCTACGCATCGGCATCGGCCATCCGGGCGACCGCGACGAAGTGATCGACTACGTGTTGAAGCCGCCGCGCCGCGAGGAGGCCGAGGCCATCGACGCCGCCATCGAGCGGGCCCTGGCGGGCTGGCCGACGCTGGCGCGTGGCGACTGGACCGTGGCGATGCAGAAGCTCAACGCCAAGCCCGCACCCCCACCGGAAAACTAGGAAAACTATGAGCCTCAAGTGCGGCATCGTCGGCCTGCCCAACGTCGGCAAGTCCACCCTCTTCAACGCCCTGACCAAGTCGGGCATCGCGGCGGAGAACTACCCTTTCTGCACCATCGAGCCGAACGTTGGCATCGTCGAGGTGCCCGATCCACGCGTCGAGCAGCTGTCGGCCATCGTCAAGCCGCAGCGGGTGCAGCACGCCATCGTCGAGTTCGTGGACATCGCCGGGCTGGTGGCGGGTGCCTCCAAGGGCGAGGGTCTGGGCAACAAGTTTCTCGCCAACATCCGCGAGACCGACGCCATCGTGCACGTCGTGCGCTGCTTCCGCGACGACAACGTGGTGCACGTCGCCGGCGGCGTCGACCCGCTGTCCGACATCGAGACCATAGACACCGAGTTGGCGCTCGCCGATCTGGCCACGGTGGAGAAGGCGGTGACTCGCTACGGCAAGCAGGCCAAGGCCGGCGGCGACAAGGAGGCGCAGCGCCTGGTGACGGTGCTGGCGAAGGTGCAGACGCAGCTCGACGCTGCCAAGCCGGTGCGCAGTCTCGATCTGTCGAAGGAGGAATGGGCGGCGCTGAAGCCCTTCTGCCTGATCACCGCCAAGCCGGTGCTCTACGCCGCCAACGTCGATGAGCACGGCGGTCGCGACAACCCGCTGCTCGACGCGGTGGTGGCCCACGCCAAGGCCGAGGGAGCACCGGTGGTGGCGCTGTGCGCCTCTCTGGAAGCGGAAATCGGCGACCTGACCAGCGAAGAAAAGCAGATCTTTCTCGCCGACCTCGGCGAAGAGGAACCGGGCTTGAACCGCCTGATCCGCAGCGCCTACCAGTTGCTCGGGCTGCAGACCTATTTCACCGCCGGGGTGAAGGAGGTCCGCGCCTGGACCATACACAGGGGCGATACCGCGCCCCAGGCGGCCGGTGTGATCCACACCGACTTCGAACACGGCTTCATCCGCGCCCAGACCATCGCCTTCGAAGACTTCATCGCCTGCGGCGGCGAGCAGGGCGCCAAGGAAGCGGGAAAGATGCGCGCCGAAGGCAAGGAGTACGTGGTCAAGGACGGCGACGTGATGAATTTCCTGTTCAACGTCTAAACGACAGCCGCGACGCAAACTCGAGCAACTGTGGTTGGCGACTGCTCACTCGCGCCCTGCCTGTCAGCGACCTATAGTTGACAAATCCAGTACGCAACTATGAGAATGCGATCAGTTCGGCAATCGCCGTTCAATGCGGTGGTCGGGCCGTACTTTTCGCGAGCAGTCGGTAGGTAGGCCAGCGCTTCGACGATCTGTGGCTACTCAGGTTGTCGCGACCTTTTGGTTTCTCCCCTCAAGGGGAAAGCTCTGGAACTTGGAGGCGAACGATCACCATGCGGCGCAAACTTAGAGACATCGTCGCCACCCGCGAGGTGGTCGCAATCGCAGCCAAGCAGAGCGTCCTCGACGCCGCCAAGCTGATGGTGAGCAAACACGTCGGCTCGCTATTGATCATCGACGGCCAGAAGCTCGAGGGCATCGTCACCGAGCGCGACATCCTCACCCGGGTTGTCGCCCAGGGGCGCGACCCGACAACCCTCACGGTCGGTGAGGTGATGACGCGCGATCCGATCGTGATGTCGCTGGACAGACCCTTCAGCCACGCGCTGACCGCGATGGCCGACGGCAAGTTTCGCCACCTGCCGGTCGTCGACGGCCACAAGGTCGTCGGCGTCGTCTCGATTCGCGACGCAACCGGCGCCGAGCATGAAGAGCTGGATCGCGTCTTGACCGCGCTCGACTCGATCGTCAGCTAGCGCTTCACCGGTTCGCGACGACCGCCCTCACGGACGCGCGGTCGAGACATTCTGGGTGACGACCTCGAGCAGCCCGCGTTGCACACGACCGGGCAGAACGAAGAGGATGTCGGCCAGGGTGCTCGCGAATTCGACGGCGCGCTGCGCATCCGCGACCGAGGGCAGCGCCGCGGCTTCGTCGGCGTGCCTGGCGTCGTTGGCGTCGAGGCGCACCCCCTGAGCCCAGCTCGGCATGTCGTGCGGAATCAGCTTGTCGGCGGCGGCCTTGTCCAGGCGCGAGTACAGGTTGCCCTCGCCGTAGCCCTTGAGCTTGAGCATCGAGTCGACGGCGCTGGCGATCAGCATCACGGCGCCGGCCGGCGCGTGCGCGCTCTCCCGCGCCTGCTGCAGGTAGGCGCGTGGCCTCCCCGGGATGCTGTCGGCGACGCGCTGCGACGCAGGGAACGATTCCACGATTTCGGCACCCGGACGCTCTGCCCAGGCCGAGACGATGCCGCCGCAACTGCTGCACACGTAGATGGACCAGCGTCGCAGACGATCGCCGCTGTGATCGGTGGTGTCGAGGTGATGTTGCCGCCGCAGGTTGGGATCGGCGATCGCGCAGTGGGGACAGCGCGGCAGGATCAGGTTGTCGGACAGGGTAGGCATCGCGGCCATTGTCGCGCGCCAAGCCGCGGCGGGAGGAGGCAAGGACGCGGCGAAAAGGCCGTCAATTCTGCGCCGGCGGCTTGCGCAATCTGGCGGCGATGAAGGCCTGCGTCTCCGGCGTCAGACCGTCGGCGCCTTGCGCCTTGAGGAAGGCCTCGCGCGCTTCGGCGGGGCGGGCGTCGGCTTCCAGTGACATGCCCAGCCCCAACCACCAGCGCGCTTCGCTCGGCCTGAGCTGGGCCGCCGCCTGGAAGCACAGCGCCGCCTCGCGCGGTCGTTGCAGACGCTGCAGCACAGCGCCGGTGAAGCCTTGGTAGTCGGCACGCTTGTCCGCGTAGGCCTTGTGCTGCAGCAGCGTCTCCAGGGCAGCCGCGGTGTTGCCGCGTTCGACCTGGATGCGCGCCAGCACCATGGCCCACAGATAGTGGGTGGGCATGATGGTCAGCGCTTCCTTGAGCAGAGCCTGCGCTTCGTCCCACTGCTTGGCCTGCGCCAGCATGCCCAGCAGCGCCTGGCGCGCGCCGAGGTGGCGCGGATCCTCGGCGAGCACGGCGCGGAAAGCCGCCGCCGCCTCGCTCGCGTGTCCCGCCCGATAGGCGGCCACACCCTTGCGATACTCCGCTTCGGCGTGGTCGCCGGCGAGCGGGTCCTTCTTGTCGATGACGATGCCGGCCTGCGCGCGCGCCGCGGCTGGCTTCGACCTGCTGGCGGTCGGCGCCGGCGCCGCGGCTGGCGGTGCGGCCGGCGGCGCCGGCTCGCGGGCCAGCTCGGTATCGAGCTTGAGCCCGGGCCGCAGCTCGGCGGCGGCCTCGGCGTGCGCCATCAAGGCGTCACCCAGGGACGGCAGGGGCAGCAGGCTATCGACCAGCGCCGACGGCGGCGCCACATCCGGGGCGGCTGCCGGTGCCACCACAGGCGGTGTTGCGGCTGCCGCGATCACCGTCGGTGCTGGTGCCGGCGGCGGCGCCACCGGCTGCGGCGCTGCGGCGACCGGCTTGTCGCGCAGCTGTGCCTTGAGCTGCGGCAGCCACAGATCCGAGAACTGCAGGGCGATGAAGGCCAAGGCGGCGACAACGAGAAAGGCGATCATGCCCGGACCGAAGCGCGGCCGCTCGCCGCCGTTGGCTTCGGGCAGGGGCCGCAGCTCGCCGGCGGGCTGCGCCTTGCCCGGCACCGCGTTGCGCGCGTCGAGATCGCGCAGCATCTTGTTGATCAGGCTCATCGCTAGAACGGCCACCAGCGGCGCAGCTTGACGCCTTCGGTATCGCGCGCCGCCGCTTTGACGTGAGCGCCACTGACCAGGGCTTTGCCCTCGCCGTAGGCGGCCAGCAGCGACTTGTTGGCGAGGATGTTGACCAGGCGCGGAATGCCCCGCGAGTAGTTGTAGAGCCGGGCCAGGGCGAAACGGGAGAACAGGGAGGGGCCGCGGTAACCGGCGACCTGCAGCCGGTGCGTCAGGTAGTAGCCAAGTTCCTTGCGCCGCAATCCTTGCATGTGATAGTGGAAGGCGATGCGTTGCAGCAGTTGCCGCACCGAGGGATCGGCCAGCTTCTGGTTGAGCTCGGGCTGTCCGAACAGCACGACGTGCATCAGCTTGCGCTTCTCCGTCTCCAGGTTGGACAGCAGGCGCAGCGCTTCGAGGCTCTCCAGCGGTGCGGTCTGCGCCTCGTCCACGCAAAACACCACGGTCTTGCCGGCGCGGGCGAGATCGAGCAGGCGCTTGTTCACGTGCTTGATCAACTGGTGTTGCTCTTCCTTGGCGTTGAGCTTGAGGCCGAGTTCGTCGGCGATCGCCAGCAGCAGGGGCAGCGGAGCGAGCGACGGGTTGGGCAGGTAGGCGGTGAAGTACTTGTCGCCGAGGCTGGCCAGAAAGCGCCGGCACAGCAGGGTCTTGCCGGTGCCCACCTGGCCGGTGATCTTGATGAAGCCCTCGCCGCTCTTCAGCGCCACCACCAGCGTGTTGAGCGCCTCCTGGTGCGAGCCGGCGGCGTAGGCGTAGCTGGTGTCCGGGGTGATGCCGAAGGGCCGTTCCCTCAGGCCGAAGTGCGCGAGGTACACGTCAGGCTGCCGTCACGGTTGCTTGCGCGCGGCGCGACGTGGGTCCAGTCCCTGCATCCGCCGGTCGACATCCTGCAGTTCGTCGCTGGACGAATTCTCGGCGCCGATGATGGTCGGCTTCATCAGTATCACCATCTCGCTCTTGCTGAAGTTGCTGCTGCGCTGGCCGAGCAGGGCCCCGACCAGGGGCAGGTCGCCCCCTCCCGGCACCTGGCTGCGCGAGGACTGCTGCTTCTGCCGCATCAGTCCGCCGATGGCGACGATGTTGCCATCCCTGACGCGAACGATGCTGTCGGTCTCGTTGATGGTGCTGGCCGCCAGCGGCAGCTTGAACACGCCCTGGGCGCCCAGGTCGATGGTCTTGGGCGAATCGGAGACGGTGGAGACGGCCGGATGGACGTGCAAGATGATGTTGCCCTCGCCGTCGATCTGCGGCGTCACGTCGAGCGAGATGCCGGAAAAATAAGGTTGCAGCGTCAGGCTGGGGGCCGTTCCCGGCGTCGTGGTGGTGGCCGTGGTGCCGCCGCTGACGTTGGTGATGAACAGCTCGTCGGTGCCCACCTTGAGCAGCGCCTTCTGGTTGTTCAGCGTGGCGATGCGCGGACTGGAGAGCACCGCGACATCGCCCTGGGTCTCCAGAAACGAAATCAACGCACCGAAGTTTCTGGTCTCGAAGGCCAGCCCGATGAAGCCCTGGCCCAGCGCAGAGGTGGTCAAGGTGCCCAAGGCACCGGGGGTCAGGGTGACGTCCGGGCTGCTGAGGCTGGTGGAGGCGCCCAAGGCGTTGAGCGTCACGCCGGGGTTGGCGACGCCCACCTGCATGTAAGGGGGATTGCTGCCGGCCAGGCTGCGCGGGGGCTGACCGAAGGTCGACCAGTTGACGCCCGACTGGGCGCCGTCGTTCAGGGTGACCTCGATGATCTTCGCCTCGATCATCACCTGTCGCTCGACGACCAACTGGGTGGCTTTCAGATAGACCTCGACGTTGCGCATGTCGGACGGAAAGGCGCGCACCACGACGACGCCGGAGAGTTGGTTGACGATCACCTGGCGGCCGTCGGCGCTGCCGACGATGGCGTTGAGGGCGCTGGTGAGGTCGCGCCAGAAGTCGGCGTCCGAGCTCATCGAGACGCGGCTGGTGTCGCTCGAGCGCGAGCTGGTGGCGTTGCCGCCAGGCGCCGTCGCGGCCGCGGGAGCCGGGGTCGGTGTGCTGGTCTGGCCGGCCTGGTTGCTGCTGGCCGAGCTCGAGCTCACCCGCAGGTCGCTGCTGCCCTGGCGCCGGCTCGACAGGTAGTTGATGCGGAAGACGCGCGACTGCAGGGCGTTGGGCTGGATGAAGATGCGCGTGCCCTGGACCTTGAATTCGTAGCCGCTCAGTTCGCGGATGGTCTCCAGTGCCTCGATCAGCGTCACGTCCTTGAGGTTCACCGTGATCCGTCCCGACAGGTCCGGCGGCAGCAGCATGCTGTAGCGCGTGCCGCTGGCCAGCGCCATGAACACCTGGGCCGCCGGCGCATCGACGACCGACAGATCGAAGCGCGCATCGCCCTCGTTGAGCGTCCGCGGCAGTTCGATCTGCAAGGGCGGCATCAGGGCGCGGTCTACGCTCTCGCCCGGCAGCTGCTTGCCTGCGCTGGCCGCCTGGCGCAATTCCTCGCTGATGCGATCGAGCGTTTGTCCTGGTTGGTGCGCTGGCGAGGCGCAGCCGGCGAGCAGCACGACGGCCAACGCCACAACCGGCAGCGCGCGTGGCTCGCTCACGGCCGCGGCGCTCCGCCAGGGTGCGCCGCTGTCTTGCTGGCCTTGGGGGTCAGGTGCAGCACTTCCCTGCCCTGGGGACCCTGCAACACGGCTTCGCGCTCGCTCAGCTTGACGAGGGTGGCCTCGCCCACCTTGCCGCCGAGCTCGACCGTCTCACCGTTGATCACCGCGACCGGTTTGCGGCCTTTGCGCAGGATCACGGTCTGCAGGCCGGCGCTGTTGCCGGCCTTCGCCTCGGTCGCCGCCGGCGCGTTCTCGAACGCCGCCGGCGGCCGCGTCGGATCGGGCAGAGGCGCTTGCGCCAGGGCGGGGAGGACGGCGGCGGCGACCACCGCGATCGCCTCGGAGCCAAGCACGACGCACTTCAGACAACTAGCCATTGCTTGTCCAGACTCAAGGTGTAGACCGTCAGCGTCAGCACGCTGCGCGGATATTGTTCCGCAGTGAGCGTGAGCTTGCTCCAGAGGATACGCTGCGGCATGCGCTCCAGTTCTTCGAGATAGGCGAGCAAATCACCGTAACTTCCGCCGATGCGGATCTCGACGCCGTGTTTGTAGACGTTCGGCAGGCTGACGTTGGCGGCCTCGCCCGGGCGAGCTGCCTCGTTGCGTTCGATCAGCGGGCTGGGTGGCAGGGTGCGCAGCGACAGCAGCTCGAGCTTGGCGTTGCGGGCGAGCAGCGTCTGCAGAAACGCCGGCATCCTGACCGGCGACACCATGCTGCCGGAGAGGCTGCGCAAGCGGCCGTCGATGGCGCCGCTGGCGGCGCGCAGCTCGAGCAGCCGTGCGCGCTTGGCCTGGTCGGGATTCTTCAGCGTCGCCTGCGCCTGCGCCAGCGCCGCCGCGACGCTGGTCAGTTCGGTCTGCGCCTCGATGCTGCGCCTTTCGGCCGCCGCCTGGCGCTGCAACTGCGGCCCGATCAGCAGGGCCTGACCGAGGATGACGATGGCCGCGAGCAGGCCGCCACCGACCATCGCCCGTTCGCGGCTCGCCAGTGCGTCAAAGCGCGCCGCCAGCCGGCCCCACAGCGCCTTCACGGCTTCTTCTCCGCCAGCGCCGTCGTCTCGCCCGGCGCCTTGCTGCTCAGCGCAAATTCGACGTAGCGGGACGGGGTGGCCGCCGCTTGCCGCGCATCGGTCTCGCCGCGTTTGATCTCGAGCGCGGCGAAGCTGCGCCCGTGAAATGCCGCCTCGCTGTTCAGGCGCCCGATGTAGTCGGGCACCGCCGCGGGCGCGAGCGTGCGCCCGCGTATCTCCATGTCGCGCCCGCCCTCGGCAACGCTGAAGCCGGTGAGCCACAGGCCGCTCTGGGTTTGCCGCGCCAAGCCGCGCAGAAATTGCGCGAAGCCCGCCGCCGAGCCGACGCCGCCGCGCTCGAGGTAGGCCATCACCTCCTCGCGGCCCTTCAACTGGCTGGTGGCGGCGGCGAGCTCCAGGGTCAGCTGGTCGTTGGGTTGGCGCGCCGCCAGTTCCTTGTGCAGCGCTGCCAGTTGCTCCTTGGCGGTCTTCAGCCTGGCCAGCTCGTCTTGGCTGCGCGCTTCCCTCGATCTCGCCCGTTCGCCGCTCCAAAGCGCAGCGACGCCCAAGAGCAGCAACAGAACCAACACAGCTCGCATCACCTTGAAGGCCGAGACCAACTCGCGCCGCTGCCGCAGATCGGGGCTGAGCAGGTTGATCTGCTGGCTCATGGCGCCATCCTCAGCTCGTCGCCTGGCGCAAGGCAGCACCGATCACCTTCAAGCTCTGCGTCTGGCGCAGCGGCAGCGACAGGTCGGGCAGCGAAGGAAAGTCGAGCACTTCCGCCAGATCGAGCTCGGCCACCGGCACCGCGAGATATTCGCGCAGGTAGTCGAGCAAGGCCTGGCTCTCGGGCAGCGGCGCCACCAGCAGGCGGCTGATGCCGATGTAGCCGAATTGCCGGTCGAAGTTGTCGAGGGAACGCTGTGCCTCAAGCGCCACCTTCTCGAACAGCGTCTCGCGTTGCGCTGCCTCGAGCGAGACGAACTGCGCCAGCGTCGCCTCGATCCGCCGCAGCGCGTACAGCTCGCCACCGTAGGTGAAGCTCAACATGCCGCCGGCTTCGTCGAAGCTCAACAGCGCCAGACCGCGGTTCTCCTCCTCGAACAGGGCGGCGATGTTGCGCTGCGCCAGTTCCGGAATGTCGATCACCTCGAGCGCAATCTTGGCGCCGTCGAAGCAGGCGACACGCGGTGCCAGCATGGCCCTGTCGGCGGCGACGGCCCAGACCTGGCGCGCTCGTCCGGTGTGCTCTGCTGGAATCTCCAGCACCTCGATGTTGGCCGACTCCGCCGGGGTGTGCAGCATCTCCTTGATGCGCCAGCGCAGGGCTTCACGCAACTCGTCGGCCGGCACCTCCGGTGGCTCGACCTGCAGCATCTGGTACTCGCCGTCGGCCAGGAGCGTCGTGCAGTGATAGCGTGACAGGCCCAGATCCTTGCGCAGAGCGCGCAACACGACGCCGTCGTCACCGCTGCGCGCGCGACTGTGCAGGGTCAGCACCTCCGGCTTGCGCCCCGGCCGACGGCGCACGTGGGCGAGATCGAACCTGTCCGCGGCGTAGGACACGGCCATCCAGCCGTCACGCATTTTCGGGCGCAGGAAAGGCAGCATAGACCAGGTCACCAGATGTTACTTTAAATATACACGCTAATCCATTATTTTACAATGACTTTACGCCGATAGTTTTCGTCCGCTTGAGCGCTCGGGAAACAACGCTCAGCGTTCGACCAGGGCCGCGAGTTTGCGCTCCACGTACAGCGAGCCGGGGTTGGGATTGGGACAGGTGGCGTCGTTGCAGGCCGTCGCGCTCAGCGCGTAGATGCTGCCCAGGCCCGCTTCAACCGCCGAGCCGGCGTTGCTGGTCGAGCAGCCGACGACGACGGTGTAGCCATTGACCGTCAAGGTTGTCGAGGCGGCGCAACTCGCCGACCGCGTTTGGTACTTCCCCCATTCGAGGCCGGCGCCGGCCGCCAGCAGGGCTTGGCTTCCCTGCAGATCGAGGGCCGCGCCCAGGTGTTGGTTGGTCGACAGGCTGACGATGAAGGCGCTCAAAGTGGCGAAGATCACCAGGATCACGATCGCCGCGACCAGGCCGAAGCCGCCGTGTCGCCTTTGCGCTTCAGGGCACATTGTTCACCATCACTTGATCGTAGAGCGTGACCGTCTCGCCGTTCGCCGTCAAGGCGAGCGTGATCGAGAGTATGCCGTCGCGCGAGTTCACCGCCGGCAGGTAGTAGAAGTTGCAATCCGAGACCGCGCTCGCCAGAACCGCGCCGCTGGTCGGGCAGGCTGCCAGCTTGCTGCCGGATATGGCCTGGGTCGCGCGATACAGCTTGCCTGCCGCGCAGGAATAGGCGACGGAATAGTTGGGAATCACCTGAAACGCCCGCCCCGGGGACTCGTAGGGAAACTTCTTGGCGGCGCTGAGCGTGATCTTCGGGATGCTGGGGGTGGTGACGAGATCGACGGACGCGATGCCAGCCGTGTTGTCGCCGGCGTAGGCGTCGGCGCCGGCGATGCCGAAGTTGGCGATGGCAACGAGGTTGGTCCCCGCCGGCAGGTGGTCAAGACGCATTTGACCGAGCACGTCGAAGGAAGCGTCGGCGGTGCTGAAGTCGAGGATGTCGCCGCCGCCGCCGGCGCTCGCCTGGTAGCGATAGCGGCCGCCGGCGACGACGGGAAGAAATTCGAAGCAGGAGGCGCTGCCAGCCCCGGCGATGCCGCGCAGGCTGTTGGGCAGGGCGCCAGCCACATCGCGCGCGATGCGCCTCATGGCGCCGTCGCCCGTGTCGGCCAGGAGCGAGCGGTTGGCGCTGTCGATGTAGGCTTGCACCGGCGTCTTGATGAAGACCGCCACCACGCCGCCGAGGACGCCGAGGACGGTGATGGCGATGATCGCCTCGAGCAAGGTGAAGCCACGACTGCGCGCTGCGCTAGTAGCCATAGTTCGTCCGATAGCCGACCAGGGTCAGCGACTGGTTGCCGCTGGCGACCGTGACCGTGATGCTCTTGACGTTGGGCGCGCCGAGCGATCCGAGCGTCGCAGCCGCGCCATCGACGCTGATGTTCAGACTGTAGGACGCTAGCCCGGCGATGGGCGTCACGCCGTCCAGCTGGGTGATCCCGGTTTGCGCGTAACCGTCGTAGTCATCGACATCGTTGTAGTTGGCGCGGTCGGCCGGGGTGTTCTTGCGGCAGCTGGGCGTCGTGCTCGGCGTGCAGCCGAGCGTCGAGCTGCTGTTGTCGGCATCGCCGGGATCGTTCTGGTAGCTCTTTTGCAGCACCTCCTGCATGGTCGCCGTAGCGATGCGCAACACCTGCTTGCCGATCAAGGGGTCCGCGCTCTTCGCGACCACGGTGTTGAAAGCGACCAGGACGCCGGTCAGCCCGACCGAGACGATCACGATGAACATCAGCAGTTCGACCAGGGTGAAACCGGCTTGTCGGCGCTCTTCCATCACTGCACGTAGCCGGTCTCGGCTTCCACCGTGACCGGGGTTTGGTTGGAGATCGCGACGCTGGCCGCCACCGTGTTGTTGGGCGTGCTCAGCGAACGGCCGAGGGGGTCGAAGCGGATGACCAGGCTGCCACCCAGTCCGTCGCCGAGCGTGACGCCTGCCGGTGCGCACAGCTGGTCGGCGGCGCAGCCGGATATCTGCGCGGGCAGGGCCAGGCTCTGGCTGCAGGCGATGCTCGCCGCGCTCTCCGGGCTGGTGTTCGGATCCCGGCTCAGCGAGACCGTCGCCGCGCTGCCGCTGCCGGCGACCACCGTGACGCAGACAAAGCGGCGGCTCGCCATGGCGAGCCGCCGCGCGTGGGTGATGGTGGTGAACACGCCGTCGCGAAATCCCCGCTCCTGGAACGCAGAGCTGTCCAGCCGCGGGATGGCGACGACGGCGAGTATGCCGACCAGGATCATGACGACGACGAGTTCGATCATGGTGAAGCCGCGCGCGCTCCCCATGGCTCAGTTGAGCTCCATCTGGATGACGGTCGGTCCGGCCTTCCTCACCCCGAACACCACCCGCGCTGTCGGGTTGGCCAGACCCCCACCCTTCCAGTTGAACTGCAGCCATGGCGCGCTGGCGGTGGTGGCCGCGCCACCGGCGCCGCCGACCGTGGCGCACTGGTTGCCAGCGGCGCTGGCGCCGAGATTCAGCGTCACGTCTGCGTAGCCGCTGTTGCCGTTGCCCGGACTGGCGAGCTTGATCGTCGGCGCGGGCGGGCTGCCGCCGACGGTGACCGCCGTATTGCAGGCGTGCAGATTGTTCGGATAGGCGGCGGTGGCCGCGGGGAAGGAGAAGGCGAGGTCGCTCGCCGACAGCACGGTGCAGCCGCTGTCGGCGCTGTTGCTCTGCCAGCCCAGGGCAGCGCTGGCGTAGTACTCGACGTAGGCCGGCAGCCTGAGCGGCAATAGTTCCGAGCCGTAGGCGTTGGACAGGCGCAGCCGTCCGCTGTTGACCGTGGTCGTGCCCTCGCTGTGGCCGACCGAACTTACCCCGTCGCTGTCGGTGGCGCGCAGCGCGATGACGGTCGGCACCGTGGCCTTGGCGGGAAATGCATAGGTCGGCGTGCTGCTGCTGGCGTAGCCGGCGTTGAAGCTCGCGGCAGCGATGCTGTTGTTGCTCAAGTTGGCCACGGAACCGGCGTCGGACAGGGTCACCGCTTTCGCCCAGCTCGCACCGGCGTAGTTGCTGGTGGTCATCCCCCCCGCTTCCTTCGCCGTGACCGCCACCGTGAACGGCTGGCCCGAATAGGCGAAAGCGCCGCAGGCAGGGGCCACCGCGGTGTCGAAATAGGCCGGGCTGAAGCGCCCCACCCAGGCGTTCGGGCTGGCGTTGTCGGCGTAGATGACCACCCGGTTGGCCAGATCGCCGCCGCTCAAATAGTTGGCCGAGGCCGCAGCCTTGAGCGTGAAGGCACCCACCTCGCTGTACTTCAACGTGCTCGCTGTGCCGCTGCCGGCGCTGACCGCCACGTTGCCGTTGCTCAGCGCGCCTTGGGCGGTGCCGGCGCCGTTGGGCACGAAGTTGCTCGCCGCCGAGGCATCCGTCGCCAGAGCGACCGTGTCGGCGTAGTGCGCTGCCAGGCCCGCCGCCGTCAACGTCGCCAGAGCAACAGCGCCGGGCAGCCCGTTGGCACCGCTGTCGGCAGCGGCGTTCCAAAGATAGCCGCCGACGCTGGCGCTGAAGAAGCTGCCGGCGAGAAAGTGGTTGGTGCTGCCAGGCGAGCTGCTGGCGGGATTGCTGGTGGCTCCCTGCACGATGTTCGAGACCACCACGGCGAACGGCCGCACCGTCAGGCTGCTGCTGCTACCGAGCACCGGTTGCGCGATGTTGCCGTCGTCGCGCAGGCTCAGGGTGTACAGTCCGACGTCCGAGGTGCCCAGACAGAAGTTGGCGACCCCCGACGCGTTGAAGGTCAAGGACGGCAGATTGTTGCTGGCAGCGTTCAGCGCTGGCGCAGCCGCAGGCAGGGCGCCGCTGCAGGAACCAGGCGCGGGGAGACAGCTGCCGCCGCCGTTGGTCGCACAGATCTGCGGCGCCGTTCCCCCGGGGTCGGCAGCGTCCCTGCTGTACCAGCCGTCCAGGCTCTTGACCCCGCTGTAGGAGGAACCGCAGGCGCTGGCTACGCGCATCAGGTGAGCCCTGCCGGCCACGACACCGCCGCCTGCGTTGGCGGCGAGCGCATCGATGTTGGTGATGCTGAAGGTGTTGGCGCCGAATTGCACCGCCGTCGCCAGGGTGGTGGAGGTCGCGCCGCCGTTTTCCGAAACGCGGATGTTGACGCTCTCGGCGACGCTGTCGGCGAGGTTGAAGCTGGCCGTCCCCTGGTCGGCAGCCGCGAAGCTGTACTGGCTGCCCACCAGGCTGCCGTGGGCGCTGGCGACGCTCCAGCTGCCGCTCGAGGCGCCGCCGCCCGAGAGCAGCGCGGCCAGCGTCACGGTCTTCATGTAGCTGGTGATGGTGTTGCCGCCGCTGTCCAAAGCGGTGACGTTGACCGTGGTCTGGCCGCTGCCGGAGATGCAGGGAGAGAAGTTGTTGACCTGGATGCTGTAGCCGGCGGCCGGCGGCGTGGCTTCGCCGACCACGAAGTCGGTGGCGCTGCTGATGCTGCCCAGACCGGAGACGCCGGTGGCGAAGGCAGCGGCTGCGACCGGCGTCGGCAGCGTCCACGCGCCCGCGGCGTAGCGCGCGACGACGAAGCTGGCGGGGTTGGCGCCGCTATCGAGATCGCCGCTGACGAAATTGAAGGTCGCCCCGTAGTTGCTGGCGACGATGCTGTCGCCGCTCGCCCACAGGGTCCAGTAGCGGTTGGCGTCCTTGTTCCAGTTGATCCCCGAACCGGTGATCTGCGCCTGTTCGCTGCCGGTGGTGCTGGCGCTGAGGGTGCCGCCGGCGGCGCTGACCATGTTGACGCTGATGGGCGCATAGCTGCTGCCGCTGCCCACATCGTAGCTGCAGGTGGTGCTGCCGGCGGCGAACTTGAGGCGCAGATTGCCGGCGACGAAGCCGCCGCTGCGGCTGACGCTGGCCGGGCAGTTGGCGGAGGCGGTGAGCGTGTAGGTGCCGCTGCTGACCGCGCCGGCGCTCAAAGTCAGGGTGCCGCTGACTGTGACGTTGCTGCCCAGGGTGATGCCGCTCGCGTTGTTAACGGTGAGGTTGCTCAGCGTGGTCACGTTGCTCGGAACATTGACGCCGCTCGAGGAACCACCGAAGGAGAGACTGGAGCCGGCGACCGTGGTCAAGAAGGTCGGCGTGCCGGCGATCGTCGGCCCGTTCAGGCTCAGGGTATTGGCGCCCACGGCCAGGGTGCCGGCGCTGAGCGTCAAGGTGCCGCCGACAATCGTCGCCCCCGCCAGCGACTTGACGGCGCTGCCGCTGATCGTCAGGTTGTGATAGCTGGTCGCTTTGACGGTCTGCGCCGCACCGCTGTAGTTGACGGTGTTGCCGACGGCGTTCGCCGTCAGCGTGGTGAGGGTCGATGTGCCACCGAGGTTCAAGGTTCCCGTTGCGCCATTGCTGAGCGCGCCGGCGCCGGCGAGTGCTGTGGCGATGGTCAGCGTGCCGTTGTTGGTGCAGCTGCCGCTGACCGTCACGCTGGGGATGGCGATGGCGTTGCTGCCGCTGATCGTCTTGGCTGCGCCGGAGAAGGTGTGCACGCCGCTGCTCGCGGTCAGGGTGCCGTTGTTCTGCAGGCTGCCGGCAAAGACCACGGCGGCGGCGGCGGCCTCGGAGAACGTGCCGCTGATCGTCACGTCGCCGGTATAGGTCTTGGTCCCCGTCGCGCTGCTGTGGGCCAGCGTCCCGGCAACCGTCGTGGTGCCCGTCACCGAGATATTGAAACCGGCCACGGTCACGCTGGTGCCGTTGCCGACGTTGAGATTGCCGGCGATGGCCAGGGCCGCCGCGGTGGTCGCAGTCGCGGTGCCGCTGCTGGTCAGGTTGCCGTTGACCGTGGTCAGACCGGTCAGGGTCTTGACCCCGCTGCCGGCCAGCCCGAGGTGGTGATAGGCGGTCGCCTTGACGGTCTGCGCGGCACCGTTGTAGTTGACCGTATTGCCCACCGCGGTTGCGGTGAGGGTCGGCGTGACCGAAGCGGCGCCGATGTTCAAGGTGCCGGCAGCGCCGTTGGTCAGGGTGCCGGCGCCGGCGAGGGTCGTGGCGACGGTCAGGGAGCCGTTGTTCTGGTAGCTTCCGTTGACCCTGACGCTGGGAATGGCGATGGGATTGGCGCCGCCCAGGGTCTTGCCGGCACCGGAGAAGGTGTGAACCCCGGTGCTCGCGCTCAGGGTGCCATTGTTCTGCAGGTTGCCGGCGAAACCGAGTGTGGCGACCCCTGTCTCCGAAAAGCTGCCTGTCCCATTGATGGTGACGTCGCCATTGAGGGTGAGGGTGAAGGCGCCGACGCTCAACGTGCCGTTGCTCACGAGCAGGGTGCCGCCGATGGTGGCGTTGCCGAGAAAGCTGACGCCACCGCTGGTATTGGCGATGACGACGTTGTTGTACGTGGCGTAGACGCCGATGCTCTGCGCCGCGCCGCCGTTGAAGGTGAGGGTGCTGCTGCCGCCGGTCAGGGTGCCGCCGCTGCCGAAGTTGCCGCCGACGCTGATGCTGCTCGCACCAGTCGAGGTCAACTGGGCGTTGCCCGCTGTGCCGCTGAAGCTGATGCTGCCGCTGCTGGTGATGCTGCCGCTGCTGACCGTCATCAGCGCGACGCGGTTGCCGGCGCCGCCGGCGATGGAGATCGAGGCCGCCGTCAGGGCGCCGCTGCCGACGTTGACGGTGGAGGTGATGTTGTTGGTGGACACCGCGTTCATGGTGAGCGCACCGGCGACGTTGAGGGCGAAGCCGTTCAAGGTGATGCCGTTGGCGGCGGTGGCGGCGGCGACGGAGATCGAAGCGGCCGCCGCATTTGCCGTCAGGGTCACGGTGCGGGTGGCGGTTACGCTGACGCTGTCGGCGGCACCTGGGATGCCGCCGGGCGCACCGGCGCAGCCGGTGCCGGCCGCTCCCCAGGTGGTCTGTGCGTTCCAGTTGCCGCTGGCCACCGTGGTGCACGCCGCCGCCAGCGCTCCCGGCGAACAGACGGCGAGCGCCACGCAGGCCAGGAACAGCTTGCGGCCAGCGTACCCCGGCCCACAGCTTCTAGACGGGAGCTGCACGCCGGATGGAACGATCAGTTGCCTGCGCCGATCGCCGTGTAGCTTGCCGAAATCAGGCCATCGAGGAGCGCCGTCTTGTCCTTCAGCACGGTACAGGAAACGCCGGTGCCGTTGGTTGTGCTGGCGGCATCCGCGGCCGTGGCCACGTAGTAGTCGGTCAGACTGCCGGTGCCACCTGCGGCCGTCAGGTTGAGCGCCGGCAGGAGCAGGGCGCCGACGTCGGAGCACTTGGATACCTTGACGCACTTGTTGGCGGTGACGACGTTGTTCATCACGGCGCAGCCGGCGTAGTTGGCCGCCGAGGCAGAGCTCAAGCCGCCGGCGACCCCTTTGATGGCGGCCGTCTCGGCGTCGCTGCGCAGGTCGATGAACTTCGGCAGAGCCGTCGCGGCGAGGATGCCGAGGATGACGATGACGACCACCAGTTCGATGAGCGTGAAACCGCGCTGTTTCATTCTCTTTCTCCGTTGACAGGATCCATTATGGCATCAACAGCCGCTGGTATCGACCAGCATCAGCGGCGAGGCCCCGGCGGCCGCCTGGGCGTAGGAGACTTGGCAGTTGGCCGGGGTCGTCGCACCGACGATCTGGATCGTGGTCGGGTCGGCGCCGGACGACAGCGTCACGCCGTCCGAACAGTCGCTGATCTGCGCCGCCTGGACGATGCCGGTGAAGGCGCGGGTGCCACCGACGCAATTGCCGCTGCTGCTGTTCGCTGCCGGGTACTGGTTCTGCATGCTCACCGCGGCGCCCTCCATGGCGGCGGTGCCATTGACCGCGCTGCAGGTTCCCGCGCCCTGGGCCAGGTCGAGCAGGCAGCGCGCGTGCGCCAGCGAGGCGGCGCTGCGCACGGCCCCGAACAGCGCTTGCGCCTTGGCCACCCGCGCGTCGCGCTGCATCGCGGTAAAGCGCGGCAGGGCGACGGCGGCGAGGATGCCGATGATGGTGATCACGATCACCAGTTCGATCAGGGTGAAGCCCTTCGCTCTATCCACCGCGTGTTGCCTCCGTTTCATTTCTTGATCGCCGCCTTGCCCAGATCCCAGATCGGCAGGAAGATGCCCAGGGCCAGGATCAACACCATGATGCCGAGCAGGGTGATCAGGATCGGCTCGATCTGCTGGGCCAGGGTCTTCAGTTCGTACTCTACCTCCTCCTGGTAGAGGCCGGCGACCTCCTGCATCATGTCGTCGAGCGAGCCGGACTCCTCGCCCACCGCGATCATCTGCAGCACCACGGGAGTGAACACGTTGGCGCCGATCGCCGTGCGCAGTATGCTCTCGCCGCGCTCGACACCTTCGCGCATGCCGTCGACGCGGCTGGCGATGTAGTCGTTGTCCACCGTCTGCGCGACGTTGGCCAGAGCCTGGATGATCGGCACTCCGCTGCGGCTGGCCATCGCGAAACTGCTGGCGAAGCGCGCCAGCGTCGCCTTCCTGACGATCTTGCCGGCGATCGGAATCGATAGCTTCATCTTGTCCCAGCGATAGCGCCCGAAGCTGGTCGCGGTCCAGCGCTTGAAGGCGAAAAAGGCAACGATGAGGGCGGTGCCCATGGCTTGCCACCACTCGACCATGAAATTGGAAAAGCCGAGCAGGATGCGGGTCATCAGCGGCAGCTCGGCGCCGAAACCGGCGAAGACCTTGGCGAAGGCCGGGATGACGAAGATGTTCACCACGAATAGCGCCACGCCCATGGCGGCGATGACGAAGCTCGGATAGCGCAGCGCCGACTTCACCTGCTCGCGCATGAAGCGCTCGAACTCCATGTGGTGGTAGAGGCTGATCAGAACTTCCTCGAGGCGTCCGGTCATCTCACCCATCCTGACCATCGACAGGTAGAAGGCGGAGAAGACCTTGGGATGGCGAGCCATCGACAGCGACAGCTCGCGGCCCGAGTCGAGGCTCTCGCGCAGCGACTGCAACAGTTCGCGCATGGTCGGGTTGGCGGCCGACTCCTGCAGTCCTTTGAGCGCGCGCATGATCGGCACGCCGGCCTTGATCAGGGTGTGCAGCTGCTTGGTCAGCAGCAGCACGTCGATGTGTTCGATCTTGGGCTTGAACAGCTCGAGCGCAGCGAAGCCGGCGAGCACGCCGCCGGCGGCGGCGCTGCCCGCCGCGCCATCTGCGGCCGGCTCTATGCCCAGGGGCGTGATGCCGCGCTGTTGCAATCCGTCGGCGACGGCACTGGCGCTGGCGGCTTCGAACATGCCGGCGACGGCCTTACCCGCGGCATCGCGGCCGCGATAGGAATAGTTACTCATCGAACTGGGTGCTGATGCGCATCGCTTCATGCACCGTGGTGCGCCCTTCGAGCACCAGGCGCACCGCGTCGCGGCGCAGCGTGTTGCCGGCCATCTGCTGCCGGCCGATGTTCATGAAATCCTGCGGATCGCCATGGTTGGCCGCCTCGACCAGCGCTTGCGACATCTCCAGCATCTCGTAGACGCCCTGGCGCCCGAGGTAGCCGGCGTTGCCGCAATGGGCGCAGCCGCGGCCGTGGCGATATTCGTGCGCGTCGATCTTGTCACCGAGTTCGTAGCGCAGCCATTCGTGCTCGTTGGCCGACAGGCTGTAGGTCTGGCTGCAGTTGTCGCAGATCACCCGCACCAGGCGCTGCGCCAGCACCATCTGCAGCGACAGCGCCACCATGTAGCGCGGCACGCCCATGTCAAGCAGGCGCACCGGCGTCGACAACGCGTCGTTGGTGTGCAGGGTGGATAGCACCATGTGGCCGGTGAGCGCAGCGCGCATGCCGATCTCGGCCGTCTGCTGGTCGCGCATTTCGCCGACCAGGATGATGTCCGGATCTTGACGCAGCGCCGAGCGCAGCACCCGCTCGAAGCTGAGGTCGATCTTGTCGTGCACCTGCACCTGATTGATGCCGGGGAGGCGGTACTCGACCGGATCCTCGACGGTGATCACCTTCTTCTCCGTCGTATTGAGCTCGGAGAGCGCGGCGTAGAGCGTGGTCGTCTTGCCGCTGCCGGTCGGCCCGGTCACCAGGACCATGCCGCTGGGCCGGTTGATGGCGTGGCGCAAGCGGGTGAGTACGTGCGCCGACATCATCATCCGGTCGAGGCCGAGGATGCCGCTGCTCTGGTTGAGCAGGCGCATCACCACCGACTCGCCGTATTGCGTCGGCATGGTGGAGATGCGCACGTCCACCGAGGCGTTGCGCACCTTGATATTGAAGCGACCGTCCTGCGGCAGGCGCTTCTCGGAAATGTCGAGGCCGGAGGTCAGCTTGAGGCGCAGCACCAGGGCCGTGGCGATCTTGGGATCGGACTCGATCTGCACGTGGAGCACGCCGTCGATGCGAAAGCGGATCACCAGCGCCAGTTCTTGCGGCTCGATGTGGATGTCGGAGGCGCGCGTCTTCATCGCCTCCTCGAACACCGTGTGCAACAACCGCACCACCGGCGCGTCCTCGGCGCCGGCGCTGAGGCCGGCTTGGTTGCCGAACTCTACCGGCATCTCGCCGATGTCCGCGGTGAGTTCCTTGGCCAGACCGGAGATCTCCTCGGCGCGGCTGTAGACCGTGTCGAGCAGGGCCAGCAATTGGCTCTCCAGCACGACGACCAGCTCGATCGGGCGGCGGATGATGCGCGCGATGTCGTCGAAGGCGGCTAGATCGGTGGGATCGGCGAAGCCGACCAGCAGCACATCGCCGCGCTGCCCCAGGATCAGCGCCCGAAAGCGGCGCGCCTGCCCCTCGGGCAGCAGCTTGATCAGCTCTGGCTTCGGTTTGAACGCCTTGAGGTCGACAAAGGGCGCCTGCAATTGTTTGGCCAGGGCTCTGGCGATCACCTCCTCGGTGACGTGGCCGCTATCGACGACGATGCGCCCGAGTTTGCGGCCGCTCCGCTTCTGCTCGGCCAGTGCGAACCTGAGTTGCTCGTCGGTTAGCACCCCCTGTTGGACCAACGCGTCGCCCAGGCGGATTTTTTCCGGGCGGGCCATGCGCTCTCCTGTGTTTGATTGCTCTGCGCCTCGCGCGACATCGCCAGCTAGCGACGCCACCACGAGGATAGGCGATATCGGGCCCGGCGATCGGTCGATTAGCTCGCGATAAGCCACGCTGCTTTCGCTTCAGCCGCGCTGGAAATGGCAGGGGAAACGCCGGCGTAGCGACTACCGCAGGTCAGGTATTGCCGATGCCATACTCATTCAGTATCATTTTTCCCCATCGAATTGGATCTTCTGGGCTGGGCACGCGCCGGGAGCATGGCAATGGACATGATCGCTTGGGACGATAATTTGTCGACGGGCGTCGATGAGCTCGACGGGGATCACCGGCAGTTGATCGACTGCTACAACATGTTGTCCGGCGAATTCATCGCCGGTTGTCGGGCCGCCGAAATCAATCGGCTGCTGGCGCTGCTGGTCGAACATACCGAGGGTCATTTTCGGCGTGAGGAAGCCTTGATGGACCAGGCCCGCTATCCCAAGTCGGCGTCGCACCGGGAAGAACATCGAGCCCTGCTCCAGTCCGTTACCCTGCTGCAGTTCAAAGCCGTATCGGCAACCGGTAATCCGCTGAGCAGCTATACGCTGTCGTTTCTTCGTTCCTGGTTGGTGAACCACATATTGGATGCGGACAAGGTGCTGGCACAATTCCTCTTGCGCCCGAGCGCTGCCGTCATTGCGGCGGAAGAGCCTCTGCCTCTCAGCGTCGCGATCCGAGCCGGCAGCAGTTGGTCCGAAACCCATTTGCTCTGAGCCTGTGCTGCGGGGCGAGCGGACGGCCTCGCTACCCCTTGCCAACGCGGCTGGTCGGCGTTGCGGCGGCAGCCGCTCCGCTCAGAACTCGTATTCGACCTGCAGGCGGAAGGTGTGGTCTGGCGCGGCGTCGCTGACGCCGACCAACCAGGCGGCGTTGTAGCGCAGCGTCTGGCGATTGCCCAGCGCGAGCTTGCCGAAGACCGCGGGACCGAGGCGATGATTTTGCTCCGCGGTGCTGTCCCAGTGGTTCCACCGGCCCATTTCGCCGAAGCCCTGCAAGCCCCATTCGAACTGCGGTTGCCAGCGGTACTTGGTCTGCCACTGGTAGCCGATCTCGGTGCTGTGCGCCGCGCCGTCGCTGCTGCGATAGACGCGGCCGAACAACAGATTGCCGTTCCACTGCCAGCGGCCGAATTCGGTCTGCAGCAGCGGCCCGAAGCGCAGTTCGTAGCCTTCGCTCCGGTTCCGTGGCGCCTCGAATTCGATGAGCAGGCCGACGTCGAGCGGATACTTGCCGGTTTCGGTGAGTTGGAATTTGTTCTCCCATTCGATAGCGTCGAAACGCGTGCCGAGCGGATTCTCGCGTTGGTACTTGAGGTAGAACTCGGTGAACCACCACTCGCTGGCGCCGTAACCGAACCCCAGACTGGCCTCGCCCAGCGTGGCGGTTGCGGCGGCCCGGGCCGAACCGAACTTGAAATCGACTTCCCGCTCGCCGTACTCGACGTTGGGCAGGGAGACGTAGTCGCTGGGGCCGGCCATGGCGGCCGTCGAGCAGAGCAGGGTCATGCAGAAGACGCGATAGCTCATCGGATTTCCTTGTTCTTGCCGGCCCACTTCATGCCCAGGCCGATGGTTGTGATTGCCGCCAGGTAGAAGAGCAATTGCATGCCCGCCGGCCTGTCCTCGTAGCCGACCAGACTGTGCAGCAACGTGCCGACCACCGACCGCTGCGATAGCAGGGCGGAGGCGTCCCAGAGCGGGCTGACCAGGCTGGGCAGCAGATCGGCCTGGATCAGAAAGCGGGCCGCCTGGGAAGCCATGCCGGCGGCGAGCAGCAGCACCAGGGCGCCGGTGGCGGCGAACAACCAGCGCAAAGGAATGCTCAGCAGGCCGGCGTAGACCGCGTAGCCGGTCGCCACGCCGATGGCGGCACCGATCAGGCCGCCCGAGAGCATGGACAGGGCGCTGCCGTCGCCGGCGGTGAATACGCCGTAGAGAAAGAGCACGGTCTCCGAGCCCTCGCGCAGCACCGCCAGCCCGACCACGATGAACAGCACCGAACACTCGCGCCGTCCGTCGCGGATCGCGCTGCCTACGGCGCTGGCGTTCGCGGCCAGGGTCGCGCTGTGGCTGGCCATCCAGATGTTGTGCCAGGCCAGCATCAGCACGGCGAAGCCGAGCACCGAGGCGTTGAAGATCTCCTGGCCGAGGCCGCTCGCCATCTCGGCGATGGCGCTGGTGGAGGCGGCGACCAGCGCCGAGCCGGCCAGTCCGGCGGCGACGCCCGCCGCCAGCCAGCGATTGCGGCCGGGAACGCGCTGGGTGGCGGCGGCGATGATGCCGATCAACAGCGCGGCCTCGAAGACTTCGCGGAAGACGATGATGGCGGTGGCGAACATGAGGGGCTCCAGCTGGGTTACTTGGCGATCAGGGCGCCCCGGGCGGTGCGCTCGTTGAATTCGCCGAAGAAGGGGTAGCGACCCGGGCTCAAGGGACCGACGAAGATCGTAATCGTCGACTTGCCGGCGACGACCTTCTCCCGGTTCAGTTCGTAGCTCTCGAACTCTTCCGGTGTGGCGTCGCGGTTTTCGATGCTAAGCTTGATCTTCTGGCCCGCCGGCACCACCAATTCGGACGGCTGAAAACGGTGATCCTGCAGCACCAGCAGGTAGTCGTTTTCCGCTGCGAACAGCGTCAGGGGCAGGCAAAGGCAGAAGCAGAGCAGGATCTTCATGGTCGGGTGCGCAGTTGATTTGTCGCAAATGATAACCATTCGCATTACGGCTGGCAAGAACTTTTTGCGCCCAACGCGTCGTGGCCCTTCAGAACCCCTCTGAATCCTTGCTGGTTCGCGGGCGCTTCGCGCCGTCGCCGACCGGTCCGCTGCATTTCGGTTCGCTGGTCGCCGCGCTCGGCAGTTGCCTGCAGGCGCGCAGCCAGGGCGGGCTGTGGACGCTGCGCGTCGAGGACCTGGACGCGGCGCGTTGCCGCCCAGAATATGCGCAGGACATGCTGGCGACGCTCGAGCGTCTGGGCTTCGCCTGGGACGGCGAACTGCTCTGGCAGAGCCGCCGCGGCCCGCGCTACGCCGCCGCCCTGGGGCGACTGGCCGAGCTGGGTGCAGTTTTCCCCTGCGCCTGCAGCCGCCGCGAGCTCGCCGATTCGCAACTCGCGCCCGATGGCGCAGCCGTCTATCCCGGCACCTGCCGCGCCGGGTTGGCCGAGGGGCGCCGCGCGCGCGCCAGCCGCCTGCGGGTGCCCGGCGAGCGCCTGGCTTTCGTCGACGCGGTCCAGGGCCACGTGTCGCAGGATCTCGCCGCCGAGGTCGGCGACTTCGTGCTGGCGCGCGCCGACGGCAGCTACGCCTACCAACTGGCGGTGGTCGTCGATGACGCCGACGGCGGCATCACCGAGATCGTGCGCGGCGCCGATCTGCTCGCCTCGACCCCGCGCCAGATCCTGCTGCAGCGTCTGCTCGGCTACGCGACGCCGCGCTACGCGCACCTGCCGGTGGCGGTGGACGCCGACGGTGAGAAGCTATCGAAGCAGACGCTCGCCTGCCCGGTCGATGCGGCGCGGCCGGTGCCAACGCTGCTCGCTGTTCTGCGTTTCCTCGGCCAGGAGCCGCCAGCGTCGCTGGTCGACGCGAGCGTAAGCGAGCTGTGGAACTGGGCAATCGCCAATTGGCGCCTGGACCGCGTGCCCTTTTGCCGCCAGCTTCCGGCGCCCTGCTAGCACCTGCTACGTGCTGGCACCTGCGACGTGCTAGCACCTGCGACGTGCTAGCACCTGCGACGTGCTAGTGGCTATTGCCGTAGCCGGCCAGGCCGATCAGCGCGCGCACCAGGCCGTAGGCGAGCCAATGCAACGCGCGGACCAGCAGCGGCCGCCGGTCCCAGTGTTCGCGATCCATTTCGACGGCGCCCGACGCCTTGGCGCGCTTCAGGCTGCCTTGCAGGCGTCGCGCGAAGCCGCGATTGCGCACGACGAGGTTGGCCTCCCGCGCCAGCATCAGACTGAAGGGGTCGATGTTGCTCGAGCCGACGGTCGCCCAATGGCGATCGACGACCGCGACCTTGGCGT
>JAHFRE010000200.1 GCA_023258955.1 Sterolibacterium sp.
CTTCAAGGCCTACAAGGACATCAGAAGCGGCTTGGCCGTCGACAACATCAGCCTGCAGGTGGAAAAGCCCGATAGCGCCAGGTTCTTCGAGGCCACCGGCAGCGGCGTCGGCCGCGACGATCAGTTCTACGGCGTCCAGTTCGGTCGCTACAACGACTGGCGGGTCAAGGCCTTCTACAACGAGCAACCCCACGTGTTCACCTCCGAGGCGCACATCCTCTGGGACGGCGCCGGCAGCGGCAGACTGTCCCTTCCCGGCAACATTCCGGCAGCCGCGGGCACCAGCGCCAACTCGATCCAGGTCGCCGGCTTCAACTACAACCCCGCCTGCAGCGCCACCTCCGGCAGCGGTGCGACCACCGGCTTCACCACCACCTGCTACACGGCGCCGGCCTTCGGCGTCACGACGCCGTCGACCGGGGCGGTGACCCTGATCGCGATCAACAAGCCAGTGGTGGCCGCGGTCGCCGGCACCCTGGCAACCAAGGGCGCGGCGGAACTGGGCATGCTGCGCAAGACCGGCGGCGTCAGCTTCGACATCAATCTGAGCGACAACTGGAAGTTCTACAGTTCCTACTCGCTGGAAAAGCGCAAGGGCGCCCGCCCCTTCGGTGCCGAGCAAGGCGGTGGTGGCGGCGCCTACCCGATGGAAATAGTCGAACCGATCGATTACGATACCCACGACTTCCGCGCCGGTCTGCGCTACGCCGACAAGCTGACGCAGGTGAATCTGTCGGCGTCTGCCAGCTACTTCCGCAACAACATCGGCGAACTGGTGTTCGATGTGCCCTACCTGGTCGCTCTCGCCGGCAACACCGCAGGCAACGCTAACAGCGCCACCCTGGTGCGCCAGGGTCGCTTCGACCTGGTGCCCAACAACGACGCCTACAACTTCAAGGGCGAGTACGCGCGCTCCCTGCCGGAACTGCTGAAGGGCCGCTTCACCGCCGTGGCGGCGGTCGGCAGCTCGCGCCAAAACGACAATCTGCTGGCACCGGTGGTAAACAGTGGCAACGCCGGCGCCGGGGCCAACGCCGTCACCTCGGGCGCGGGCGCCTTCAACAACAATATGAACGAATGGAACACGACGGCGGCCTTGAGCCAGCCGACGGCCAACGCCAAGATCGACACCAAGATGTTCGAGCTGGGGCTGACCGTAAACCCGGCCAGCGGTCTGAGCGTCGCCGGCAAGGTCAGGCACTTCGAGACGGAGAACTCGACCTTCTATATGGCCTGCAATCCGATCGCCAGCTACGCCAACGGCGTCAAGCTCACCGCCACCATCGACGGCCACAGCTGCACCGGCGTCTGGGGACGCCTGGTCAACGACGGTGGCGGCAACGCCTTCGTCAATCCCGGCCTGTCCACCCAGCTGCCGCTCGCCAGCCCGCTGTTCCCGGCGCCGGCGGCGGGCACGCTGAACAATAGTTCGGCCTTGTCTGCCAACGCGGTGCGCAACGTGCCGTGGGACTACAAGCAGGACAACTACACGCTCTCCGGCGACTACGGCATGGGCAAGTCCTCGTTCAACCTCGCCTTCGAGCGCGAGAACTTCGATCGCAGCCACCGCGAGCGCGAGAAGACCTGGGAGAACAAGTTCAAGCTCGGCTACACCAACCGCGGCCTCGCTGACGCGACCGTGCGCCTGAGCCTGGAAGACGCGCGCCGGCGCGGCAGCGAGTACCAGCCGACCGAGCCCTACGACGCCTTCAACGCGCTGTCCTTCTTCGATCCGACCACGATCAAGACCGGACTGTCGCTGACCGCCTACGCCGACCGCGCCGCCGACCAGCGCAAGTACGACCTGGCCGACCGCGACCAGACGGTCTTCAACGCCCGCGTCAACTATATGCTGAGGGAGAATCTCGACCTCGGCGTCAGCGGCCAGTTGAAGCAGATCAAGTATCCGGATTCGCTGCTCGGGCGCAACGGCAAGCAGCGCCAGGACAGCCTGAACCTCGATCTGGGCTACCAGCCGTCGGCCGAGCAGAACATCTTCGGCTACTACTCCTACCAGAGCGGCGAGATGCACCAGAACGAGGTCACCCCCGGCGCTGTCGCCGCCGGTGCCGCGACGCCGGCGGGTCCCGCCGCCACCTGCAACATGGGCCAGGTCGTCAATGGCGTCGCCGTCAATCCTGGCAACGCCGAAGAGCTATGCGCCTCGTTGTCGAGCAATCTGCTGTTCCAGGCCGGCAATATGTGGGGCATGAACTCCAAGGACAAGAACCAGGTGTTCGGCATCGGCCTGAAGCAGGACCTGGGCAAGAACAAGCTCGATCTCAACCTGACCCACGCCACGGCCAGGACCCAGATCAACTATACCTACCAGACGATACATCCGCAGGTCTCGGTGGCGAATCTGGCCCTGATCGGCACCTCGGCGCCCGATCTGACGACCGACCAGACCACCTTCAGCGCCGCCTTGCTGGTGCCGATCAACAAGCAGATGTCCACCACCTTCAGCATCTACCACGAGATCGGCAAGATCCGCGACTGGCACTACCAGGGCCTCAGCGCCAGCAACCTGGTGATGACCACGCCCAACAGCTTTGTCGGTCAGATGCTCGATGCGGGACCGCAGGACTACAAGGTCACGGTGATCGGCATCAGCCTGCGGGTCAAGTTGTAGCGCGGGCGACGCATCCGGGCGGCGCCCGCGGACGAAGCCAAAGCGTCTCACTGTGCGGTACCATGATCCAAGACCACAGGAGGAGACAAGAATGGACAAGGCCGCCGGCGCCAAGCCGCTCTACAAATCGCTCTATTTTCAGGTCATCACCGCCATCGTCATCGGCGTCCTGCTCGGGTTCTTCTACCCCGAGACCGGCGCCGCGATGAAGCCCTTGGGCGACGGCTTCATCAAGCTGATCAAGATGATCATCGCACCGATCATCTTCTGCACCGTCGTCGTCGGCATCGCTGGCATGGAGGACATGAAGAAGGTCGGCAAGACCGGTGGCCTGGCGCTGCTCTATTTCGAGGTCGTCAGCAGCATCGCGCTGGTGGTCGGCCTGATGATGATCAACCTGCTCGAGCCCGGCTCGGGCATGAACATCGACGTGGCCACGCTCGACACCAAGAGCGTCGCCGCCTACACCGGCCCCGGCAAGATGCAGGGCACGGTGGATTTCCTACTCAACATCATCCCGACCAGCGTCGTCGATGCCTTCGCCAAGGGCGAGATCCTGCAGGTGCTGCTGTTCGCCATCCTCTTCGGTTTCGCCCTGCACAGCTTCGGTGGCCGCGGCACCCTGGTGTTCGATCTGATCGAGAAAGGCGCCCACGTGCTGTTCGCCATCGTCGGCACCATCATGAAGGCGGCGCCGATCGGCGCCTTCGGCGCCATGGCCTTCACCATCGGCAAGTACGGGGTCGGCTCGCTGCTGTCGCTGGGCAAGCTGATGGGCACCTTCTACGCCACCTGCCTGCTGTTCATCTTCGTGGTCCTGGGTCTGATCGCCAGGCTGCACGGCTTTTCGGTGTGGAAGTTCATCAAGTACATCAAGGAGGAGCTGCTGATCGTGCTCGGCACCTCGAGCAGCGAGTCGGTGCTGCCGCGGATGATGGCCAAGATGGAGAATCTCGGCGCCAAGAAGTCGGTGGTGGGCCTGGTCATACCCACCGGCTATTCGTTCAACCTCGACGGCACCTCGATCTACCTGACCATGGCCGCCGTGTTCATCGCCCAGGCCACCAACACGCCGATGACCCTGACCCAGCAGCTGACCCTGCTCGCCGTGCTGTTGCTGACCTCCAAGGGCGCGGCGGGTGTGACCGGCAGCGGCTTCATCGTGCTGGCGGCGACCATGTCGGCGGTGGGCGCGGTGCCGGTCGCCGGCCTGGCGCTGATCCTCGGCATCGACCGCTTCATGTCGGAGGCGCGCGCCCTGACCAACCTGGTCGGCAACGGCGTCGCCACCATCGTCGTCGCCAAGTGGACCGGCGATCTCGACAGCGAACGCCTGCGTCGCACGCTCGAGCAGGAGACGGCCGGCGAAGCCGACGAACCCGAGGTGGTGCTCGACGCGGTCGAACAACACATGCCGGCAGCGCCGCCGCGCTGATCTGCGCAGGCGGGCGGCGAACGCCGCTGGCTGCTTACTGCGCTGCCTTGATCATGTAGGCGACGGCGGCCTTGATGTCGTCGGCGGGGAGGTCCTGCTTGGACATCTTGCCCTTACCCTTGGCGACCGACTCTTCCATCGCGGCCGCGCCGGCCTTGCCCAACGCCGCCCACTTGTCCTTGTCGCCCAGCTTGGGCGAGCCCATCATGCCCTTGTTGTGGCAGCCGCCACACTTCTTGTCATACACTTCCTTGCCATCGGCGGCAGCGCTCATTTGAGCCACGCCAGCGAACATCGCAAACAGACCAACAACCATCAAGGTGCGCTTCATCTTCATCTCCAAGTTTGGCAGCGAACAGATCCCACGGCCCAAATCGCCCTGCAGTCCAGCCTGCATCGATGAGCCGGCGCGAATATTACCGGGCTTTGCCCGACGCATCCCATTCCCGGACATGTAAAGAACTCTCAGCGCGACCTCGACGCCAAAGGCACGCCGGGCGGACGCCCTGGGAGCACCCGGCGCTATTTGCATGATGCATGCAGCGGTTTGCCGAATACCTATGCCTTAAGGCATAATAGTGCCTACCCCGCGAGGCCCAGGCGCCATCGAACCAATGAACCCCGCAGCACCCTCCAGCGAGCAGGCCGATCTGTCCTGGAGTTCGGCCGAGCCCAGGCAGGCGGAAGCCATACTGCGGACCCTGTTGCGCGCCGTCGAGCATAGTCCGGTGTCGATCGTCATCACCGATGCCAAGGGCAACATCGAGTACGTCAATCCGAAATTCGAACAGGTCAGCGGCTACAGCCGCGCCGAGGCGACGGGCAAGAACCCGCGCATGCTCAAGTCCGGCGAGAGCCCCGCCGGCGAATACCGCGAGCTGTGGGCAACCATCAGCGCCGGCGAGACCTGGCGCGGCGAGTTTCACAACCGGCGCAAGGACGGCACGCTGTACTGGGAGCAGGCCTCGATCTCGCCGGTCCTGGACGAGCAAGGCCGGCTGCTGCACTACGTCGCGGTCAAGGAAGACATCACCGAGCGCAAGGCCGCCGCCGACGAGATCGCCCATCTCGCCTACTACGACACCCTGAGCGCGCTGCCCAACCGCCGTTTGCTGCTCGATCGCCTGCACCAGGCACTCGCCGCCAGCGCCCGCAACAAGCGCCAGGGCGCGGTGCTGTTCATCGATCTCGACAACTTCAAGATCTTGAACGACACCCGCGGCCACGACACCGGCGACCTGTTGCTGGCGCAGGTGGCGCAGCGCCTGATCGCCTGCGTGCGCGAGGAAGACACGGTGGCACGCCTGGGCGGCGACGAGTTCGTGGTGATGCTGTGCGACCTCAGCGAGAACGTCGGCGAAGCTGGGGCCCAGGCCAAGGCGGTCGGCGAAAAGATCCTCGATACGTTGAACAAGCCCTACCGGCTCGCCGGCCAGGAGCACTTGAGCACCGCCAGCATCGGCGTCACCCTGTTCAAGGCGCCGCACAAGACCGTCGATGAACTGATGAAGCGCGCCGACCTGGCGATGTACCAGGCCAAGGCGGCCGGTCGCAACACGCTGCGTTTCTACGATCCGCAGATGCAGGCCGTGGTGTCGGCGCGCGCTTCGCTCGAGGCGGACCTGCGCCAGGCGCTGCGCGAGCGGCAGTTCCTGCTCCACTACCAGGCCCAGGTCATCGGCAGGGGCAAGGTGACCGGCGCCGAGGCGCTGCTGCGCTGGCAGCACCCGAGCCGCGGCATCATCTATCCTCTGGAGTTCATCCCCCTGGCGGAGGAGACCGGGCTGATTCTGCAGATCGGACTATGGGTGCTGGAAACCGCCTGCGCGCAACTGGCGGCCTGGGCGGCGCGGCCGGAGACGGCGCAGCTGACGCTGGCGGTGAACGTCAGCGCCCGTCAGTTTCACCAAGCCGATTTCGTCGCCAGCGTGTTGGCGGTGCTCGAGGCCTCCGGCGCCAATCCGCAGCGACTGAAATTGGAGCTGACCGAGAGCCTGCTGCTCGACGACGTCGACGACACGATCGCCAAGATGATGTTGTTGAAGGCCGGCGGCGTCAGTTTTTCCCTGGACGACTTCGGCACCGGCTATTCCTCGCTGTCCTATCTCAAGCGCCTGCCGCTGGATCAATTGAAGATCGACCAGTCCTTCGTGCGCGACGTCTTCTCCGACCCCAACGACGCGACCATCGCCCGCACCATCGTCGCTCTGGCGCAGAGCATGGGGCTCAAGGTGATCGCCGAGGGCGTCGAGACCGAGTTGCAGCGCGAGTTTCTTGCCAGCGAAGGCTGCCACGCCTGCCAGGGCTATCTGTTCAGCCGGCCCCTGCCGATCGCCGGCTTCGAGCAATTGCTGACCATCGCCGCGGCAGCCGATCCCAGCGGCGACTGAAGCCGGTTACACTGCAGCCCTCCCGCTGCGACCAGAAAGCGCCCGTGTCCCTATCGCACAGTGGCATCCTGCTCGGCGTCGGGGCCGCCGCCTTCCTCGGCCCCTTCAGCCAAACCGCCTACGCCCCCAGCCTGCCCGAGCTGGGCAGTTTTTTCGCGGTGAACACGGTGCTGGTCAATCTGACCATCTCGCTGTTCATGGCCATCCTGGCGCTGGCGACGCTGTTGGTCGGACCGATGGCCGATCGCTGGGGCCGGCGGGCGATGCTGCTGCCCGGCCTGCTGCTGTTCACCCTGGGTTCCCTGCTCTGCCTGTTCGCCGCGAGCTACTGGATCTTCCTCGGCGGGCGGATGGTGCAGGCGATCGGCATCAGCACCGCGATCGTCATCGCGCCGACGGTGATCGGCGACGTCTTTCCGCAGCAGGAAAGGGTCGCAGCGATCGGCCTGTATCAGGCGCTGACCTTCCTCGGCCCGGTCCTCGGTCCGGTGGTAGGCGGCTTGATCGCCGCCCATCTGCAGTGGCAATGGGTGTTTGCGCTGCTCGCGGCGGGAGGGCTGGCCGCCTGGTTCTACAACCGCAAGCACCTGCCGGAGACCCTGCCCGCCGGCCTGGTGCCGGTGCCGATCAGGCTGCGGAGCTTTCGCAGCGTGCTCGCCAACCGCTCCGCCGTCGCCGTGCTGATGCTCGGCTTCAGCCAGTTCTTCGGCTACTACGTCTTCCTGGTGTTCCTGCCGACCCTGCTCGCCACGCTCTAC
>JAHFRE010000036.1 GCA_023258955.1 Sterolibacterium sp.
CTCGGGCCTGTCCTGCCCGGTCGGCTTCAAGAACGGCACCGACGGCAACGTCAAGATCGCCGTCGACGCGATTCGCGCCGCCGCCGTGCCCCACCACTTTCTCTCGGTGACCAAGGCCGGCCACTCCGCCATCGTGTCTACCAACGGCAACGAGGATTGCCACCTGATCCTGCGCGGTGGGCGCGAACCCAACTACGACGCCGCCAGCATCGATGCGGCCTGCCGCGAACTGGGCAAGGCCGGGTTGGCGGCGCGGGTGATGATCGACTGTTCGCACGCCAATTGCTCGAAGCAGTACGAGCGCCAGGTCGAGGTGGCGGCCGACGTGGCCGCACAGATCGGCGGCGGCGACGACCGCATCTTCGGCCTCATGGTCGAGTCCCACCTGCGAGCGGGACGCCAGGACCTGGCCCCGGGCAAGCCGCTCGAGTACGGTGTCTCGATCACCGATCCCTGCCTCGGCTGGGAGGAGAGCGTGGCCATGCTGGAAGCGCTCGTTCTCGCCGTGCGCAGCCGCCGGCTCAAGCTCGCCGAGCAATAAAACGGAGCGCGCGGCGTGAGCGACGAGAGCGGCTTTGAGCCGGTGCTGAAGATCGACGATCTGCACTTCTCCTTCGGCGCCCACAAGGTCTTGCAGGGGGTGAGCCTGCAGGTGCCGCGCGGCAGCATCGTCGCCATCCTCGGTCCCAGCGGCTGCGGCAAGTCGACCCTGTTGCGCCTCATCGGTGGCCAGTTCAAGCCGGCACGCGGTCAGGTCAAGTTCGCCGGGCAGGTGGTGCACGCGCTCGATGTCGCGGGCCTGTTCGAGCTGCGCAAGAAGATGGGCATGATGTTCCAGGTCGGCGGCCTGTTTTCCGACATGTCGGTCTACGACAACCTGGCGTTCCCGATGCGCGAGAACACCGAGCTGCCGGAGGAGCTGATCCACGACCTGGTGCTGATGAAGCTCGACGCCGTCGGCCTGCGCGGCGCCCACGCGATGATGCCCAACGACCTGTCGGGCGGCATGGCCAGGCGGGTGGCCCTGGCGCGCGCCATCGCCCTCGATCCGATGTTGATCATGTACGACGAGCCCTTCGCCGGCCTCGATCCGATTTCGCTGCGCGTCATCGCCAGCCTGATCAAACGTCTCAACACCGCCCTCGGCGCCACCACCCTGGTCGTCACCTACGACGTCTCGGAATCCCTGGAGATCGTCGACTACGTCTATTTCATCGACCGCGGCGTGGTCGCCGCCGCCGGTCCGACCGCGGAAATCGTCAAGAGCGACAATCCCTTCGTGCGCCAGTTCGTCGACGGCCGCCCCGACGGCCCAGTCGCCTTCCAGGCGCCCTCTCAGCCCTTCCGCGAGGAACTGGGGATCTCCTAAGCGCGCCGGTACGGCGAAGCTATTTCTCCGCCAGCCCCTTTTGCCACAGCACGTCGCCGCAACCGGCGCCAGCGTTGAGATGGCGCGCCAGCACGAACAACAGATCGGAGAGACGATTGAGGTACTGGCGGGCGGCATCGGATACCGGCTCTGTCGCACCGAGCGCGACCAGCGCCCGCTCGGCGCGGCGACAGACGCTGCGCGCGAGATGGGTCGCCGCGGCAGCGCGACTGCCGCCGGGCAGGATGAACTCCTTGAGCGGCGCCAGCTCGGCGTTGTAGCGGTCGATCGCCGCTTCGAGCGCCGTCGCCGAGTTGGCGGCCAGGAGCTGGGCGCCGGGAATCGACAGCTCGCCGCCGAGATCGAACAGCCGGTGCTGGACGCCGGTGAGCAGCGTCGTCACCTCGGCCGGCAGCTCCTCGCAGAGCAGCAGACCGAGCAGGGAGTTCAACTCATCGACCTCGCCGATGGCGCCGATGCGGGCGCTGTCCTTGTCGGCGCGCGAGCCGTCGCCCAGGCCGGTGGCGCCGGCGTCGCCGGTGCGGGTGTAGATTTTGGAGAGGCGGTAGCCCATCGTTCGATTATCCCACGCGGTAGCCGTCGGGCAGGACACCCTGCCCGCACTCGGCGAAGACGCGCTGCTGGCAATCGCGACAGACTTCGCGATCGAGGGTCCGGTAGAGCGCACCGGTGACGTTGGTCATCACCGGGAAGAAGGCGCCTTCGCCGATCTCCGCGAGATAGCCACCGCGGCGGAGGAAGTCCTGCAGGCGGCTGTTGAGGCGATAGAAATAGAGGCCGCCGCCGAGCTTGCGCCGTCGCCGCGCTTCCTGCGCCAGGACCTCGGCCCCGGCGACGTCGATATAGCTCAAGCCGCTGGCCGCGATCAGCACCGATTTGCGCTGCCTATCCTCTTCGTCGATCTTCTGCAGCGCCTCCTGCACGTAGTTGGCGGCACCGAAGTAGAGGGCGCCGTTGACCCGGACCACGCGCAGCTGCGGACACTCCGGCCGATCTTCGGCGCGCACGAAATGGTAGGCCCCCTGCTCCGGCGCCGGCACCACGGGGATGATTTCCGGCCGCGAGGTGCGATAGAGAAACATCAGCAGCGAGAGGAAAACGCCGGCGAAGATGCCCACCTCGAGATTGATCAGGGTGCCGACCAGGGTCGCGGCGAGGATCACCGACTCGGCCTTGCTGGCCTGCCAGATGGCACCGATGTGGTGGAAGTCGATCAGGCCCCAGGCCACCAGAAACAACACCCCGGCCATCGCCGCGGTCGGCAGGTAGGCCGCCAGTGGAGCCACCAGGAACAGCACCAGCACCAGAAAGAACGAAGCGACGATGGAGGCCATCGGCGTCTTCGCGCCGGCCTCGTAGTTGGCGCCGCTGCGGTTGAAAGAACCGCTCGAGGCGTAGCCGGAGAAGAAGGCACCAGCGATGTTGGACAGGCCCTGGCCGATGAACTCCTGATTGCCGTCGATCCTTTGCTCGGTGCGCACGGCGATGGCGCGGGCGATCGAGACCGCCTCGGTCAGGGCCAGCATGGTGATGACCAGGGCCGGCGCCAGGGTGCGGGCGAGCGTCTCCGCGGAAAAGTCCGGTGCCGACAGCGGTGGCAGGGTCGCCGGCAGCGCGCCGACGGTGGCGATGCCGGTCGCCTCGACGCCCAGCGCCCGATTGAACACCGCCGCCAACAAGCCGCCGGCGATCATCGCCGCGATCATGTAGGGAACCCGCTTGAAGTAGCGGCGGGTGACCAGGCCGACGACCAGGGTACTGATGCCGACGGCGCAGACGTAGGGATTGATTTCGCCGGCCTGGGCCAGCAGCTGGTGCACGATCTCGTAGAAGGGGGTGCCGCGCCCGATGCGGATACCGAAGAAGTTGCGCACCTGGCTCGCCGCGATCAGCACGCCGGCGCCGGCGGTGAAGCCGATCACCACCGAATGGGAGATGAAATTCACCAGCGTTCCCATGCGCGCCAGACCCAGCGCCAGCTGGAAGACGCCGACCAGGAAGGTCAGGGTCAGCGCCAACCGGATGTATTCGGCCGAGCCGGGCTCGGCCAGGCCGGACAGGCCGGCGAACACGGCGATCGAGATCGCTGTCGTCGGGCCCGACACCAGTTGCCAGCTCGAGCCCCAGAGAGCGCCGACCACCGCCGGGATCATTGCCGCGTAGAGGCCGTACTGCGGCGGCAGCCCGGCGATGGTGGCGAAGGCGACGCCCTGGGGCAACACGATCATGGCGCCGGTGAGCCCGGCGATGCAGTCGGCGCGCAGGCTGTGCCGGTCGACCAGCGGCCACCAGAGGAGGAAGGGGAACAGCTTGGCAACGAGCGACGGCGGGCGCGACATCGGTTGTTCTCTGGTGGCTGGATCCGCCCATGTTAGCCGAGAAGCTCGCGGCGCGGCCAGGGGCGATGCTCTAGAATTCAAGCCTCGCCAACCCAAGGGGCGGACCACCGCCGCGCACGCGAGCGCCATGTTGAGCACCGCCGACCTGCAGCCCCTGATCGCCGCCGTGCAGCGCAACTGCAACGTCGCCGACGCGCGCCACGCCCAGAGCACCGGCCTGTGCAACTACCTGCTGGAGATGCGCGAGTATTTCCGCTGGGAGCAGGGTCTGGCGCCGCCGCAAGCCCCCGAGCGCGGCGAACTGGGCCGCTGGATCGCGGCGCGCGAGGCGCTGTGGAACGCGCTCGAGGAGGCCGAGCTGGAATCGCTGCCGCTCGCCGGCCGATCGTTCGATCCCTTCGACAGCGCAGCGATCAACAACATCTTGCTCGATCGCGGCCTGGTCTATGGTGCCGGCATCGGCCGCTTCCACCGGCCGCACTTCTTTCTCGCCGAGTTGCGCCAGCAGCAATCGCGCGACGGGGTGGCCGTCCTGATCAGCGGCCGCGAGTACGCGCGCGATCTCGCGGCGGCACCGGCTGCCCTGCGCCAGGGCACGGTCTATCTGCGCCAGGACGTGGTGAGCCGCTGGCTGTGGGAAAAGGTCGAGGCCTGGGAGGGGAAATCGCTGGCAGCGCCCATGCGTCTGGCGCTGGCGGCGCACGGCTTCGACGGCGACCCGGCGAACGCCGTCGCCGCGATCGCGCGCATGACCGAGCAGGAGAGCGAGGCGCTGATCCTGCACGAACTGGGTGAGCACCGGCTGGGGCTGCAGCTGGGCCCGGCTTGGGAAGAGATGCTCGAAGCCATGTCCGACCGCCGCGCCGAGATCCTCGCCCGCGCCGTGCGCGATCTCGGGGTCGACTGTCTGCACACCCTGCCGATGCTGCTCGAAAGCCGTACCCACGCCTCGTTGCACTTCTGGTTCGCCAACTTCGACGGCATGCGCCGCGCCCTCTTTCCCTCGCTGGCCGAGGTCTACCGCCGCTGGTGCGACGACGCCGACGCGGCGCCGCTGACCGCCTGCATCGCGCTCGGCGCGGCCCACTGGCAGCAGGCGGCGCAGCGCCTGCTGGCGCTTTCTCAATCAGACCCGGCGGCGGGCCAAGCGCGCATCGCTGCGCTGGCCGACGCCAGCGAGCTGGCGCTGTGAGCCGCGCTGCAGCGGCGCCGCCGCTCGATTGGACGCCTACCCCCGACTGGCAGACAATGGCGCGCGGGGATCGATCGGTGCGGGAAGGGCGATGATGGACGCAGAGCGCAAAGCAGACAGCCGCCAGGCGGGGGTGAGCGCGGCGGCGATCGCCGCGCTGTCCGCCATCCTGCCCAGGCGCTGCCTGCTGGCAGCCGCAGAAGAGCGCCGCCCCTACGAGTGCGACGGCCTCACCGCCTTCCGCCAACTGCCTGACCTGGTGCTGCTGCCCGAGACCGAGGCGCAGCTGATCGCGGTATTGAAGCTCTGCCACCAGCTCAAGCTGCCGGTGGTGGCGCGCGGCGCCGGCACCGGCCTGTCCGGCGGGGCGACGCCGGTCGCGGCTGGGGTGGTGCTGTCGCTGGCCAAGTTCATGACCATCCTCGAAATCGATCCGCTGGCGCGCACCGCCCGCGTCCAGCCCGGGGTGCGCAACCTGGCCATCTCCGAAGCGGCCGCGCCCTACGGCCTCTACTACGCGCCCGATCCGTCGAGCCAGATCGCCTGCACCATCGGCGGCAACATCGCCGAGAACGCCGGCGGCGTGCATTGCCTGAAGTACGGCCTGACGGTGCATAACGTCATCGGCCTGCGCGTGGCGACCATGGCCGGCGAAGTGCTGGAGATCGGCGGCGCAGCGCTCGACGCGCCGGGCTACGATCTGTTGGCGCTGCTGATCGGTTCCGAGGGCATGCTCGGGGTGGTGCTCGAAGCCACGGTCAAACTCACCCCCAAGCCGCTGCTGGCGCGCGTGCTGATGGCCTCCTTCGCCGAGGTCGCGCAGGCGGGGCGCGCCGTGGCTGCGATCATCGGCGCCGGCATCATTCCCGCCGGCCTGGAGATGATGGACAGGGCGGCGACCGCGGCGGTCGAGGCTTTCGTGCACGCCGGCTACGACCTCGAGGCCGAGACCATCCTCCTGGCCGAGTCCGACGGCACACCGGAGGAGGTCGGCGACGAGATCGAAGCCATGCGCAAGGTGCTCGAGGACTCCGGCGCCAGCGAGGTGCGGGTATCGCGCGACGAGGCCGAGCGCCTCAAGTTCTGGGCCGGCCGCAAGGCGGCCTTCCCCGCCGTCGGCCGCATCACCCCCGACTACATCTGCATGGACGGCACCATTCCGCGCAAGCACATCGCCGCCATGCTCACCCGCATCCAGGAGTTCTCGCGCGAGTTCGGTCTGCGCTGCGCCAACGTCTTCCACGCCGGCGATGGCAACCTGCATCCGCTGATCATGTTCGACGCCAGCCAGCCCGGCGAACTCGAACGCGCCACGGCCTTCGGCACGCGCATCCTTGAACTCTCGGTGGAAATGGGCGGCACCATCACCGGCGAGCACGGCGTCGGCATCGAGAAGGTGCAGCAGATGTGCGCCCAGTTCAGCGCCACCGAACTCGAGCTGTTCCGCGGCATCAAGTCGGCCTTCGATCCGTTCGCTCTGCTCAATCCCGGCAAGGTCGTGCCGACACCGCGGCGCTGTTCCGAGTATCGCCTGACGGGCAGCGCCAAGTGAGTGTCAAATGAGCGATTGCCTGGGTGAATGGTGCGAGCGCATCCGCGAGGCGGTAGCCCGCGGCCACCAGCTGGCCATCGTCGGCGGCGCGAGCAAGGACTTTTACGGCCGACCGTGGAGCGAGGCCTGCAGCGCGCGGCTATCGACCCTCGCCCATAGCGGCATCGTCGACTACGAACCCTCGGAGCTGTCGCTGACCGCGCGCGCCGGCACCCCCCTGGCCGAGATCGAGGCGGCGCTGGCCAGCCAAGGCCAGATGCTGGCCTTCGAGCCGCCGCATTTTGCCGGCGGCGCCACCCTGGGCGGTGCCATCGCCGCCGGCCTCTCCGGGCCGCGCCGCGCCGCTGCCGGTGCGGCGCGCGACTTCGTGCTCGGCGCCAAGATCATCGACGGCCGCGGCCAGCCGCTGGCCTTCGGTGGTCGGGTGATGAAGAACGTCGCCGGTTACGACGTATCGCGCCTGCTCGCCGGTTCCCTGGGCACGCTCGGCCTGATCACCGAAGTCTCGCTGAAAGTGCTGCCCCTGCCCGCGGCGAGCCTCAGCCTGCGCCTGGCGGCGAGCCAGGGCCGCGCCCTGGAACTGATGAACGACTGGGCCGGCCGCGCCCTGCCGATCACTGCCAGCGCCTGGGAAGACGCGGGCGAAGGCGGCGCCCTCACCCTGCGCCTGGCAGGCAGCAGGGCAGCGGTGCGCGCGGCGCAGCGCGAGCTCGGCGGCGAAACGCTGGAGCTCGAGCAGGCCGGCGCCTACTGGCGCCATCTGCGCGATCAGCGCGCGCCCTTCTTCGACGCCGCCCCGACGCTGTGGCGCTTGTCGCTGGACTCGACCACGCCGCCGCTGGATCTCCCCGGCACGACGCTGATCGAGTGGGGCGGCGCCCTGCGCTGGTTGCGCGCGGACGCCGACCACAAGACGATGCACGCCGCCATGATGGCCATCGGCAAGGGTGCCCACGCCACGCTGTTTTGCGCCAGCCTCGAAGCGCGCGCCGCGGGCGTCTTCCAACCGCTAGGCTCGCCGCTGCTGGCCCTGCACCGGGAACTCAAGCGGCGCTTCGATCCGGCCGGCGTGCTCAATCCCGGTCGCATGTACGCGGAGTTCTGAGTTGCAGACCCAGCTCGCTCCCTTCATCCGCGACACCACGGCCGGCCGCGAGGCCGAAGCGATTCTGCGCGCCTGCGTGCATTGCGGCTTCTGCACCGCCACCTGCCCGACCTACCAGCTGCTCGGCGACGAACTCGACGGCCCGCGCGGCCGCATCTACCTGATCAAGGAAGCGCTCGCCGGCGCCCCGGTGAGCCGCCTGACCCAGCTGCACCTCGACCGTTGCCTCTCCTGCCGCTCCTGCGAGAGCACCTGTCCCTCGGGCGTGCAATACGGGCGCCTGCTCGACATCGGCCGCGAGGTGGTGGGGGCGCGGGTGCGTCGCGGCGCTTTGCAGCGGCTCACCCGCGCGTCGTTGAGACTGCTGCTGGGAACCCCCTGGCTGTTCGCCCCGGCCTATCGTCTCGGCCAGTGGCTGCGCCCGGTGCTACCGCCGCTGCGCTCCCTGGTCCTGCCCTACCGCGCGCCGGGCCCAGCGCCCGCAAAAAAAGGTACACGCAGGATGATCGTCCTGGCCGGCTGCGTGCAGCCGGCGATGGCACCCAACATCAACGCCGCCGGAGCGCGGCTGCTGGCGACGCTGGGCATCGAGTTGGTCGCCGCCCGCGACGCCGGTTGCTGCGGAGCAATACCGATGCACCTCGACGATGGCGAGGGCGCCCGCGCCGCGGCGCGACGCAACATCGACGCCTGGTGGCCGCTGCTCGAGGACGGCTGCGAGGCCATCGTGATCACAGCCTCGGGCTGCGGCACCCAGGTCAGGGACTACGCCCACCTGCTGCAGGAAGACCCCGACTACGCCGCCCGCGCCGCCCGCGTGGCCCTGCTCGCGCGCGACATTGCCGAAGTGGCGATCGCCGAGAAGGCACAACTGGCGGCCCTGTTCGCCGGGCGCGGCGCGCGCGGCCAGCGCCTGGCCTTTCACGCGCCCTGCTCGCTCAACCACGGCTTGAAGATCCGCGGCGTGGTCGAAGACTTGCTGCGCAGCGCCGGCTTCGAGCTGACCCCGGTCGCCGACAGCCACCTCTGCTGCGGCTCGGCCGGCAGCTACTCGCTGCTGCAGCCGGCGATCGCCAGGCCGCTGCGCGCCAACAAGCTGGCGGCGCTGACGGCCGGCGGGCCGGCGGGCATCGCCACCGCCAACATCGGCTGCCTCGCCCACCTGCAGGCGGCCTCCGCCATACCGGTGCGCCACTGGGTAGAATACTTGGACGAACAGTTGCAGCACTGAGCGATGGATCCCACAGCAGAAGAGACGGCCCTCAAGTCGCTGGTGGCGCGCGGCATCCGCATTCCGCCGCAGCCGCGCGTCCTGCTCGAGCTGGAGAAGCTGCTGCGTCGGGGCAAGATCAACGTTCGCTCGTTGGCGCGGGTGATCTCCCAGGATCCCGGCATCGTCGCGCTGCTGTTCAAGACGGTGCGCTCGCCGATCTACGGCGGGGGCCGCGATCTCGACAGCGTGGAAAAGGTGCTGATGGTGATCGGCATGCGCCAGACGGTGACCCTGGTGCAGGCGATGGCCATCGCCAACGCCGTGCCCAAGGCGACGCGCGCCAGCTTTGAAACCTTCTGGTCCCGCTCCTTCGACATCGCCCGCCTGGCCGCGCTGATCGCCGCCGATCGGGTCTCGGTCTGCAACATCTTCCCCGAACAGGCCTTCCTGGTCGGCAGCTTCCACGAGTGTGGTGTGCCCATCCTGATGCAGCGCTTTCCCGAATACTGCGACGGCATCGACATCGAGCAGGCCTGCCAAGCCGACCACCTGGCCGAAGAGGATGCGCGCTACAACGTCGATCATTGCGCCATCGGCTACCTGGTGGCGCGCCACTGGAAGCTGCCCGACTTCATCTGCACGGCGATCCAGCTGCACCACGAGATGCCAGAAGCGCAAGCCGGTGCGGTCGCCACCGTGGTGGCCATCCTGCAACTGGCGCGGCACTTCTATCACCTGCTGCTCGACCTCGACCACCCCTCCTGGGCCTGGCTGCGCGAACCGGTGATGAACGAACTGGGGCTGGGCTTCGAGAACGACGGCAACTACTTCGACCTGATCGCCGAGCGCTTTCACGAGGTCCGCTGAAGCGGGGCGACCAGCCGCACGGCTGGCGCCAGGAAACAGCGGCGGCGCACATCCAAGTACAATAGCGGGTTGCATGGCTTGCCTGCCCGTCCAACCAGAACATTTAGGGAGCGTAGAAGCATGTCTCTGATGATAGGAGTGCCAACAGAGGTCTTCCCCGGTGAAAAGCGCGTCGCGACCGTGCCCGAGGTGGTCGAAAAGCTGATCAAGCTAGGCTTCCGCGTCGAGGTGCAGTCGGGCGCCGGCGACGCCGCCAACTTCAGCGACGAGGTCTATCGCGCCGCCGGCGCCCAGATCATCGCCACCGCTGCCGAACTGTGGGCGAGCGCCGACCTGGTGTTGAAGGTGCGCGGCCCCGGCGCCGACGAAGTCGGTCTGGTCAGGTCGGGCCAGATCCTGATCTCCTTCCTCTGGCCGGCGCAGAATCCGGAATTGATGCAGCAGTTGGCCGCCAGGGGCGCGACCGTGCTGGCCATCGACTCCTTGCCGCGCACCCTCTCCCGCGCCCAGAAGATGGACGCCCTGACCTCCCAGGCCGGGGTCGCCGGCTACCGCGCCGTGATCGAGGCAGCCAACGCCTTCGGCCGCTTCTTCAACGGCCAGATCACCGCCGCCGGCAAGGTGCCGCCAGCCAAGGTATTCATCGCCGGCGCCGGTGTCGCCGGCCTGGCCGCGATCGGCACCGCCGCCAGCCTGGGCGCGATCGTCCGCGCCAACGACACCCGTGCCGAAGTGGCCGACCAGGTCGTGTCCCTGGGCGGCGAATTCGTCAAGGTCGATTACGAGGAAGAAGGTTCCGGCGGCGGCGGCTACGCCAAGGTGATGAGCGAGGGCTTCCAGCAGGCCCAGCGCGCCATGTACGCCAAGCAGGCCAAGGAAGCGGACATCATCGTCACCACGGCGCTGATTCCCGGCAAGCCGGCGCCCAAGCTGATCAGTGCCGAGATGGTCGCCTCGATGAAACCGGGCAGCGTCATCGTCGACATGGCCGCCGAGCAGGGCGGCAACTGCGAGCTGACCGAGCCCGGCCAAGCGGTGGTCAAGCACGGGGTCACCATCGTCGGCTACACCGACCTGGTGTCGCGCCTGGCCAAGCAATCCTCGACCCTCTACGCTACCAACCTGTTTCGCCTGACCGAAGAACTGTGCAAGACCAAGGACGGCGTGGTCGACGTCAATATGGAAGACGAGGCGATCCGCGGCCTGACCGTGATCAAGGAAGGCAAGATCACTTGGCCGCCCCCCGCGCCCAAGCCCGCGGCAGCGCCGCCGGCGGCGAAGCCGGCCGCGGCGGTACCCGCCGCGAAGAAAGGCCACGGTCACGGCGCCGCAAGCGAACCGATGCCCGGCAACAAGCTCGCCGTCATGTTCGGCGTGGCCGCGGCGCTGTTCTGGTTCGTCGGCGCCTTTGCCCCGGGTGCCTTCCTCGCCCACTTCACCGTCTTCGTCCTGGCCTGCTTCGTCGGCTACATGGTGGTGTGGAACGTCACCCCCGCCCTGCACACGCCGCTGATGAGCGTCACCAACGCGATCTCCAGCATCATCGCCATCGGCGCCCTGGTGCAGATCGCGCCGCCCCTGGCCGGCGGCCTGCCGCCCGGGGAGTGGATACGCTGGCTGGCGGTGGTGGGCATCGTGCTCACGGCGGTCAATATGTTCGGCGGCTTCGCCGTGACCCAGCGCATGCTGGCCATGTTCCGCAAATAGGAGACAAAACATGTCTGGAAATCTGGCAACCGTCTCCTACATCGGGGCGACCATCCTCTTCATCCTGAGCCTCGGCGGCCTCTCCAATCCGGAGTCCTCGCGCCGCGGCAACCTGTTCGGCATGATCGGCATGACCATCGCCGTGCTGGCGACGGTGTTCGGGCCGCGCGTTACCGCGGCCGGCATCCCCTGGATCGTCAGCGCCATGGTCGTCGGCGGCGCCATCGGCCTCTACGCCGCGCGCACCGTGCAGATGACGCAGATGCCCGAACTGGTGGCCTTGATGCACAGCCTGGTCGGCCTGGCGGCAGGCCTGGTCGGCTTCGCCAGCTACATCGATAGCTCGGTCGAGCTGTCCGGCGCCGAGAAGAGCATCCACGAGATGGAAATCTACATCGGCATCCTGATCGGTGCGGTGACCTTCTCCGGTTCCTTGATCGCCTTCGGCAAACTCAACGGCAAGATCGGCGGCAAGCCGCTGCTGCTGCCGGCGCGCCATTGGCTCAATCTGGCGGGTCTGCTGGTGGTGATCTGGTTCGGCCGCGAATTCTTGAACGCCCATTCGATGGCCGAGGGCATGACGCCGCTGTTCGTGATGACCGCGATCGCGCTGCTCTTCGGTATCCACATGGTGATGGCGATCGGCGGCGCCGACATGCCGGTGGTGGTGTCGATGCTGAACAGCTATTCGGGCTGGGCGGCGGCTGCCACCGGCTTCATGCTCTCCAACGACCTCTTGATCGTGGTGGGTGCTTTGGTCGGATCCTCCGGCGCCATCCTCTCCTACATCATGTGCCGGGCGATGAACCGCAACTTCATCAGCGTCATCGCCGGCGGCTTCGGTACCGGCGGCGGCACGCCGGCGGCCAAGGGCGATGCGGCTCAACCCGCGGGCGAGGTGACGCCGATCAGCAGCCTGGAGACGGCGGAACTGCTCAAGGACGCGAAGAGCGTGATCATCGTTCCCGGCTACGGCATGGCGGTGGCCCAGGCCCAGCACACGGTCTATGAGATCACCAAGCACCTGCGCGAGAAGGGCGTGAACATCCGCTTCGGCATCCACCCGGTGGCCGGTCGCATGCCCGGCCACATGAACGTGCTGCTGGCCGAGGCCAAAGTGCCCTACGACATCGTGATGGAGATGGACGAGTTGAACGAGGACTTCCCGGCGACCGACGTGGCCATGGTGATCGGCGCCAACGACATCGTCAATCCGGCGGCGCAGGACGATCCGACCAGCCCGATCGCCGGCATGCCGGTGCTCGAGGTGTGGAAGGCCAAGACCTCTATCGTCATGAAGCGCTCGATGGCCTCCGGCTACGCCGGGGTGGACAATCCACTCTTCTACAAAGAGAACAATCGCATGCTGTTCGGCGACGCGAAGAAGATGCTCGACGAGGTGCTGGTGGCGCTAAAGAGTTAGGCAACGAAAGACGTGCCAGAAGAACGCCCGCTCGCGCGGGCGTTTTCTTTCTACCAGCAGCAGATACTACCAGTACGTCTCGGCGCTGATCTGTCCCGGCTCGCGGCGCTTGTGCTTGGCCAGGCCGCGCGCCTTCAGCAGGGCCGTGACGTCGGCGACCATGCCCGGATTGCCGCAGAGCATGACGTGGCTCTGCTTGGCGTCGATGGGAAGATTCACCCGCTGTTCGAGCCGCCCGTCCTTGAGGGCCTCGGGAATGCGCCCGGCGAGGGCAAAATCGGCCTGCTCCCGGCTCACGAAGGGGACGTAGCTGAACTTCTGCCGATGTTCGTCGGCCAGCGCCGCGATGGTGTGGCGATAGCTGAGTTCCGTCGCCTGGCGCACGGCGTGCACCAGCACCACGCGCTGAAAGCGTTGCCACGGCTCGGCGGTCTTGAGGATCGAAAGAAACGGGCCGATGCCGGTGCCGGTGCTGATCAGCCACAGATGCGAGGCCGGCGGCACCTCATCCAACACCAGGAAGCCGCTGGCCTGGGGCATCACCAACAGCGTGTCGCCGACGGCCAGGTGCGCCAGGCGCGGCGACAGCGGGCCTTCCGGGACGATGCTGAAATAGAATTCGAGCAGCGCCTCCTGCGGCGCATTGACCAGGGAATAGGGGCGACCGACCGTGTCGTCGCCGCTGGCCAGGCCCAGCTTGACAAACTGGCCGGCGCGAAAGGGGGCGATCGCCGCCTCCACCTTCAGCGAGCAAAGATCCGGCGTCCAATCGATCCGCTCGGCCACCCGGCCCTGCAACCACTGTGTCATGACCCGTCCTCCGCAAACAGACGCATCATGATGCATCATTTTCGCGTCGGCTGCAGGCGACTCAGGCCTGCTTGACGCGCCCGCCGAGCAGCGCCGCGACCTGGCGCCGGGGCCGCTCCGGGCCCTTGCTCTGCTCCAACGGGCGCGGCGCCACCGCCCTCGGCTCGTAGGGTTTGTTCGGATCGAAATCGAGTTTCGGCAAATGCGCCATCGGCTGGGGCAGGTGCGGCATGCGTGGTGAACGTTCGCCGCGTTCAGGTCGCTCGCTGCGCTCGGGGCGCTCGGGGTGCTCGATGCGCGACGCGGCTTTTTCGCGGTCGGTCTTGCGGCTGCGCTCCTCGGCCATCTCGCGCCGTCCGTCGTCGTGCGAGCGACCGCGCCCGCGCGGTGCTTTCTCGCCGACGCCGCTGCCGTGGTCCTTGCTCCGCTCGAATTCGGGCAGGGGGATCTGCTCGATCTTGCGTTTGATGATCCGTTCGATGTCGGCCAGACGCGGCTTCTCTTCGGGGCAGACCAGGGAGATGGCGCTGCCGTTCTTGCCGGCGCGGCCGGTGCGGCCGATGCGGTGGATGTAGTCTTCAGCGACGTGGGGCAGCTCGTAGTTGACCACGTGCGGCAGATCGTCGATGTCGAGACCGCGCGCCGCGACGTCGGTGCCGACCAGCACCTGGATGGTCCCGTTCTTGAAGGCTTCGAGCGCCTCGGTGCGCTGCGCCTGGCTCTTGTCGCCGTGGATGGCGCCGGCCTCGATGCCGTGTCGCAGCAGGGCGTGGGCGAGACGGCTGGCGCCGAACTTGGTGCCGACGAAGATCAGCGCCTGGCGCAGGTCTTCGTGCTTGAGCAGGTGCACCAGCAGGCTGCGCTTGTCCGCCTGGTCGACGGTGTAGAGCTTGTGACTGATGGTCTCGGAAATCGAGTTGCGCACCGCCGCCTCGATCAACTGCGGCGACTTCAACATGGTATCGGCGAGCTTGCGGATGTCCTCGGAGAAAGTGGCCGAGAAGAGCAGGCTCTGTCGCTCTTTGGGCAGCAGCGCCAGGATGCGGCGGATGTCGGGGATGAAGCCCATGTCGAGCATGCGATCGGCCTCGTCGAGGACCAGGATCTCGACCTGGTTGAAGGCCACCGTCTTTTGCGACACGTGGTCGAGCAGGCGTCCCGGCGTAGCCACGACGATCTCCCGTCCCTGGCGCAACTCCTCGATCTGCGGCCGGATGTCGACGCCACCGTAGAGGCAGATCGAGCGCAGCGGCAGGTGCTTGCTATAGGTCTTGACGCTCTCGTAGACTTGCATCGCCAGCTCGCGCGTCGGCGTCAGGATCAAGGCCCGCACCGGGTGCCGCGCCGGCGACGAGGAAGCGCTGGCGTGGCGTGCCAGGCGCTGCAGCATGGGCAGGGTGAAGCCAGCGGTCTTGCCGGTGCCGGTCTGGGCACCGCCGAGGATGTCCTTGCCGGCCAGGATCACCGGGATGGCCTTTTCTTGGATCGGCGTCGGTTCGCTGTAACCGGCGTCGGTGACGGCGGCAAGCAATTCGGGCAGCAGCCCGAGTTCGGAGAATTTCATATCGCCTCCGTCGGGCCGTCCCAAGGAGGCAAGAGTGTGTCGATCGGAAGCCACGACAGTGGCTGAACTGCAGTCACCCCCTTCCTCGGGAAGGGGGCTGGGGAATAGGTCATTTCATACTCCTGATTCGGCCTGCCCCTCGCGGGGTACCGGTTCAGGCAGCGAAAACTCTGTGGGGGTAACGGGAAGAGTGCGGTCCACCAACCGGCGAGGCGGCGCCGGGGCATTATAGCGGAAATGACTGGCTCAGTGCCCGCTCGGCTTCTCTGCAGGCTTCTCCCCAGGCTTCTCTTCGGCCTCTTCCTTGTGCTCGGCCACCTTGGCGTCGGCCATGCGCTGGCCAGAAGGCGATACGGTCTCGATCTTGTTCTCGCGCATATAGACGTCCATGTCGCGCCAGCCGAGCACCACGGCGGCCTTCTGTGCCTTCGGGTAGAGCGCGTAGCAGTCCTCGAGGGAGCGACCGGTCTGGCGGCAGGCGCTGCCGACGGCCTTGCCTTCCGCCTCCTTCGCTGCCTCTTTGGCGGCGGCGGCCTTGGACGGATCCTCTATTCCCAACTGTTCGCAGCCGGCGAGCAGCAGAACCAGGCAAGTCAGGGCAGAACATGTGCGCATAAAGATGGTCTCTGGGGGCGATCGCCGCCACCGTGGCATTTTACGGCAGTTTGCCCGCGAAACTGTAGTCTAGCCTGGGCGGCCGTGGCTGACCGTCGCCGCGTGGGTTTTCAGCGTCGCCAGCAGCGCGTAGAACTGCTGCCGCTCCTTCTCGCCCATGCCGCCCAGCAGTTCGACGATCCACTTCTCGTGGCTCTCGGCCATGCGGCGGAAGGTCTTGCGCCCGTCCGGGGTCAGCTTGACGATGTAGGCGCGCCGGTCCTTGGGATTGTCTTCGCGCACCACCAGGCCCTCGGCCACCAATTGGTCGGTGATGCCGGTGACGTTGCCGCCGGTCACCATCATGCGCTTCGACAGTTCGCCCATCTTCAAGCCCTCGGGCGAGCGCTCGAGCTGCGACATCAGATCGAAGCGCGGCAGGGTGATACCGAAATGGCTGCGCAGGCGGCTGCGGATCTGCGCCTCGATCAGATTGGTGCAGGCGAGCATGCGCAGCCAAAGGCGCAGCGCCGGTGCGTGCTCGCTGTGAGCGCGGGTCTCGACGTCGGATTGCAGCTGCGGGGCCTTCTTCATGGTTGTCCTCGATGGGTTCAAGGGCGCTCGCCCAGTTCGCGCGCTCGCGCCAGATTGCGCTCCAGTTGCGCCTTGCCGGAGAGGTACTGCTTCGGCCAGTCGGCGTCCTGGTAGCCCTGCTCGGCGCCGGCGCGCAGGGTCCACGCCGGATCGGCGAGATGCGGCCGGGCGATCGCGCAAAGGTCGGCGCGACCGGCGGCGATGATGCTGTTTACGTGGTCGGGGGCGAAGATGTTGCCGACGGCGATGGTGGCGATGCCGACTTCGTTGCGGATCTGATCGGCGAAGGGAGTCTGGTACATGCGGCCGTACACGGGCTGCGCCTGCCGCGTCGTCTGCCCGGAGGAGACGTCGATCAGGTCGGCGCCGGCTTCGTGCAACAGCCGCGCCATCTCCACCGCGTCCTCCGCTGTGTTGCCTCCCGGCGCCCAATCGTGCGCCGAGATGCGCACCGAAATCGGCCGCGACTGCGGCCAGACGGCGCGCAGCGCCGCGAACACCTCGAGCGGGAAGCGCATGCGTTTGGCCAGGGTGCCACCGTACTCGTCGTCGCGCTGGTTGGTCAGCGGACAGATGAAGGAGGACAGCAGATAGCCGTGGGCGCAATGCAGCTCCAGCAGATCAAAGCCGGCGGCGGCGCCGCGTTGGGCGGCAGCGACGAAGCTTGCTACGACCGCCTCCATGTCGGCGCGGTTCATCGCCCGCGGCACCTGGTTGTGCGGTCCGTAGGCGAGACTCGATGCCGCCGCCAGCGGCCAGTTGCCCTCGGCCAGCGGTTCGTCGGTCGCCTCCCAGCCGAGCTGGGTCGAGCCCTTGGGGCCGGCGTGGCCCAGCTGCAGGCCGATCTTGGCGCTCGAATTGCCGTGCACGAAAGCGACGATGCGCGCCCAGGCCTGTTGCTGCGCCGCGTTCCAGATGCCGGCGCAGCCCGGGGTGATGCGCGCCTCGGGCGCAACGCAGACCATCTCCGTCATCACCAGGCCGGCGCCGCCCAGGGCGCGAGCGCCCAGATGCACCAGCAGAAAGTCGTCGGCTACGCCGTCTTTGCAGGAGTACATGGCCATCGGCGAGACGACCACGCGGTTCTTCAACTCCAGCTCGCGGATGCGGAAGGGGGTGAACATCGGCGGCCGCGGCGCCGCCGCCAGTCCGCTCTGCTGCGCCAGCCAGGCCTCGACCTCGGCCACGTAGTCGCCGTCTCTGGCCTGCAGGTTCTCGTGGCCGATGCGCTGGCTGCCGGTGAGCAGGGCGTAGGAGAACTGCAGCGGCGGCAGGCGTGCGTGGCGCTCGATGTTCTCGAACCACTCCATGCGATTGCGCGCGGCGCTCTGCAGGCGCAGCGCTTCGGGTTCGCGCTCGGCCTGGTAGCGCACCAGCGCCCGCTCGACGTCGGCTTCGGCCGCCAGCGCCGCCGCCAGCGCGATCGCGTCTTCCATCGCCAGCTTGGTGCCGGAGCCGATCGAGAAATGCGCGGTGTGGGCGGCGTCACCGATCAGCACGATGTTGCGGTGATGCCAGCGGCGGCAGAGGACCCGGTTGAATTTCAGCCAGGCGGAACCGCGGCGGTGGCCGAAGTTGGCGAGCAGCGGTTGCCCGTCGAGATAGGCGGCGAAGAGCTTCTCGCAAAAGGCGATCGACTGCGCCACGTCGGCTTCGGCGAGACCGGCCGCCGCCCAGGTCTCTTCGCGCGCCTCGACGATGAAGGTCGATGTGTCAGCGTCGAAGCGATAGGCGTGCAGGGTGAACCAGCCGGCCGCGGTGCGCTCGAAGGCGAAGGTGAAGGCGTCGAGCAGCTTCTTCGTACCCAACCAGATGTAGCGACAGCGGCGCACCTCGATGTTGGGCTCGAACACCTCGGCGTATTTCTGCCGGGTCAGGCTGTGCACCCCGTCGGCGGCGACGATCAGGTCGTAGTCGGCGTAGTGGTCTACGTCCTCGATCTCGGTCTCGAAGCGTTGGATGACGCCGAGCTCGGCGGCCCGGCTCTGCAGGATGGCGAGCAGGCGGCGGCGGCCGATGCCGCAGAAGCCGTGACCGTGGGAGACGAAGCGCTCGCCCTTGAAGTAGATGTCGACGTCGTCCCAGTGGTGGAAGCTGGACTGGATCAGGTCGTGGGTCTGGGCGTCGGCGGCGGCGAAGTTGGCCAGCGTCGCGTCGGAAAACACCACGCCCCAGCCGAAGGTGTCGCCGGCGCGATTGCGCTCGAGCACGGTCACCTGGTGCGCCGGATTGGCCTTCTTGGCGAGAATGGCGAAGTACAGTCCCGCCGGCCCACCTCCCAGACAGATGATGCGCATGCCACCTCCGATTGACTTTGACCGCGATATTTTAACACTGAAATATCGCGGGGCGATCGATCGTGCCGGCACCGCCAGGCATCGGTTAAGATGCGTTCCATGGATGCACGCAGAGCGATCGCCTGCTGGCTGGCAGCGACTGCGCTGGCTGGCTGGGCTGGCCTGGCGCAGTCGGCCACGAAGGCACAGCCGAGCAAACTGGCGAAGCTGGCAACGCCAGCGCCAGCGGCGATCGAGATCAAGCTGCGCCATGGCTTGGGCTCGCCGGCGCGAGAGGTGCTGGCCAATCTCGCCGAGCGCTTCAACGCCGAGCAGAAGGGGTCGGCCCGCGTCGTCCTCGAAGACCTCGCCAGCCTCGGCGAGTCGCGCCAGCTGCCGCAACTGGCCCTGCTCGACGCCGACGACAGCGCGCTGTTCTTCCACACCCTGCCGCGCTTCAAGCCACTCTATCAGGCGATGACCGCGGCCGGCGAAAAATTCAACAGCAGCCAGTTCCTGCCGCTGATCGCCGACGCCGTGGACGACCCGGCCGGCCGCCTGCAGGCGCTGCCGCTGGGTCTGGCGCTGCCGGTGCTGTTCTGGAACAAGGATGCGCTGCGCCGCGCCGGACTGGACCCCGACCCCGAACCGAAGACCTGGCTGCAGTTGCAGCAGCTCGCCGGCAAACTCTACGACGCCGGCAGCCGTTGTCCGCTGACCAGCTCGCGCTTCGCCTGGGTGCATCTGGAAAATCTTTCGGTGCAGCACGGCGAACCGGTTTCAGCCAAGGACGCGCGCGGCGTCATGCGCCTGGTGTTGAACCGGATGGTGGACGTCAAGCACGTCTCGCTGCTGGCGAGCTGGCAGAAGAGCCGCTACTTCCACTATTTCGGCAGCGCCGACGAAGCCGACCGCAAGTTCATCGGCGGCGAATGCGCGATGCTCACCGGCGCCTCCTCGCTCGCCGCCACCGCCCAGGCCGCGGGCATCTCCCTGGGGGTCGCAGCGCTGCCGCACTACGACGACGTCTATGGGGTGACGCCGGAGCTGCTGCTGCCCGACGGCGCCGCGCTGTGGCTGCTCGCCGGCAACAAGCCGGCCGAGGACAGGGTGGCGGCGCGCTTCGTCGCCTTCCTGCTGCGCCCCGCCGTGCAGCGCGAGTGGGTGGCGGCGACCGGCTTCCTGCCGATGACCGCGGCCTCGCTCGATGCCGCGGCGGCGGCTGGCACCACGCGCAATCTGCTCAGTCGCAAATCGCACGCTGGACGCGGCAAGCACGGTTACGGGCTGGCGCGGCAGCGGCAGATCCTCGCCGAGGAGCTGGAAGCGGTCTGGCGCAGCGACAGACCGCCGCTGGCCGCCTTGAACGAAGCCGTGCGCCGCATCAACGAAGAAGCCGCCGCCGCGGGCAACAAGCGCTGATCGTCGATGGGGCCGTTTCGCTACCCGCGCTTTTTCGCGCACCGCGGCGGCGGCGCCCTGGCACCGGAGAACACCCTAGCCGGCATCGCGCTGGCGGCGCGTCTGGGCTTTCGCGGCGTCGAGTTCGACACCATGCTCTGCGCCGACGGCGTGCCCTTCCTGATCCACGACGAGACCCTCGAGCGAACCACCGACGGCTCCGGCGACGTGGCACGCACCGCGGCGGCTGACCTGGCCCGCCTCGACGCGGGTTGCCGCTTCCATCCGGCCTACGCCGGCACGCCCGCGCCGACCTTGGAGCAGGCCCTGGATCTGTGCGCGCGGCTCGATCTGGTGGCCAACGTAGAGATCAAGCCCGCGACCGGCCTGGCACGCGAAACCGGTGCAGCGGTCGGCCGGCTGCTGGCGCGCCGCAATCCCGCGGCGCTGCTCGCCTCCTCCTTCTCGCCCGAGGCCCTGGAGGCAGCGCGCCAGGCGGCGCCCGCAATCCCGCGCGCCCTGCTGCTCGAGAGCGTGCCGAAGAACTGGCCAGATCTCCTCGCCGGCAGCGACTGCTTCGCCCTGCACTGCGCCGCCGGAGAGATGAGCGCGGCGCTCGCCGCCGATCTGGCGGCGGCGGCCATCCCCTGGGCCTGCTACACGGTGAACCGCGCCGCTGACGCCGAGCGTCTGTTCGCCCTGGGCGCGCGGGCGCTGTTCACCGACCGGTTGGACCTATTCGCCGATGCTAAAATCGGCGTTTGCTAGCAAGGCTGGAACGCCATGAAAAGCGCCGAGATTCGCCAGAAATTTCTCGACTACTTCGCCGCCCGGGGACACTCAGTCGTCGCCTCCAGCCCGCTGGTGCCGGGCAACGATCCGACGCTGCTGTTCACCAACTCGGGCATGGTGCAGTTCAAGGACGTATTCACGGGCAAGGATAAGCGCTCCTACAGTCGTGCCACCAGTTCGCAGCGCTGCGTGCGCGCCGGCGGCAAGCACAACGACCTGGAGAACGTCGGCTACACGGCGCGCCACCACACCTTCTTCGAGATGCTGGGCAATTTCAGCTTCGGCGACTACTTCAAGCGTGAGGCGATCGGCTTCGGCTGGGAACTGCTGACCGAGGTCTACGGCCTGCCCAAGTCCAAGCTCTGGGTGACGGTGTACGCCGAGGACGACGAGGCCTACGACATCTGGGCCAGGGAGATCGGCGTCGCCCCCGAGCGGATCGTCCGCATCGGCGACAACAAGGGTGCCAAGTACGCCTCCGACAACTTCTGGCAGATGGCCGACACCGGTCCCTGCGGACCCTGCAGCGAGATCTTCTACGACCACGGCGAGGCCGTCGCCGGCGGCCCGCCCGGCTCTCCCGAGGCCGATGGCGACCGCTACATCGAGATCTGGAACCTGGTGTTCATGCAGTTCAACCGCGACGAGTCGGGCGTGCTCCATCCCCTGCCCAAGCCCTCGGTCGACACCGGCATGGGCCTGGAGCGACTCGCGGCGGTGCTGCAGGGGGTGCACAGCAACTACGACATCGACCTGTTCCAGGATCTGATCAAGGCGGCGGCGCTCGCCACCGGCTGCGCCGATCTAGCCAACAACTCGCTCAAGGTCATCGCCGACCACATCCGCGCCTGCGCCTTCCTGATCGTCGACGGCGTGCTGCCCGGCGCCGACGGCCGCGGCTACGTCCTGCGTCGCATCATCCGCCGCGCCATCCGCCACGGCCACCAGTTGGGGCAGAAGCAGCCCTTCTTCCACACCCTGGTCGACGCCCTGTGCGCGGCCATGGGTGCCGCCTACCCGGAACTGCCGGCGCTGCGCGAGCAGGTGCGCGGCGCCCTGCTCGCCGAAGAGCAGCGCTTCTTTGAAACCATCGGCCACGGCATGGAGATCCTCGAGACGGCGCTCGCCGGTTTGAGCGGCAAGACGCTCGACGGCGACACCGCTTTCAAGCTCTACGACACCCACGGCTTTCCCCTCGATCTGACCGCCGACGTCTGCCGCGAGCGCGGCGTCGCCGTCGACGAGCGCGGCTTCGACGCGGCGATGGAGCGCCAGCGCAGCATGGCGCGCGCCGCCTCCAGCTTCAAGTCCGCCGGTGGCGTGGACTACGACGGACCGACGACCGCGTTCTGCGGCTACGAGGCGCTCGAATCGGAGGCCACGGTACTCGCCCTCTACCGCGAGGGGACGCGGGTCAACGAACTGACGGCGGGTGAGAGCGGCATCGTGGTGCTCGACCGCACCCCCTTCTACGCCGAGTCGGGCGGCCAGGTCGGCGACGTCGGCGAGTTCGTGCGCGGCGCCGTGTGCACCAGCCTGTTCGCGGTCGATGACACGCAGAAGATCCAGGCCGAGGTCTTCGGCCACCACGGTCGCGTGGTTGCGGGCGCCATCGCCGTCGGCGAAAAGGTGACGGCGCGGGTGAACGCCGCTGCGCGCGGCCACACCGCCTGGAACCACTCGGCCACCCACCTGTTGCACGCGGCGCTGCGCCAGGTGCTGGGCGCGCACGTGCAACAGAAGGGCTCGCTGGTCGATCAGCGACGCACCCGCTTCGATTTTTCGCACGGGCAACCGCTCTCCGCGGCGCAGATCCGTCGCGTCGAAGAACTGGTCAACGCCGGGATCCAGGGCAACGTCGAGGTCGCCTGCCGCTCGATGGGCTACAAGGAGGCGATCGCCGCTGGCGCCATGGCGCTGTTCGGCGAGAAGTACGGCGACGAGGTGCGGGTGATTTCCATGGGCGGCTACTCGACCGAGCTGTGCGGCGGCACCCACGTGCGGCGCACCGGCGACATCGGCCTGTTCAAGATCGTCGCCGAAGGTGGAGTCGCCTCGGGCGTGCGCCGCGTCGAGGCGGTCACCGGCGACGCCGCGCTGGCCCACGTGCACGCCCAACTGGCGCAGCTGGACGAGGTGGCCTCGCAGGTGCACGCGCTGCCGGCCGAGGCCGCGCAACGGGTGGCGCAGTTGGTAGACAGCGCCAGGAATCTGGAGAAGGAACTGGCGCGCTTGAAGTCCAAGCTCGCCAACGCGCAGGGCGAGGACCTCGCCGCCGCGGCGGTGACGGTCGGCGACATCCGCGTGTTGGCAAGCCGCCTCGAAGGCGCCGACGCCAAGGCCCTGCGCGAGACCCTGGACAAGCTGAAGGACAAGCTGGCGCCGGCGGCCATCGTCCTGGCCAGCGTCGCCGAGGGCAGGGTCAGCCTGATCGCCGGCGTCACCGCCGACCTGTGCCAGCGGATCAAGGCCGGCGAGTTGGTCAACGCCGTGGCGCAGCAGGTCGGCGGCAAGGGCGGCGGCCGCGCCGACATGGCCCAGGCCGGCGGCACCCAGCCGGAAAAGCTGGCCGAGGCGCTGGCCTCGGTGCGCGCCTGGGTCGAACAACGCCTTTAACACCTGGGACGTGCTAGCACCCGCAACGTGCTAGCACCTGCAACGTGCTAGCCGCTGAACAGGCGGGCGAACTCGATCTTCAGACAGCGGTCCATGACCACGGTGAGGCCGGCCGCCGCCGCCAGCTCGCGCGCCTCTTCGTTGATGACGCCCTGCTGCAGCCACAGCACCTTGGCGCCGATGGCCACGGCGTCGGCGGCGATCGACAGGCAATCGCCGGACTTTCTGAAGACGTCGACCAGGTCGACCGGACCCGGGATCGCCTTGAGGTTCGGATAGCACTTCTCGCCGAGGATCTGGGCGCACTTCGGGTTGACCGGAATCACCGTGTAGCCGCGCGCCTGCATGTACCTGGCGACGACGTTGGACGGACGCGCGTCATCTGCCGACAGGCCGACGATGGCGAGCCTCTTGCTGTCGCGCAAGACCTGGCCCAGGGTGGCGCTGTCGGTCATCGGCTAATCGCCAAGGATCAAGCCGCCCGCTCGATGCTATTGGCCCAGACCAGGGCCTGCGTGTGGCAGGCGTTGACCACGTCGGCGTCGAGGTGCGGCAGTTTGCGCGTGGCGTTGTGGCATGCCTCGCCGTCGCCGCCCTCGAGCGCCACCGCCAGCGTCATCAGCGTACCCAGGCTGCCGGCGCCCGATTCCAGGGCGCCCACCACCTCGGTAGCGACACCGACCGTGCTCAGGATTTCGGTCATCGGCACGCCCATCAGCGCCGGCATCAGGGACAGGATGCCGCACATGAAAGCCTGGTCCTCGGCGTGGCGATCATCCGGCGCCACCTTGGCCGACAGCAGTTCCATCAGGCGACCGCGCGTCGCCGCCAGCTGCAGCAAGGCACCGGCCGCCTCGCTCTGCGCCGCGCCGGTGTACATCAACAGTTGCAGCCAGCGGTGCAGCTGGCGCCGCCCCAGCACCGAGATCGCATGGCGCAACGAGTTGATGCGAGTGCGCACGCCGCTGCCGGCGGAGTTGGTCAGGCGCAGCAGATTGACGGCGAGTCCAGGTTCCTGCTTGAACACCGCTTCGAGCTCATCGGTCTCGGCGTTGGCGGCGACCATGGAGAGCAGTTGCAGCAGCGCCAGTTGCGAATGACCGAGCTTCTTGCCGGCGATGATCGCCGGATGTGCGAAGTAGTAGCCCTGAAACAGGTCATAGCCGTCGGCCAGACATTGCGCCACCGTCTCCTGGCTCTCCACGCGCTCGGCCAGCAAGCGCACCGGCCAGCGTTTGAGCAGGCGCGTCGCCTCGAGCAGTTCCGCGGCGCCGAGCAGCATGGTATCGACCTTGACGATGTCCACGATCTCGAGCAAGGGTCGCAGCCGCTCGTGATCGCTGACGAAATCGTCGAGCGCCAGGCTGTAGCCGAGCGACTTCAACTTCAGGCAGCGTTCGACGATCGCCGGCGTCACCGCCACGGTTTCGAGCACCTCGAGCACGATCTTGTCCGGCGGCAAGACCTCGATCATGTCCGAGAGCAGCAGGCTCGCGTCGCAGTTGATGTAACCCTTGTACGGCCCCAACGCCGCCTCGATGCCCAGGTCAACGAAGGCGCGGGTGATGACACTGGCGGTGGCCTCGCGGTGATCGTCCACCTCGGCGGCGTTCTTGTAGCCGCGGCGAAACAACAGCTCGTAGGCGACCAATCGTTGCGAGCGGTCGAGAATCGGCTGTCGGCCGATGAAGACCTCCTGGCTCGTAGCGTGCATCGTCAGTAGGCGACGGCGAGTCCCGGCCAGCTCGCCTCCAGCGCCCGTTTGAACAGCGCTTTGATGCGCGCCAGCGCTTGCGGCGTGTCGCCCTCGAAGCGCAACACCACCACCGGCGTGGTGTTGGAGGCGCGCGCCAGGCCGAAGCCGTCGGCGAATTCAGCGCGCACCCCGTCGAGGGTGATCAGCTCGACGGCATCAGGGAACAGCGTCGCGGCAGCGGCGGCGAGCTTCTCGATCAGGGCGTGCGGCTCACCCTCGCCCATCTTGACGTTGAGCTCGGGGGTGGACAGCGAATTGGGCAGGTGTTTGAGCGGCCAATTGGCATCGGGCCAGCGTGAGACGATCTCCAGCAGGCGGGCGCCGCTGTAGAGCGCATCGTCGAAACCGTACCAGCGCTCCTTGAAGAAGGTGTGGCCGCTCATCTCGCCGGCGAGCGGCGCGCCGCTCTCCCGGAGCTTGGCCTTGATCAGCGCGTGGCCGGTCTTCCACATCAGCGGCACGCCGCCCTGGTGGCGGACGGCGAGCGCCAGATTGCGGCTGCATTTGACGTCGTAGATGATCGAGGCGCCGGGATTGCGCGTCAGCACGTCGGCGGCGAACAGCATCAGTTGGCGGTCGGGATAGATGATCTCGCCGTCCTTGGTGACCACGCCGAGGCG
>JAHFRE010000037.1 GCA_023258955.1 Sterolibacterium sp.
GCACATGGACGGCGCCGGGCAAAACGGCTATGCTGACGGCCCTCGCGCTCGTAGCTCAATGGATAGAGTACTGGCCTCCGAAGCCAGGGGTTGTGGGTTCGATCCCCGCCGAGCGCGCCAGCTCCCTTGAGCCGCATGCTACTTGCGCAGACGCAGCGTCAGCGATGCCAAGGTGGTCAATGCAACGATCGGCAGCGCGACATGGTTGAGCGATGACCAGCCCGTTCCGGTAATCAGCGCACCCGAGCCTAGGGACGTCAGCGCCTGGACGCTGAGGACGCAGAAATCGTTGCCGCCCTGGACCTTGGCTCGCTCTTCGGGGCGGTAGGTCTCGGTGAGCAGCGTGGTGCCGCCGATGAACAGAAAGTTCCAGCCGACGCCGAGCAACACCAGGGCCCACCAGAAGTGCATCAGGGTGAGGCCCGCGAGCGCGATGGTTATGCAGCCGAACATCAGCGCGGCGCCGACCAGCAGGATGTTCGCTACGCCAAAACGCTTGATCAACTGGCCGGTGAAGAAGGACGGTGCGAACATGCCGATGACGTGCCACTGCAGGACGAAGGCCGTGTCGGCAAAGGCAATGCCGCACATGTCCATGGCAATCGGCGTTGCGGTCATCAATAGATTCATCACCCCGTAGCCGCAGGCGGCGGCGAGAATGGCCACCACGAACGCGGGCTGCCGCGCGATCTCGGTGATGGGCCGCCCGACCACCTTCTGCTCGATGACCGACAGCGGCGGGATCTTCAGTCGGCTGGCGACGAGCACGGAGAGCGCTGCAAACAGCGCCAGTGCCACGTAGCTCGCCAGATAGCTCGGCTCTAGCAGGGTGCGCGTGTGCTTGCCGACCTCCGGGCCGATGATGCCTCCCAGAATGCCGCCGGCCAGGGTCAGCGAGATCGCCCTGCTCTTCCATTCGACCGGCGCGGCGTCGGCGGAAGCGAAGCGAAATTGTTGGCCGAAGGCGTTGTAGACGCCCGCACAGATCGTACCCAGGCAGAGCAGCCAGAAGCTTCCCCGATGCACGGCGGCGGCGGAGATCAAGGCACCCAACACGCCGAGCGTGCCCCCGAGCATGAAGCCGGCACGGCGGCCATAGCGCTTCATGAGGAACGCCGCCGGCAACGTCGCCAACGCGCCGCCCAAAACGTAGGTGGTGATCGGCAGCGTCGCCAGGCGCCTGTCGGGCGAGAGCTGCAGGCCCAGCAGACCGTTGATGGACACCAGCATGATGCCGTTGGTCAGCAGCAGGGCCTGCCCGATGGCGAGCAGCGCAACGCTCTTCTTGTATGTGATCATCCTATTGCATTTCGCTCACGTTGCCAGCGGTCCGCGACGTCCAAGATCGTCGGTGGCCAATCGACTGAGCGGGGCTGACTTCCAGGAATAGATGGCGCGAATTCGCTCTGGCGGGTCACAGCGGGCTCCGGTTGAGGAAGAGGATAGGGTTGGCGTATATTTGAACACGATCGTCGATCTCCATCTCGGGTTCTTCCGTCGATACAATGCTGCGAAGGCTTCGACATTGGACCAACAACCGTTCTCTTCCAGAGATTCTCCGTGCAACCCGGAGATCTGTCTGAAGGACTCCACGCATGAATACACTCCCGCCGCCGACTCTTGAGCATCTCTGTGACCTTGCAGTACAAATCGGGCCCGCCATCGAAGTCGGTCAGACCGCGATGGGCGTGCGGCGAGTGATACCCATTACGGGAGGGATCGTCAAAGGGCCGCTGCTGGAAGGGCATATATTGCCAGGGGGCGCCGATTTTCAGCTGATCGTCGATGGGGCAAGGCGGGCGCATCTCGATGCCCGCTACGTGCTGGAGTTGCGCGACGGCAGCCGAATATTGGTGCACAACAGCGCTCTGCGGGTCGCCTCGCCAGATGATTCCGCCAGGATCATGCGCGGCGAACCGGTGAACCCAGCCGACGTCTATTTCAGATGCCAACCCAGATTTGAAGCCAGCGCGACCAAGTGGGCGTGGCTGAGCGACCACCAATTCGTGGGTGTCGGAAGCCGCTTACCGGACGCGGTTCATCTAAGCTTCTACACGGTGCGATAGGAACGCCCTGGACGTGACAGCGGATGTCGGACACCGATGATGGCAAAGCCGCCCATCGGATCTCGGCCAACCGCCCCGAACATGTCGATATTTCAAACGTTGTTACAAATCCGAACTTGGTCGACATATCCATGTTTGTAGCGAAGCGGTAGCATCGATCGCCTATCGACTCGGAGCGGCCTTCACCATGTTAAGCATGAATGGGACGATGCGTGACAATCGGATATTCATCGGGCTGCTCCTGGTCTTCGGCTTGATTCGCACGGCGATCGCCGACTACAACCCGATACCCTCCGGATCGATGCATCCCACGATACTTGAGGGGGATGTGGTCTTGGTCGATCGCACGGCCTATGACCTCAAGGTCCCGCTGACCGATAGGGTGATCGCCCGGCTCGGTGAGCCCAAGCGCAGCGACATCGTGACCTTCTACTCGCCGAAAGATGGCGCACGGTTGATCAAGCGCATCGTCGGGCTCCCGGGTGATATCGTCGAAATGCGCCACAAGCAACTCTTCATCAACGAGAAGCCCGCCAGCTACGTCGCTGCGAGCGAGTTTCAAGAGACCGTGGCACCGGGCGTCAACGTTCCCGGGGTTGGGCTGATCGAGCTGTTGGACGATCACTCCCATCGGATCCAATGGCTCAGTGGCGTTGCCAACGCATCGGACTTCGGTCCGGTGGCGATTCCCAACGAGCAGTTCCTCATGCTGGGTGACAACCGCGACAACAGCGCCGATTCGCGATATATCGGACTGGTTCCCCGTCAAGCCTTGATCGGCCGCGCCCATCACATCCTGGTATCGGCCGCCATCAAAGATGACTGGTTGCCACGTCTCGAGCGTTTCGGGCAGCAATTGCAGTAGCTCCAACATTGGTTTGGCCAGGCCTGGTCGACGCGCAAGACCCGATTCAGCAAACAGGTGGCGGCTCTCGCTCGAAGACCCGCTCGCATTCCGCCATCATTGACTGCCCTATCTCCGACGGGTAGTTGGGATCAAGGGCTTCCATCATCTCGTGGGCGGTCTGCAATCCCGCCTGCCTCGATAGGGTCTCGGCGATCTGTCTGGCCAAGCCATCACTCAAATCGGAGACATGCTTGCGCATCGCGGTCGACATGCTGCGCTTCGATCTGGAGAGCCACTCCGCCGCCAGAGTCGCCCCCTGTGCCTTGGTGAGCCACTTATCGTGCTCATAGAAAAGGGTGAGCCGCTCGGCAACGAGCGCAAAGATCAGCGCGACGCATACGCCACGGTCGGCTTCCGCCGCGAAAGAGGATTGCATTGACGGTATACTGCGCCATCAATACAAATTTCGAAACCCATAATGGCCAACATTGCCTCGGCACTCAAAGACGAGATCGCCAGAATAGCCCGCAAGGAAATCCGCGCAGAAACCGCCCGCCTGCAGAAGGCGTCAGCCCAACACCGATCTGACATTGCCGCCCTGAAGCGCCGCCTGTCTGCCCTCGAGAAAGAGGCCGTCCGTCTCGACAAGCAGGTCGTCAAGCGAACTGCGGCGCCCACCGCAGCAGAGGACGCCAGTCGGGTCCGGTTCTCGGCAAAGGGCTTTGCCACACTCAGGCAGAAGCTCGGGCTCTCGGCAGCCCAGATGGGCACCCTGGTGGGCGTGTCGGCCCAGACGATCTACAACTGGGAAGCCGAGAAATCATCGCCGCGCCAATCGCAAATGCCAGCGATCGTCGCGGTGAGAGGAATCGGCAAGCGCGAAGCCATGGAGAGGTTGGGGCCATAGGCGGCAACGCGCTTGAATGGCGATTGCCAATCGGTCATAGGCTGCTCGAAGACTGGAACCTAGTGTTGCAAGTTGAGTAGCCCCGTCTTGATCTCGACGATGTCCATCATGTGGATTCTGTTGAATTTGCCGTCCCGATACAGTTGATCGATCTCGATTACACAGAAATCGTCGCCATGGCGAAATGCCCTGCCGCGGATTCGGTACCGCGACGGCTCGCCGGGAACTTCAAACTCCGCGATGACGGCGTTTCGTGTATCCAGCGTCGGCATTCTGCTTCCAGCACCAGTTGGCCGCAAACATAGCGTCAATTCAGAAAAGTCGCTGAGTTTGCAGGTGAAGACTGCGGTTTCGTTGGCGTAGTGGAGGCTGGCAGCGATGGCGCATTGGACCCGCTGCTTCTTGCGTCGATCGGCAAGGGCCAGGGTGTCAAAGTCGGGCGTAACCAGTACCGTCGACGTATCGGCGTAAGGGCCATCGTGCATCACTTTGTGCGCATGCACGTGTGTTTCAAGCAGCGGCACGCGGTGATCGACGACGTCACCGACCAGGGTGATGATGTTTCCCTTGCCAAACTGCCCGCCCCGGCCAAGTTCTGCGCGGGTGGTGTAGTCAAGTTGTTTTTCCATCTCGGTGGTATCGGGTAGGAGCAGACGGAAGACCTCCCATTTGCCAAACGCTACCACCTTGCCGTCGGCGGACTGGAATCCCTTTGGCAAACCATCGTCGGCAAAAATGATGTCGTCCTTGGCGTAAAGCACTTGGTCGTTGATACAGTAGGCGATGACGACGGTGCGGAGAAATATCCGATTATGGTTTTCGGGAAAGTAGCGCAGCTTCTTTCCGATCGCAAAATGCTCATTGAGCAGCTTGACTTGCGCACGATCAAAGACTGGCGCGTCGTCTGCGACGGCGGATTTTGAGGACGCCAGACCTTGCCAAAGCGCATGCAACATATCAGGCCCTTCTAGCTGTGAACCGGCTTGCTCGGCTACCGAAATTCGCCTGTCGCTTGCTGCCGGCGAAAATGTCGCTTCACCGTAGGCGACTTTGCTGGCGACAGCGAACACGCTCAGGCTACTCCGCGCAGGTAAGCTCGGAAATACCCTGCCGACGGTATTTGCAAAGTCGGGGAAACCCTCTTTAGTTGGTACGAGGGCATCGTCCCGCTGCGACGTGTGGCGCGAAGGGAGGCCGGCCGGCGCCGGTTGGATGACTGCTCAGCGGCGACGGACCTTGGAACCGGCATCCTGCATCCACTGGCGGAAGACGCGCACTGCGGGATTGTTTGCTCCGCGCTGGGAGACGAGAAGAAAGTAAGAACGCGGATTTGAATATCGATGCGGCAGCGGCGTGACCAAGGTCCCGCTCGCAAGCAGGCTGTTGACCAAATCCGCAGTCGCCAACGCTACACCCTGCCCGTCGATCGCGGCGCGGATCGCCGCATCATAGTGGTTGAATTCAATGCGGCCCAAGGGCCGCAGTTCCTCCAAGCCAGCAGCCTCAAGCCAAACCGACCAGGCCAACCAGGGCAATTGGCGAGTTTCGTCGACATACTCGAGCAACACGTAGCTCGACAGATCCTGCGGCTTCTTCAAAGCACGCGTCGACTTCAACAACTTGGGACTGCAAACAGCGATGACCGCTCCCCCGGCGATTCTTACGGCATCCGCCGGCGCTGCGTGATCAGCCAGGTGTCGCACCGCGACATCGATGCGGCCCTTCTCCAAATCGGTAACACGCATGTCAGCGGCAATACGGATGTCGATTCCGGGATTGGCGCGACGAAACTCGCCCAGTCTCGGAATCAGCCACAGCGAGGCGAATGCCGGTGTGCAAGTCACCGTGACGGTCGGCTCGTCGCCGGCGCGCAAGTCGGCAACCGCCTCCCTCAGCGTGGCGAGGGAAGGCTCGGTTGCGCGAAGCAGACGCTCGCCGGCCGGGGTCAGCTTCAACGCGCGGGTCTGGCGTTCGAACAAGTTGAGACCCAACGCCGACTCCAACGCTGAGATCTGTTTGCTGACAGCCGACTGGGTCACGAACAACCTGTCGGCGGCACGAGTAAAGGAGAGTTCCCTGCCCGCGATCTCGAATGCATACAACAAGTCGAGCGAGGGCAAATCCCTGTTCGAGCGTCTTATCATTCCATCTCCTCATGCATAGCGTGAGCAGATTTCGTTGGCGTTGCAGCTAGCGTACGGTGAAAATGGCCATTGTGCAGCGATTACAGGAGAGCGCAGATGGGCTATATACATTCCATTTTAGCATATTCCGGCGCCGACCCCGAAGACCAGTCGAGGTGCTGTCAAGACCTTGCCCTGGCCGGCGGGACCTTGATCGATTTGGGCGATTGCGCATTGACGCTGATTTGCCTCGAGGGCAGCCTTTGGCTGACCCGCGACGGTGACTCGGAGGACTACATCGTCAAATGTGGTCAGCGGCTTGAAGTCAGGCCCGGCGACAAGGCGGTTGCCAATGCCCTGGGCGCGAGCCGGATCCGTCTGGTCAGCGGAAGGCCGGCGAAATACAGCTTGAATTGCTCTAGAGCGAGGTAGCGGTTGTGCGATGACGGCATTTGCCCGACAGCGGGATCACCGACAGCGCACGAAGCAGTCCGGATCGTCGGAGCAATTGTTGGCTGACTTCGCGCCTCTCGCCGAAGAGGGTCAACGGACCACGGGGCGCCCTCGCGATCCGCTGTCGTTTATGCGCTGAAAGCGCGGACGCTCGTCTGCAGCCGCTGCGCCAATTGCTCCAGGCGTTCTGCGGTGGAGGCGATTTCGCCCGTTTCGCTGCTGTTCTGCTCTGCCATCACCACGATCTGCTCGACGCTGCTGACCACCTGTTGCGTGGCAAGACTCTGCTCCTGCAACGCCCGCGTGATGTCGCCGACGGCAGCGATGACCTGACAGGCACCGGCGCGGATGCTGCCCATGGACGCTCCGGCTTGATTGGCCAGGGCGACGCCGTCGCCGACGCGGGAACTGCCCTCTTCCATGGAGCGAACCGCGTCCGCGGTACCGCTCTGGATGCCGTCGATCATGGTGCTGATTTCGAGCGTCGACTTGCTGGTGCGCTCAGCCAACTTTCGCACTTCGTCGGCCACCACGGCAAAGCCCCGGCCCTGCTCCCCCGCCCGCGCCGCCTCGATGGCGGCATTGAGCGCAAGCAGGTTGGTCTGATCGGCGATCTCCTTGATCACGTTGAGGATGCTGGTGATCTGGTCGGATTTCTCACCCAGCGATTTGATGTGTCCCGCCGAGCTTTGTACCGAGGCGGCGATCAGGCTCATTTCTTTGGCGGCGCTATCGACGATCTTTTCGCCCTCGTCAGAGATCGCGCTCGCCTGCTCGGCGACACGATGGGCGTCGCTCGAATTCTGCGCAACCTGCTCGATGCTCGCCTGGGTCTCTTCCATGGCCGCCGCCATCGACGACGATGCCTCGCGTTGCTGGACCGAGGCAACCGCCACGTGCGCAGCGGATTGGGCCAGCTTCGAGCATAGCGCCGCCACTTCGACGGCGCTGGCGATGACTTCGCGGATCACCTCCTGGAAACTCGCAACCATGGCGTTGAACGAGCGTCCGAGCTCTGCGATTTCGTCGTCGCCGCTTACGGTCACTCGCTGTGACAAGTCCTTCGTCTGCTGAATCGCCTTGGTCGTCGCGACGATGTCGCGCATCGGCCGGGATATGCTGCGCATCAGGACAAATATCAGCCCGCCGACGACCAGCATCATCGCCAGGTCGATCGCCAACATGCTGGCCGCCCGCTCCCAGAAGATGCGCTCGACGTCGTCGATATAGATGCCGGAGCCCAATACCCAACCCCAAGGCTGGAATCCGACAACGTAGGAAATCTTCGGCACCGGGTGATCAAAGCCCGGCTTGGGCCACAGATACTCGACGAAGCCGGCACCGTTCGCCTTGACCATATTGACGAATTCCACGAATAGCAACTTGCCCGTCGGGTCCTTGTTGGTCGACAGGTCCTTGCCATCCAACTCCGGCTTGATCGGGTGCATGATCATCGCCGGCTTCATGTCGTTGATCCAGAAGTACTCTTTCTGGTCGTAGCGCAGGGTCTTGATCGTGCGAATGGCGGCGGCTTTGGCTTCTTCCTCCGCCATCGAGCCGCCGGCCTGCAAGGCGTGGAAACTGGCGATGACCCCCACCGTCGCCTCCACCAGATTGCGCGTCTTCGCCTTGCGGTCTTCCAGAAGCATCGATCTTTCCGACAGCAATGAAATACCCGAGGCGACCAGCAGACCGATCAACGACACGACCAATATGGCGATCAGTTTTCCCTTGATAGTGAGCAGCGTTCGCATGAGGACACTCTAATTGGCAGGTGAATGGTTTAAGTAAGCAATATCCACGATAACGATACCTGTACCGGCCAGCGATCAATGCAGGGAAAAGACGAACAAAAACGGCAAACGCCGATCTGCTCGATCTGCAAGACGCTGATCGGGCTAGCGAAGTGCAAGATGAAGCGACCACCGGCGTTCCATCACCGGCGCCAGAATTTGTGGCTCGAGCGAGCTACCCGGTAATCGCAAACTCCTAGGTGCCAGCTCGCATTCGCGCACCGCCGACGGAAGATCGGGGGCAGTGTCAGTGACGAAGCCCGCTTATTATACCGCTACGTCAGCACCTTACGTGATGGGTGAGCCAATCTAATCCATGAAGGTTTAATAATTAGTATATCAGTACATTATAATATGTTGACCTATGTCAACATCGATTGCTGCAACGCACCTAAGATTCCTTTCACGAACTTTACAAAACTTTACGTAGTTGCCGCCCGGACTGCGAAAGTCGATTGCTAAGAGAGGGAGCGTGCGATGCGTCTCACCAATGTGCTGGCTGCCACCATGGCGGCCATTTTTTTCGCCGCGACCGGCCCGGCGTTCGCCGAAACGGCAGTCGCCAAGCTGCTCAAATCGACCGCCGATCACGGCAAGTTCAAGGCGCTGGACCGCGAGTTCGAATCCGGTCCCGAGGTCACCAAGGCCTGCCTGAGCTGCCACACCGAGGCGGCCAAGCAGATCCACCAGACCCAGCACTGGAAATGGGAGTTCGTCAATCCCGACACCAAACAGCTTCTCGGCAAAAAGCACGTGGTGAACAACTTCTGCACCTCGGTGGCCTCGAACGAGGCTGCCTGCAACAGCTGTCACATCGGCTACGGCTGGCGCGACGACAAGTTCGATTTCACGGTCGAAGAGAACGTCGATTGCCTGGTCTGCCACGACGCCACCGGCAAATACAAGAAACCCTCGGGCTTCGCCGGACTGCCGGTGACCAAGGACACCGAGTTTCCGCCGGGCTCGGGCAAGATCGTCAAGGCGATCAACCTGCGGGAGATCGCCCAGAAGGTCGGCCCCACCAAGCGCACCACCTGCGGCGCCTGCCACTTCAACGGCGGCGGCGGCGACGGCGTCAAGCACGGTGACCTCGACAGTTCACTGGAGGCGCCCGACAAGAACCTCGACGTGCACATGGACGTCAAGGGCAACAACTTCAGCTGCGCCACCTGCCACAAGACCGGTGGCCACCAGGTGCCCGGCAGCCGCTACGCGCCGACGGCGATGGACAAAGCCCCCGCCCACATCCGTGGCCTGCAGGACAAGACCAACCCAGCCACCTGTCCGGCCTGCCACGGCCAGGCGCCGCACAAGCTGGCCAAGCTCAACGACCACACCGCCAAGCTGGCCTGCCAGACCTGCCACATCCCGGCCTTCGCGCGCGGTGGCATGCCGACCAAGCTGTCCTGGGATTGGTCGACCGCCGGCAAGCTGGGTCCAGACGGCAAGCCGATGACCATCAAGAACGAGGACGGCTACGACACCTACATGAGCATCAAGGGCGACTTCGTCTGGAAGGAAAACGTGCAGCCGGAGTACATCTGGTTCAACGGCACGGTGAAGTACACCCTGGTCGGCGACAAGATCGAGAAGGGCGACAAGCCGACCCAGATCAACCATTTCGAAGGCAGCCCGACGGACGGCAAGTCGATGATCTGGCCGATCAAACTGTTCCGCGGCAAGCAGGCCTACGACCCGGTCAACAAATCGCTGGTGATCACCCACCTCGCGGGCAACGACGGCACCGCCTTCTGGAAGAACCTGAAGTGGGAGCAGGCTGTCGCGACGGGAATGGCGGCGGCCCATACCCCGTTCTCGGGCAAGGTCGACTTCATCGAAACCGAGAGCATGTGGCCGATCACCCATATGGTGGCGCCCAAGGAAAAGGCCGTCGGTTGCATCGAATGCCATGTGAGCAACGGTCGTCTGGAGAAGATCGACGGCCTCTATATGCCCGGCCGCGGCCGAGACCATCTGGCCGTGCTCGACCTGGGCGGCTGGGCCCTCGCCGCCCTGGCCTTGCTCGTCGTACTCGGCCACGGCGTCGGTCGCTATCTCGTCTACCAGCGCAATCGTTGAAAGGAGCAAGCCTTCATGTCACGCACTTACATCTTCAAGCGCTTCGAGCGATTCTGGCACTGGTCCCAGGCAGCGCTGATCCTCTTCATGCTCGCCTCGGGCTTCGAGGTGCACGGCGTCTACAAACTTCTTGGCTGGCAGCGGGCCGTCGAGCTGCACACCACGGCGGCCTGGGCGCTGATCGTGCTGTGGGCCTTCGCCATCTTCTGGCACTTCACCACCGGCGAGTGGAAGCAATACATCCCCACCACCGAAAAGATCGCGGCGGTGATGCGCTACTACGCCTTCGGCATCTTCGACCGCAATGCCCACCATCCCTTCCGCACCACCCAGCTGACCAAGCACAACCCGCTGCAACGCCTGGCCTATCTCTTCGTCAAGCTGTTCATCAATCCCCTGATCTGGATTAGCGGTCTGCTCTATCTCTACTACCCGGAACTCGCCAGGACCAGCGCCATGGGCGGCATCGAGCTCGGGTCGGTCGCCACCGCGCACACGCTGGCGGCGTTCCTGATGCTGATCTTTCTCATCGTCCACGTCTATTTCGCCACCACCGGTCACACGCCGCTGGCCCACATCAAAGCCATGATCACCGGCTGGGAAGACCTGGAAGAAGAACCGCTGGCGAGCAAGCCTGGCTGATACCGATTTGCACTGTTGCACTCTCTGGGAGAAGGTCATGAATGGTACGTTCAGAAAGAAGCTGCTGGTCACCCTGGTCGCTGGCCTGCTGCTGCCGCTGGGGGCAGCGGCGGCGGACACCGAGTTGCTGAAGAAGCTGGAGGCGATGTCGCGCGAGCTCGAGGCGCTGAAGAGCCAGGTCCGCGCCAGCGAAGAGAGAGCGGCGAAGACGGCGGTGCAGCTCAAGGCCAACGAAGAGCAGACCGCCAAGACCGCGGAGCAGATCAAGGCGATCGCGATCAAGGCCGACAGCAGCGCGCTCGACGAGGTGAAGGGACAGGTCAAGAAGCTCGAAGACAAATCGCTCGGCAAATGGCTCAGCGTCGGCGGCGACTACCGCTTCCGCTACGACTACCTGAAGGGGCAGACCAAGACCTTCACCGACGTCAACGCCACCTTTGCCAACGCCCAGCAGAAGCTGCAGGCGGACTTCTTCCGCAATCCCTCCACCACCGCCGGATCGTCGACCTACTTTGGCGCGCCCCAGGCCGGTGGCATGTCGAGCGCCGGTGCCCTGAGCGCGCTGATGGGCTTTTCCTCGGCGATGAACGCCGTGCGCAGCTACGATCAGGCGCGGGCCTTCCTCGGCAACCCGATGAACGGCGGCCTGGTGCAGGGCATCGGCGGCTTCGCCGCCACGGTGCCCGCCTACCAGCCGGAGAACACCAGCCTCTACACCAACCGCTTCGGCCTGGACATCGGCGCCAAGGCGACCCAGGACATCAGCGTCACCGCGCGGCTGGTGATGTACAAGGTCTTCGGCGCCCAGAACGACGCGGCCATCACCAACGCCGGCAGCGCTCCCTTCTTCGCCGATCGTGTCGGCGTGTTCGATGGGACCCTGGGCCACGTGCCCTCGAACAGCTATCTGGACGTCGACCGCGCCTACGCCACCTGGAGCAACATCGCCGACAAGGAGATGTGGTTCTCCATCGGCCGCCGACCCTCGACCAACGGTGCCCCGAGCAATCTGCGCTTGAACAACCCGCGCCCCGGCAACGGCGGCACGCCAGCGCTGCTGGTCGACTATGCCTTCGACGGCATGACCTTCGGCTACGCTCCGGACCTCGATGCGCTGCCCGGCGCCTACGCCAAGGTCTGCTACGGCCGCGGCTTCGAGAGCGGCTACCGCAACACGCCGGGCAACTCCCTCGCCGATACCGACATGCTGGGCATCGCCGTGATTCCGATCGACACCGATCCCCTGCGCGTCTGGCTGCAGTGGAATCGCGGCGTGAATATCTTCGACGCGCCGACCATGAGCAATACCTACTTCGGCAGCACCGCGCCCAAGACCAACCTCGGCGACATCGACTGGTGGGGTGCCGGCTTCCTCAGCACCTTCAAGAAGGTCGGCGCCGGCGATCTCAACCTCTTCGCCGACGTCGGCGTCAGCATCACCCATCCGAACAGCAACGTCTCGGCGCAATTCGGCTTCCAGGGCCTGATGACCGGTTCCTTCTTCGCCCCCGAAGCACCCAGCAGCAAGCACGGCAATGCGATCGCGCTGGGGATGCGCTACGACCTGCCGTCGAAGACCAAGTTCGGTCTGGAGTACAACCACGGGTCCAAAGACTGGATCACCTTCGCCCCGGCAGCGGATGACATGTGGACGGCGAAGGTGGGCACGCGTGGCGACGTGTACGAAGCCTACGTCATCCAGGAACTGGACAAGATGCCCATCTCGTCCTACTTCAGTCGCGCCTTCTTCCGCTTCGGCGTTCAACGCTACAACTTCAAATACACCGGGAGCAACAACTGGGTCGGGGCGCCGCTAAAGATCGCCGACGTCAACGGCCAGATGATGACCACCACGCCGGTGGAAAACGCCACCGATGTCTACGCCACCTTCGAGGTGAAGTTCTGAAGCAGACCCACCGCCAGCGGCAAGGGTGCCGCTGGCCAACATCCGATTGCTCAAGGAGAAAGACATGAAATCAAAACTATCGACTCTGCTCATGGCCGCAGCGCTCGCCCTGTCCACCGCCGCCTATACGGCCAGCGCCGTCGCCGACGAAGGCAAGATGGTCGGCCCGGTGACCAAGATCACGCTGGCCAAGGACGGCAAGTCGGCCGCAGCCGTGCTCAAGGACGCCAAGTCGGGCGAGACGGTGACGCTCACGGTATCCGATGACTTGACCTTGGACAAATTCAAAGACAAGCGCATCGTCGAAGGCGACGAGATTCGCGCCCGCTGGGACAAGGACGGCAAGAACACCAGCAAGTCCTTCAAGAAGACGGCGGGATGCTGAGCCTGTTGGGAATCGTGAGCACAGACGGGCAGCAACAGTCTCCCCTGGCACGCTGACGCTTTCCGCGATGCGCGGCGTGTCGGGGCAATTGGCAGGAGATGAGAGCCATGAAATCGACCAACTCACCTTGGCGTGACGGACTGCGCGACGATTGGCGCAGACTGTTCGGCGAAGCCTGGGACGCGCATATCGGCGCCATACTGCTGGTTCTGCTGATCTTGTTGCTGATGGTCAAGGGAACGTTCTGGGGCGTCTTCGGCGGCCTCCGGCTATGGGGCGACTGGGTCAACAACGCCATCGGCCTGGGACCGCTGCTCAACATCAAGGAGAAACTGGAGTCACCCCTGACCCACCGCATGTCGCTGATGAACATCACCCTGATCGTCGGCGCCATGGCAGCGGCGCTGCTGTCGCGGCAGTTCTCGATCTACCGTTCGCCAAGGCTCGAATATGTCTGGGGTGCCCTTGGCGGAATCCTGATGGGCGTCGGCGCAACTTTGGCGGGCGGTTGCACCACCGGCGGCTTCTTCTCTCCGGTCATCAATTCCTCCCCGGCTGGCTGGGTGATGGGCGCCGGCTTGATGATCGGCGCCGTGATCGGCTTGAAGTTGTTGTTGTGGACCCTGGATCATGTCTCCTGGGGCATGGCTGCGCCCGCCGCCATCAATGTACCGATGCAGCCAGCACATCCCTTGATCGGCGCTCTGCTCATCCTCCTGCTGCTCGGCGGCACAGCGGCCGCAGCCGAGGCTGAAGATCAGCGCTGGGCCGCCAAGGTCAGCATGATCGTCATCGGCTTTGCCATGGGCTTCGTCATGCAACGATCGCGCCTGTGCTTTTCACGCGCCTTCCGCGAGCCCTTCATGACCGGCGAGGGAAGCATGACCAAAGCCATCATGCTGGCCCTGGCGATCGGCATCCCCGCCGCCTCGATGATCTTTCAAAAGAAGCTCGCCGATCCCTACGACGCGATTCCCGCCACCTTCTGGATCGGATCGCTCACGGGCGGATCGATATTCGGCATCGGCATGGTCTTCGCGGGCGGTTGCGCCTCCGGCGCTCTCTGGCGTGCCGGCGAGGGTCACCTCAAGCTCTGGCTGGCGCTGGCGTTCTTTGCCTGGAGCGGATCCACCTGCTCCGGCATCCTCTCCCATTGGAACCTGCTGACCCGCGAATCGGGTGACGACAACCTCGACTACACCAAGCTGGGTAGCCAAGCCTACCTACCGGATATGCTGGGCAGCCCCGAAACGGCTATCGCGCTGGGACTCGGCATACTGCTGTTGTGGTACCTCTGGTTGCGCTACAACGAATCAACGGAACGATTTACCGTGGTTTGACGCGAACTTCAAAGCAAGCCTAACCGAATCGATCGCTGGCGGCGGGTCGATGGGTCTACGACCCGCAATCGAGGAAGATCCCCCGGCCTAGTGCCTTCAAGCGCTTGCAACTCGGATGAGAGTGGTCGTGGCTATCAAGCGTCAGCTTGCTGCTGGCAGCGTAGACGGGTTTACCGCTAGACTAGGCGACTTGTATGATCGTCGGCCTTGTCTTGCTGAAGTTCAAGCCAGGATGAAGATCTGAAGCTGCCTTTCGACGTGGGTTAGACAACATGACACTGACCTGGCCTCGCCTGACCCCACCGCAAATATTCGCAGCGCTTAGTCTGCTGCTGACCATATTGATCGTCATGGGAATCACGTTCACCCAGTCAACGTTCTTCGGCCAGGCGATCATCGACCGCGAATCGATCATCATCCGCGACATGGTCGAAGCCATCGTCTTGGCGCAGGAGCAGGAGCAGCATATCTATCCTGGCGACCTCGATAATTACCTCGAGCCTGATGCGCAGCAGCGCCTCGAGCACAGTTTCGGCGGCCTGACGCATCTGTCCGGCGTGACCTTGATCAAGGTATTCAAGCCAGACCGGACAGTGGCCTGGTCGAGCGAGCCGAGCCTGATCGGCAAGGAGGCCATCACTCATCACCCGGGCGATTTGGAGACGGCGCTCCGTGGCAACGTTCGCGCGGTCTTCAATCCCGGCAAGCGCGGCATAGGAACCGCCTATATGGTTCCACAATTGTCGATGATCGAGTTCTACGTTCCATTTGCGTTCGCGAAGCGCCCCGCCGGGACAACCGCCGCGGTCGACGGTGCGCTAGCCATCTACCGCTTTCCACAGGACCTCAATCAGACGATACAGCACGGCGTGTTTCTGCTCTGGGTGGTCACCGGGCTGGGCGGCATGATGCTGTTCGGTGCGCTGTACACGCTTTTTCGCTCCGTCTATTTCCGCCAACGCCAAGCCGAGTCTCAGCTGACCAAGATGACCACCGACCAGCAGCGACTGATCCAGATAGAAAAGCTATCGGCGATGGGGACTCTGGTGAGCGAAATCGCACACCAGTTGAACAGCCCCCTGGTCGGCGTGGTCAACCTGGCCGAACTCGCCGAACGGGAGGCGGACGTTCCGCAACGCATCAGAGAGTTGCTCGGGGATATCCGCAAGGCGGGCGACCATTGCCGCAATTTCATCCAGCGCATGCTGCGCTTCAATCAAGTGGCCCGTTCCGAGCCGCAGCTGATCGACCTCAAGGCGACGCTGCAGGAAACCATCAGCTTCCTGCGTCAGAGCGTGGCTGCGCATCCCGTGATTGATATCGAGTGTGCCGATGCTGAGGTCCTGCTGGAGGCGGACCCGGTGCTGATTCGCCATGCCCTCTTCAACGTCATCCACAACGCTGTCCTGGCCGGGCCGGACAAGCCCGTGACAATCTCGCTACGGGCTGAACAGACCCATGGCGTTTCGGGCTGGTCCCTGGCAATCGCCGATGCCGGCCCCGGCCTGACGCCCGAGGCCAAGACGAAGCTATTTACACCGTTCTTCACCACCCGCGCGGAGGGCACAGGCCTCGGCCTGTCGGTGGCCCAGCACATCGTGCTACAGCATGGTGGGAGCATTCGTGCCGAGAACAGAGCCGATGGCGGCGCAATCTTTTTCATCTGGCTGCCCGTGGCCAGAGGGGACAGCGCGTGACCGCGAAGATCCTGCTGGTCGATGACGATCCATTCGCGCGGAAGCTGTTCGAGGGCCTGCTGCGCAAGAACGCTTTCACCTTGCGCACTGCCGCCGATGTCGCGGAGGCACGCAAGGCGCTGGGGGAGGCCGATTTCAATCTGCTCATCCTGGACCAGCGGCTTCCCGACGGCAGAGGCCTGGATCTCTTTTCCGAGATACGGCTCGAGCGACCTCGGCAGATCGCCATCCTGATCACCGGATTCGCCGAAGTGCGCGATGCGGTGCGCGCGGTGCGGGAAGGGCTGTTCGACTACTTGACCAAGCCCTTCGAAAACCTTGACGAGTTGGAGGCGGTCATCGGCAAGGCACTCGAGATGGATCGCGCCTACCGTGAGATCGCCAAGCTGCGCGAGACCTTGGCCACGCAGCCGGGCATGCCGGTGCTGATCAGCCGCTCGCCGGCGATGGACAAGGTGCTGGCGGAGCTGCGGCAGGCAGCGCCCCTGGACACCACGGTGTTGATCGAGGGCGAGAGCGGTACCGGGAAGGAAATCGTCGCCAAGCTGATCCACGCCCGAAGCCGTCGTTCAGCGCGACCATTGCTCGAGCTCAACTGCGGTGCTCTGTCCGAGTCCCTCCTGGAGGCGACCTTGTTCGGCTACGAGAAGGGCGCATTTACCAGTGCGGCGAAGGCTACTCCAGGCTATTTCGAAGAGGCTGACGGCGGCACCCTGTTCCTCGACGAGATCGCCGACATGAGTTCGAAGCTGCAGGCAAGTCTGTTGCGCGTGCTGCAAGAGCACACGTTTGCGCGACTCGGCAGCACTGTCCAGAGGGCGAGCGACTTTCGCTTGATTTGCGCCACCAACAAGACCCTCGAATCCGAGATGAAGGCCGGCAGGTTTCGCGCCGACCTCTACTACCGAATCAACGTCGTCGTGATTCGCCTGCCACCGCTGCGCCAGCGCCGGGAAGATGTCTTGCCGCTGGCGGCCTTCTTCCTGGACCACTTCAACAGCAAGTTCTCAAAAGACGCGGGTCCGCTCACGCCGCAGGCCGTTGTGGCGCTGGAAGCGGCCGACTGGAACGGCAACGTACGAGAATTGAAGCACGCAGTAGAACGCGCCGTCGTCAGCAGCACGGGTGAGCCGATCACGCCGGCGGCTCTCGGCATCGTGGCCGACGCCAACCCCAGCGTGGCAGACGCGACCCAGCCCCTGAGCTTGCGTGAGGCGCGGGAGCGCTTCGAGCGGAACTATTTCGAGAACCTGCTCCAACTTGCCTCGGGTAACGTGTCCGAGGCGGCGCGTTTGGCGGGCATCGCCCGCCAGAATTTCTATGCCCACATGGAGCGCCTTGGCATCGTCACGAAGTCGTGACAGCTGTCATGACTTCGTGACAGCAGCGCTTCTACAACGCGGGCCGGTCTGCGCCCAACTCCCTGATGGGCCGTGACAAACGGATGCCGATCCGGCTGGCACGCGCCTTGCGAACACGGTCAACCAAGTCACCTCGGCTTATCCAGGATACCGAAGGCTTGGCGAACGACCTTATGTTCAACGGAGAGAGAAATGAAGCCAATACTGTCATTGGGGGCACGCAGCGTCGGTGTTCTTGCAATTCTGGCGGCAACCTGCTTGACGCTGTTTTCTGAAAGTGCGCTGGCTGTTCCTTCCTATTCCCGTCGCCACGGCGTGGAATGTTCGACCTGCCACACCATGTGGGGTGCTCTGAACGGGGCCGGCGTGACCTACCGACTCAGCGGCTACCGCGCCATCTTCGGCAAGGATGTCAAACTGGTCTCGGAAGACCTCGAGATCTCCAAGGGCGTCAAGCTGCCGACGACCTTGCCGCTGTCGTTCATCACGGGCGTCGGCTACGACTCCCGTACCGAAAAGCGCCAGGACTCGGGGACCGGGCTCACCAGCACATCGAAGGCGTCCAGCCTTGCGCTCGAGGATGCAAGCATCTTCATGACTTCTCCCATCGGCGATCACCTGTCTGCGTTCGTCGAATTCCCGATGTACGAGACCAAGGCCTGGGAGTTCACGCCGCTTGGTCGAGGGGAAGTCAACAACCCGCCGGTCGGACGCCACAATCAGTTCGAGTCCGAGTCTCCCACCTTCGAAGTGGCGAAGTTCTGGTGGAACAACCTCTTCGGCGATGCGATGCCACGCGATAGCGTCAATCTGCTCGCCGGCATCACCCACCTGCCTCTCGGTTACGCATCCGGCAAGGTGCGGCTTTCCGTCAATCAGTATCTGATCTACGAACGGCGTGCGCTGGATCTGATCAGTCCGCGGAAGGTCGACAACATGCTCGGCGATGCCAAGGACTATCTCTTCAGACTGGGTGAGCCGCAGGTCATGGCCGAGGTCAATGGCATGTTGACCTTCGGCAAGCCGATCACCGACACCGCCAAGCGGGATACCTTCTGGGCGGAATACCACCTCGGCGTTACCAACGGCAGCAACGGCAAGACCGACAACAATCAGGAGAAGGATATCTACGGTCGTTGGGTGATGCGCTACTACAACCAATCGCTCGGCTTCTTCGCCTTCCATAGCGCCGATCAATACGATGACACGCTGCGGTTGAATGCGATGAACACGGGTGCCGGCACCGGCATCATGTCGGGCAAGCAGGATGCGAACCGTTCTACCAGGCTCGGTATCGACGCGACGCTGAGCCTCGTGCCCCAAGGCTTCCCAATCTGGCTCGAGAACCAGTACATGAGCAACAACGAGAGCAATCCCACGGGCTACGGCAAGGAGTTCAAGTGGCGTGGCGGTTTCCACCAACTCAACTATCAGCCCAACAAGACCAACATCGTCTATGCACGCTACGACTACATCAAGGGCGACAACATCAACGACACTGGCGCAAGCTACAACGGACTGCGTGGCGTGACCAATTCGACGCCCAAGGAAAACGACTTCATCGTCGGCTGGCAGCACATGTTTGAGCAGAACGTGAAAGGCATCGCCGAATTCAGGCACCATGTGTTCGAGGACACGGCCACCGATCGGACGCAGCCCTTCCCGGCGAAGCTTACCGACGATGGATTTACGCTGCGCGTGATGTACGGCTTCTGACAAAGACGGTATTCGACAAAGCGCAACGGGGCGGGATGGGATGTTTCCTGTCCGGCCCGCCCTGCGCTCGACAGGAGGTGACAATTCATGGAAGCAGGAAAAGCCTTGCTGCTGCTCTACTCGGTCGGCCTGGTTCTGCTGGCGCCCGGGATTGCAAGCGCGGCCGATGAACCCAACAAGATCTTCACCGAGGTTTGCGGGGAGTGCCACACGGCCAAGAAGCAACCGCTGGACAAGATACGCATGCCGCGCGCTGATTGGAGCGATACGATCGAGCGAATGATAGGCTACGGAGCCGTCATTCCAAAGGACAAGATGGCCGAATTGCTGGACTACCTCGTCAGGACGCAGGGGCCAAACGCCGGCGACGGCAAGAAATAGAAATCCATCGACACCTGCGCCGACAGCGTTCGATCGTGCGAATGGGTCGTTTCATAGCGCATTGAGGCGTGCCGCCAATTGAACAACGCGTTGATATCAGGAATTCGTCGACCTGTCGATCAGGACACATCGCCATCCACATAGAACCATCGCTCGTCTTCGCGCACAAAACGGCTGACCTCGTGCAAGCGGTGAGCGCGCCCATTAATCTTGTAGCGGGCAACGAACTCGACCACCGCCCGGTCTTCGCCTTGCTGTTCGTGCCGAACCACCTCCAGCCCGATCCATTTGGCCCCATTGTCCGAGCCGAGCGTCGGCGGCCGCGTCGAGGGATGCCAGGTCCGCAGCAGATAGGCGTCGTGCCCCAGCGCGAAAGCGCTGTAGCGCGAGCGCATCAAGGCAAGCGCGCTGTGCGGCTGCGCTTCGCCATCGATGTAGGGTCCGCAGCATTCGGCGAACGAATTGGCGACGCCACAGGGACAGGAAGTTCTTGACGCTGCGTTGGCTTTCTTGCTCACTCGGGTGCTGGCTCCCGATCGAAGCTTCGCTTGCATTCGACCATGGATGGGCCGCCGACCTCGGACCGATGGGCCGGTTCGATGGCTGCCATCATCTCCTGCGCGCTGTGCAGCCGCGCCGGTAATCGTCCGCTGCCACGAATCAAGGCTCGGCGAACGCTGCCTTGGCGTTTGCCTTGGCGGCCTCGAGCTGTTCGTCGGCTTCGGGCTGCAGCAGCCAGCGATCGGCGACCATGCGCTCCAGTCTTGCCTTGAACCGCTGCAGATAGTCCGCCTCGTCCTTGTACAGCGCTCGCAGCTCGGCCCGGGACAAGGGCACGCGCCAGACCCGCAGAAAGTGAAAGGGATTCGCCGCGACCGGTGCCGCCGGGCTGCAGGCCGGATCGACGTAGTCGCCGTACTTCGCCAGCGGCACATCGAGCTGCGCGCTGCGCACGCCGCCTTCGCTGTTGCCGTAGCGGTCCTTCACGCCGGTCTTGGTCTGCAGATCGACCTTCATGCGCGCCGCGTGCGGCGGCGGCGTTCCCTGGCGCACCCAGGCGTCCATGTTCGCCATCGTGGCGATCACGATCCCGCCCATCGGCACATCGCTGCCGACGGGTGCGCATCGGCCCTCGGCGACAGCCTGCGCCGCCGCGTGTCCGCGCGCCCGCAGCTGCATCATCGCTCCCGTGGTCCCCGGCAGGGGGCCGGCGCTGTGCGTTCGCGCCGGAACCTCGTAGAGGCGATGGCGGCTGGCCGGGTCGTCGCTGTCCGGTGCCTGGGGACCCAGGTTGGTGATCGCCTCGTTTTCGCTAAACAGCTCGATCACCGGCACGTCGACGGTGCGCGTCACGCGGCGGGGATTGCCTAGCGGCAGGACGTTGTCGTCGCTGAGCGGGTTGTAACCGCCGCCGACGCTGCTCGACGAAATGCCTTGCAGATAGCCGTCGAATATCGGACTGCCCTCGGGCATCCGGTACTCCTCGTGGAAGCCTTCGTTGACATAGGTGCGCCACAGGCTGCCGGTGAACGACCAGCCGGCGGCATAGGTTCGCTCGACCCGGTAGCCGGCGAGCGGATTCGCTGGGTCCTTGCTTTTGAGCAACGCACCGGCCTGCGCGATCACATCCCAGCGAACGCCGTCGTCACCGGGCCAGACGATCGCGGCGTAGCGCTGCGGATCGAACCACTTGAGGATGTCGTGAGCGGCGGTGGGCGCGGCGCTGTTGGCGGTCTTGCGCTGCAAGGCGTCGGCGCCGCACAGCAGCGAGACATAGATGTCGTGGTGGCGGACGACGTAGCGCTTGACGGCATCCCAATGGCTGGTGTGGCCCAGGCTCGGGTGGGCGCACTCGAACTGCACGTTGCCGCTGAAGCTGGACGGGTCGCGCGGGCGGCGCACGACCAGCCGCGTCGTGTACCCAACCTCGGCCTGCTTCAATTGGCGATTCCAGTTCTCGTCGTAGCGATAGGTGTTGGCTTTGCCCGAGAGGAAGAACTCTTCCTCCACATAGCCGTGCTCCTTCAGCTTGACCGACGAGGTCGCGCCTGGCGTGTCCTCCGCACCGTAGATCGGCGAGTCGGCGCTGACCGGGATCGGTCCAGCGACTTTCGGCAGCGGCGGCGTATGCGGCGCCGCGCTCGCCGCGGCGCCAGCGCACAACGCCACGAGCAACGCGAGGACGAGGTCGAGCGCGAAGCGGGCCCCGCGTCGATGAATTCGTAATGACATTAGCCCATCGCCTGACTGAATCTTGCCCGACAGCGGCCGAAGCAATCGAGCATCTCCTGGCTCTTCCAGGTCAAGCCCAAAGCGGCGACCGCCGGCGCGTTCAACCTTGTCAGGCGATTCTTGGTCGACGCGGGAATATCCAAGGCGCGCGTCAGACTTTCCGCGACATTGACCACAGCCTGCAGTTTGCTGGTGACGATGGCATCATCGTGATGGGTGAGGATGGCCGAGACGAAATCCTGCGGCAGCTCCCAGTGCTCGGCCAATTTGCCACCGATCTGGGCGTGGTCGACGCCGAAGGTCGCGACTTCACGCTCGAGCAGCCTGCCGTCGACCGCCGATTGGCAGTAGGCCTCCTGAAATGCGCCGGGGTCGAGGATGTGAAAGCAAAGCTGTCCAATATCGTGCAGGATGCCGGCGACGTAGGCCTTTTCGGTTGACACGCCGCTTAGCGCCGACAACTCCTGGGCAACGATGGCAACGGCGCGCGAGTGGTTGAGCAGAAACTCGGCTTCCTTCTCCTCGCTGGCGAACTTGTTCATCGCGGCAGCGACGACGATGCTGCGCACTTGATTGACGCCGATCAGCGAGGCGGCGATGAACGGATCGTAGACCTCGGGCTGGGCGTGGATGCGCCGCAGATGATTGGCGGTTCCCAAGATGCTGGAAGAGATCACCGGATCGTTGCGGGCGAGGCGGATCATCGCCTCCAGGGACGAATCATCAGCGCGCAGCTTGTCGAGCAGCTGGATCACGATCCGCGGGAAGGGTGGCAAGACCTTGGCCAGCTTGGCCACCTCGCCGGAAAGATTACTTGGGGTGAGCATTGGCGGGCAGGTCTTGCAGCAACGCCTCGAGCAGCGGGCGGCAATTCTCGTCCGGCTCGGCGCCGAAGATCTGATGCAGCCGTGCCTGGTAGCGGGCCACCAGCGTCGCGTAGGCCGCTTCATCGTGTGCGCTGTCCTGCTCGACGGCGACGCACTCGACGCCCTTGTTGATCAGTTGTTCTATGGTGCTCGCGGTGATCCCGCTGCCGATCGCCAAATGGATCGTCGCCTGCATCGACGAACCGCCGTACACCGGCCTGGCGATCACCATGCCGGGCTCCAGCTTCATCGTCGGCATCCAGCAGTAGGATCGCGGCGATCCCGTGGCTGGCGCTGACTCTTCAGGTTCCTCTGCCAATGGACTATCCACCTATTCACCGTCCGCAACAGACATTCTTGCTACGCTATTCTAGAGACTGCGCCGGCATTCGTGTTGCCGATCGCGCTCGCAAGCCGGCGCGCGGCGGACGATAATGGCAGCATTGGTCGTAGCATGGCGCATAGAATCTGGCGGGGGAAGACAGCACGATGAAGATCGCAATCGTTGACGACAACGCGGCCATACGCAAGGTGCTGCGCGCCATCTGCGAGGGCCAAGGGCATCGCGTGCTCGCCGAGTTTGGCAGCGGCGACGGGCTGCTGGACTGCATCAGGGCCGAGCGTCCCGACGTGGTCTGTCTGGACTTCGAATTGCCGGGCAAGGATGGGCTCGAGCTGCTGGTGGAGATGGACGTCGCAGCCAACCAGGTGGACGTGGTGATGATCACCGGCTCCGCCGATCCGGAATTGAAGGGCCACGCCGCCGATCTGGGCGCCGTCGGTTTCATCAACAAGCCCTTCGCCGAAGCGCAGGTGATCGACGAGCTCAAGCAGATCGAGCAGACCCGCGCCATCGCCGCGCGCGCGGCGGCAGCGCCGGAGCCGGCCAAGCCCCCGGTCGCCGCTGCGCCGGCGCTCCCGACCTCGGACCGGGTGGTGCCGCGCTCGGCCGTCGTCGTCGATGACAGCGGCTCGATTCGACTGCTGTTGAAGGGCATCCTCGAAGGCATCGGCGTCAAGGTCATCGGCTTCGCCGCCAATGGTCAGGCGGGTATCGATGTGGTCGGAAAGACCCACCCGGCCCTGGTCTGCCTCGACGTCGACATGCCGGGCATGACCGGTCTGGAAGCGCTGCCGCAGATCCTTGCCGCCAGCCCGCGCTCGAAAATCGTCATGGTCACCGGCAACGCCGGTCGCGCCATCGTCGAAGCTTCGGTGGCCGGCGGCGCCAAGGGTTATTTCCTGAAACCGATACGCCCGGCCAAGCTCGAGGAGTTCGTGCGCAAGCTGCTGCAGCTGGTGTAGGCAGGCCCAGGCGGCGACCAGCGCCGGGCCGCTGCGCGCGAGCCGGATCAATCGTCGCTCAATCGATGACGCCGGGGCCGAGCATCTCGGTCGGACGAACCCAGCGTTCGAATTCCGCCGCCGTGACGTAGCCCAGCGCCAGCGCCGCCTCGCGCAGCGTGCTGCCTTCGTGGTGGGCGCGCTTGGCGATCTCGGCGGCGCGGTCGTAGCCGATGTGCGGCGCGAGGGCGGTGACCAGCATCAAGGAACGCTCGAGCAGTTCGGCGATGCGTTCCCGGTTGGCGGTTATGCCGCGGACGCAGTGGCTCTCGAAGCTGCTCATGGCGTCGGCGAGCAGGCGCAGGCTCTGCAGGAAGTTGTGGGCGATGAGCGGCTTGAAGAGGTTGAGTTCGAAGTTGCCGGAGGCGCCGCCGATGGCGATGGCGACGTCGTTGCCCAGCACCTGGCAGCAGATCATGGTCAGCGCTTCGCACTGGGTCGGATTGACCTTGCCCGGCATGATCGAACTGCCCGGCTCGTTTTCCGGGATGCTGAGCTCGCCCAGGCCGGAGCGCGGTCCCGAGGCCAGCCAGCGTATGTCGTTGGCGATCTTCAGCAGCGCCACCGCCAGCAGCTTGAGCGCCCCATGGGCGGCGACCATGGCGTCGTGGCTGGCCAGCGCAGCAAACTTGTTGGCGGCGCTGACGAAGGGCAACGCGGTCCGGCGCGCCAGCTCGCTGGCAACGCGGCTGCCGAACTCGGCGTGGGTGTTGAGCCCGGTGCCCACCGCCGTGCCGCCGATGGCCAGCGCATGGAGCGCCGGCAGCGCCGCGGCGATGACGCTCTGGGCGTGATCGAGCTGGGCGACGTAGCCGGAGAACTCCTGGCCCAGGGTCAGCGGTGTCGCGTCCTGCAGATGGGTGCGACCGACCTTGACGATATCCTCGAACTCGTCCGCCTTCGCCGCCAGACTCGCCCGCAGCCGCGCCAGCGCCGGCAGCAGCCGGTGCGCGATGCCCAGCGCCGCCGCAAGATGCATGGCCGTCGGAAACACGTCGTTGGACGACTGCCCCCGATTGACGTCGTCGTTGGGATGGACGCGCCGCTGCATGCCTCGCTCGCCGCCGAGCAGCTCCGAGGCGCGATTGGCGAGCACCTCGTTCAGGTTCATATTGGTCTGGGTGCCGGAACCGGTTTGCCAGACCGACAGCGGAAATTCATCGGGGTGGGCACCGGCCAGCACCTCGTCGGCCGCGGCGACGATCGCCGTCGCCTTGTCCGGCGCCATCAGCCCGAGCTCGCGATTGACCACGGCGCAGGCAGACTTGACCGTGGCCAGGGCGTGGATCAACTCCTCGGCCATGCGTTCGCTCGAGATGGCGAAGTGCTGCAGCGAGCGCTGCGTCTGCGCCCCCCACAGCCGCTCGGCCGGAACCTCTATCGGCCCGA
>JAHFRE010000201.1 GCA_023258955.1 Sterolibacterium sp.
CAGATCGTCGACCCAGCCGCCGTAATAGCCGGCGATGGCGCCGAACAGGGTGCCCAGCACGGTGGCCAGCAGCGCCGCGGAGAGCCCGACCAGGATCGAGGTCTCGGAACCCTTGATGGTTTTCTGGATGATGTCGTGGCCCCACTTGTCGGCGCCGAAAGGCAGCGTGGCGCGCCGTTCGAGCGCGGCAGCAGGGGTGGTCATACCCTTCTCCGCGCGCAGCGCCGCCATCTCCTGCGCCAGCGGATCGCTGATGCCGTAGTAGTCGAGCGCCGGCCCCCTGCCCTTTTCGGCGTCGCGCTCGGCACGCAGCTTGCGGATCACCGGGCCAAGGGGGTCGCGCGGATTGTCGGGGACCACCAGTTCGGACGCGTCCATCCCCTCGACGCCCCGCTCGGCGGCGCTCTGCGCGCCGATGAAGCCCGGCGGCGCGTAGTTGACCCCGACCTCAGCGTCCCAGTCGCGTGCGATCAGGCCCGCGGCGGACAGGAGCAGGATCAGGATGAAGGCGGCGACGATGGCCAGCGCCACCATCGCCAGGCGGTCGCGATAGAGGCGGCGCCAGGCCAGGGCCCACAGTCCCGGCGAAACCTCTGTTGCCTGCGTCGCAGCGCTCGCACTCATCGCCGGCCTTTCACTTGAACTGGACGCGCGGATCGATGGCCTTGTAGAGCAGGTCGGCCAGCAGATTGAAGAGCATGGTGGCGGCCGCGACGTACACCGTGATGGTCTTGATCACGGGGAAGTCGGAGCGCTCCACCGCCAGGATCACTTCGCGGCCGATGCCGGGGATGGAGAAGAAACGCTCGATCAGGAAGGCGCCGATCAACAGCGCCGGCAGATTGGCCATGACGTGGGTGACGATGGGAATCGCGGCGTTGCGCAGCACATGGACCCAGAGCACGCGCCCCTCGGAGAGGCCCTTGGCGCGAGCGGTGCGCACGTAGTCCTGGTTGATCTCGTCGAGAAAGAAGGTGCGAAACAGGCGCAGGCTCGGCGCGATGCCGACGGCCAGCGCGATCAGGATCGGCAGCGGCGAGTAGTGGAACAGATTCTCGAGGAAACTGTCACCCCAGCCCTGCACCGGGAACAGGCCCAGCTTGTAGGCCAACCAGTACTGGAAGACGATGATGTAGACCAGGATGCTGATCGACATGCCGACGGTGCAGGCGATCATCACCATGCGATCGGTCAGCGAGCCGCGCACGAAGGCCACCGCCAGCGCCAGACCGATGGCCACCAGGGTCTCGATGATGGTCAGTGGCACCAGCACCGTCATCGACGGCCCGAGGCGGGTCGCCATCACGTGCGCCACCGTCTCGCCGGTGCTCCAGCTGTTGCCGAAATCCATGGTGACGATCTGCTTGACGAAAATCCACAGCTGCACCCAGTAGGGCTCGTCCACCCCCAGCTGCTTGCGGATGTTGGCGATCTGCTCGGGATTGGACATCTTGCCGGCGAGGATGTAGGCCGGATCGCCGCCGACCCAGTTGAACAGCAGGAAGACGAGCAGCACCACGCCAGCCATGGTGGGCAGCATTTGCCAGAGGCGGCGCAGGATGTAAGCGGTCATCGATTTCCCCCGGTCGCCTACTGTACGCGCTTGCCGGCGATCTCGGCGAAGAAGGCCTTGCTGTTGGGCTCGCGGCCGAGGAAGCGGCGCACCATCTCCATGCCGGTGCGCTCGCCGCCGCGAGACAGGACCTCGGCGCGGAAGCGCCGGCCGACCGTCGGATTGAGCAGCTTGCCGTCGAAGGCGGAGAGCATGTCCAGCGCCAGCACCTCCGACCACATATAGCCGTAGTAGCCGGCGCCGTAGCCGCTCATGACGTGGCCAAACTGGCCGGGAAACTGGGTTCCGGCGATGTAGCCCAGCGGCGTCGCGCCCTCGCGGCGCATCCATTCGGCCAGCGGATCGGCGGGCTTGGCGCTGTAGATCGCCATGTCGTAGCTGGCGTAGAGCAGCTGCCGCGCGTAGCGTATGCCGCGGCCGAAATTGTGGGCGGCGGTCATGGTCTTGGCCAGGGCAGCGTCCACCGTCGGGCAGGGCTGCTTGCAGAACTTGGCGACCTGGGCCAGGGGCTCGGCGCTGCGCGCCCACTCCTCGTACATCTGCGAGGGCGCCTCGACGAAGTCGCGCTCGACGTTGGTTCCCGCCAGCGAGTCGTAGCGCGTCGTCGACAGCACCCCGTGCAGCACGTGACCGAATTCGTGGGCGAGGGTCTCCAGCTCGCCATCGTCGAGGCCGCTACGGTCGAAGTTGGCCACCAGCACCGAAATCGGCGTGCGGCCGACGGCGCTGCTGGCGCCGCGCACCGGAAAGGCGGCGGCGTGGCCGTACTTGCCGTCGCGCGGAAAGATGTCGAGGTAGACGCCGGAGATGCGCTGCTTGCTGGCGGCGTCGATCACGTCGTAGTACTGCACCTCGGGATGCCAGACCGGCACCTCGACCCGCTGAAATTCGACCCCGTATTGTCTTCCGGACAGGTCGAGGATCCAGGCCACCGCCGCCTCGGTCGGAAAATATTTGCGCAGCGCGTTGGGATCGAGATCGAAGCGGGCACGCTTCAGCTTCTGCTGCCAGTAGGCGAGGTCGGAACGCTCCAGCGGCGTCTCGGCGGCGCTGCGCCCGAGGGTCTTGGCGGCGAATTGGCGCAGCTCGGCGAGCTCCGCCAGCTCGCTCTGGGTCACCGCACCCCTGACCTCGTCGAGGAATTTCAGCACCGCCGCCGGTGTGGCCGCCATGTAGCGGCGGATCACGTAGTCGGCGAAGCTCGGCAGGCCGAAGATGGTCGCGATCTCCTTGCGCAGCGTGATCGCCTCCTGCAGCAGCTCGAGGTTCTTCGGCGTGCCGCGGTTGGTGAAGGCGGTCAGGTAGCGCTTGCGCGCCGCCGCGTCGTCGGCGTTCTCGATGAAGGGAATGTATTCGGGATAGGCGTAGCCGAGCAGATAGTTGCCCTCGCCATCGCGTTTGGCCTTGGCCAGATAGTCGTCGGGCAGCCCCTTGACCTCGGCCGGGGTGAACACCAGGCGCTGGTCGTTGTCGCGCATATTGCGCGCGAAGGCCTGGGACAGCTCCTCGAGGCGGGTGAAGATGGCCTTGAGCCGCTGCCGCTGCTCAGGCTTCAGGGAGACGCCGGTATCCTCGAAGGCCCACAGCGTGTCTCGCTTGAGCTTGGTCTCGATGGGGTCGGCGGGCTTCACCGCGACGAACAGCCGGTAGAGCTTGCGGTTCTGGTAGAGGTCGCTGGAGAACTTGCTGAACTCGACCATGCACGGCTCGACCGCATCGCGCAGCGCCTTGTCCGGCGACACCTCGCCGAGCAGTTCGAGCGGTCCGCGCAGGTCCTCCTGGGCAATCTGCAGCGCATCCCACTGGGCGAACAGCTTCTTCGAGTCGCGCGCCGCGGCCCGCGGCAACTTCTCCAGACTTGCTACGCGGCTGCGCAGATCGGCGATGGTGGCGGCGCAAGCGCTGGTGGCCTGCGCCGCGTCGAACGCCGGCAGCAGCGGCCGCGTCGCCGCGGCGTGGGCCAGCGGCAGGGCACCGACGAGGAGGGAGAACAGCGTGGTGCAAATCGCGCAACGTATCAGCCTCATCTTAGATCTCCTTCTTCAGATCGAAGTACAACCATTCGCAGTGCAGGATCGGGTGCTTCTTGAAGCCGATCACCTTCGGCTGGGCGAGCATATTGCGATAGCGCGCGTAGCCGATGCGCACCGGCGCGTAGAACTCGAGGATGCGCGCCATCTCGTGGTAGAGCCGATCGCGCTCGGGACCGTCGGGCAGCTTCTGCGCCCGCGCGTAGCGCTCATCGTAGGCCGGTATTTCGCTGCAGCCGTTGTTGTTCTGGTGGGTGTTGGGTCCGTAGAACAGCTGCATGAAGTTGTCGCCGTCCGGGTAATCGGCGATCCAGGGCGAGTTGCGCGACATCAGTTCGCACTGCTTCTCGGCCTTGAGCAGGTCGGAAAAGGGCAGCAGATTGTTCTTCATGCGGATGCCGAGAGAGTCGTAGGTCTTCTTCCAGATCTCCGATTGCTGCAGGCCGTTGGAGTCGGCGCGCGCCGAATAGGTGACGGTCAGCGGCGCGCCGTCGGGCAGGGTACGAAAGCCGTCGGCGCCCTTGCGGTAGCCGAACTTGTCGAGCAGGGCGTTGGCCAGTTTGGGCTCGAAGCGCACCGAGCTGTGGTAGTTCGGATCGTAGCCGACGATGCCCGGCGGCACCGGATACTCGAGGGCGATGGCTTCGCCGTTCCAGACGATGGCGATTTCCTCCTGCACGTTGTAGGCCATGGCGATGGCCCGGCGCAGGGCGATCTTCTCCTTGGTCAGACCGCCGACCACCGGATCGCGCATATTCCAGTAGTTGTAGCTGATCTCCGGATCGATGATGCGCGACAGCTGCACCCCTTCGGCGACCAGCTCCGGCCGCAGGCGGCCGTTCAACATCGCCTTGGGCGCCAGCGGGCCCTGCAGTTCGACCAGGTCGACCTGCTTGCCGATGAAGGACAGCCAGCGCGACTGATCCTCGACCATCACCCGGATGTCGACCCGACCGATCTGCGGCATGGTCTTGCCCTTCATGGCGGCGACGATGGCCTGGTCCTCGGGATCCGACCCGGCTTTGAAGTTCCACACCAGGCCCCGGTAGTCGGGACTGGCGTCGAGCACGATGCGCGAACCGCGCACCCACTCCGCCAGGTGATAGGCGCCGGTGCCGACCGGGTTGGCGGCTACCTGGCCGACGGCGTCGTGATACTTGTCGACCACCTCGCGCGCCAGGGCACTGGTCGGCTCGTGCGCCAGGATCATGCCGAGGTTGAAGTCGGGCTGCTTGAGGTGGATGCGCAGGGTGTAGCGATCGAGCAGTTCAAAACCGGCGACCGGCTCGTCGTAATCGAAGCGGCCGGTCTTCTTGGCGCGTGCCGCGGCTTCGTCGAGGCCGACCACCTTGCCTTCGAACAGCCAGGTGTGCGGCGAGGCGAGCCGGGGGTCGAACAGCCGCTTGAAGGAATAGACGTAGTCGGCCATGACCAGTTCGCGCCGCTTGCCGCCGAAAGCCGGATCCGGATAGAAGGTGATGCCCTTCTTCAAGCGGATCGTATAGGTCCTGCCGCCGTCGGCGATCTCCGGCATCGCCTCGGCCGTTTGCGGCGCCAGCTTGGCCGGCCGCGCCAGGTAGTCGTAGGTGTAGAGGGTCTCGAAGATCGACTGGATCACCTGCGCCGAATACAGATCGCGGGTGATCGCCGGATCGAAGCCGGTCTCGGCGGCGACGAACACCGCGTGCAAGACCTTGGTCGGATCGGCGGCCTGCGCCTGCGGCCAGGCACAGGCGGCGACGAGGACCAGGCACAGTGCGCGTAGGCGGACGAACATCTTAATGCTTCTCCACGTCGAGATATTGCCAGTCGGCGAGCATGATCGGGTGCTTCTTGAAGCCCTTCAACCAAGGCCGCACCAGCCAGTTGCGTAGCCGCGAGCTGTGCAGAGACCAAGCGGTATCGGCTTCCATCTGCCGGCTCATCTCGACCACCAGGGCGTTGCGCGCCGCGCCCGGCGGGGTCGCGACGAAGCGGGTGTACAGCTCGTCGAACACCGCCGACTGGTAGCAGCCGTGGTTGCCGCGGCCCGAATTCGGTCCGTAGAGCAGCTGCAGGAAATTCTCGGCTTCCGGAAAATCCGCGTACCAGGCCGCACCCCACATCACCAGCTTGCATTCGGTGGCGGCCTTCAGGTTGTCGGCGAAATTGCTGACTTTGACGTTGAGGCGGACACCGAGCTGTTCGAGGCCGCGCTTCCACAGTTCGCTGTACTGCAGCGCCACCGAGGTCTGCTCCTGGGCCAGTTCGATGGTCAGCGGCGAGCCATCGGGCAGGGTGCGATAGCCGTCGGCGCCGCGCTTGTAGCCGTAGTGGTCGAGCAGGCGGTTGGCCAGATCGGGGTCGTAGGGAATGCTGTTGCGGTAGCTCGGATCGTTGCCGACGACGCCGGCGGGGACGATCATCTCGGCCTTGATCGCCTGGTTCTTGCGAATCAGCGCGATCTCCTCCTTGACGCTGTAGACCATGGACAGGGCGCGACGCAGGGCGATCTTCTCCGGCGCGTAGCCGCCGAGCACCGGATCGCGCAGATTGAACAGGGTGTAGGTGATCTCCGGCTCGGTGACCCGATAGAGGCTCAGTCCCTCGGCCACGAACTCGGGCTTCAGCTTGCTGCCGTCCATCACCACCGGTGCGGCGATCTGCGGCAGCTTGTCGAAGTCGAGCTGCTTGCCCTGGAAGGCCAACCAGCGCGACTGCTCCTCCTCGATGATGCTGATCTCGACCCTTCCGACCTGCGGCATCTGCTTGCCCTTCATGTCGCGCACCAATTGCTCGTCCCAGGCGTCGCCGGTCGAAGCGAAATTCCAGACGAAGCCGCGATAGTCGGGATTGGCCTCGAGCACGATCTTGCTGCGCGGCACGTATTCCTTGAGCGCGTAGGGACCGGTGCCGACCGGATGGGCGCTGCTCTCGCGGCCGTGGGCCTCGATCACCTCGCGCGCCACGGCGGCCAGCGAATGGTAGGCGGTGACGTAGAGGAAGTTGTAGTCGGGCTGTTTCAAATGCACCCGCAGGGTGTAGCGATCGGCGATCTCGAGGCCGGCCACCGTCGCATCGTAGTCGAACTTGCCGCTCTTCTTGGCCCGCGCCACCAGCTCATCGAGACCCACGATCTTGCCCTCGACCATGTTGGCCGAAGGGGCGTGATTGACCGGATCGAGCAGGCGCTTGATCGTGTAGGCGTAGTCAGCCGCGGTCAGCTCGCGGCGCGCCCCCTTGAACGCCGGGTCGGGGGTGAAATAGATGCCCTTCTTCAGATGGAAGGTGAAGGTCTTGCCGCCGTCGGAGATCTCCGGCATGGCCTCGACGGTGCGCGGCACCAGCTTCGCCGGCCGCGCCAGGTAGTCGTAGCTGAGCAGGGTCTCGAAGATGGCTTCGGAGACCCAGCCCGAGTAGAGGTTGAAGGTGTGGGCCATGTCGAAGCCATCGTCGGCGGCTTCGAAAGCGACGTGGAGGACCTTGTTCGGGTCGGCCGCCTGGCTCGCGAGCGCCAGCAGCA
>JAHFRE010000202.1 GCA_023258955.1 Sterolibacterium sp.
AGGGGAGCCGCTATAATCCGCAGCCTCAAAGCAGCAGCGGGGCCGGCGTAGCTCAGACGGTAGAGCAGCGCATTCGTAATGCGAAGGTCGGGAGTTCGATTCTTCTCGCCGGCACCAGTGAGGACAAGGCTCGCAGCGATGTGAGCCTTTCTCGTTCTTGGCCAAGCGTCATCTTGCTCTACTGCGTCTTCGCAGTGGGCCACACGGCCGTCGATTTGCCTGCAACGACAGATGCTAGACGCAGGGCGACGCGTTCAAATACTTCAGGCCAGTCACCGCGGGCGGTTTGGCGGAACAACCGGGTACTGGGATACCAAGGGCTGTCTTCTCGATCCATCATCCAGCGCCAGTCGGCGACAAATGGAAGCACGAGCCAGACAGGTCTGCCCAGTGCGCCTGCCAGATGACCAATCGAGGTGTCGCAAGCGATGACCAGATCGAGGTTCATGATCAATGCGGCGGTTTCTTCGAACGGCGGCGTGCCCGCGTCGATCTCGTGCCCAAGATCACACGCTGCCGACCCAGCTATCGAGAGAAAGTCGTCGCGGCTATCGGGCTGTAGAGTAAAGAATTGCACGCGCTCAAGGGCAAAGAGCTTCTTGAATGGCACCAAGCCGGGTGAGCGTTCAGCATCGTTGACGTATCCTTTCGCACCCTGCCAACAGATGCCCACCTTGAATTCCGGCACATTCGCCAGCTGTCGTGAAATGTCGTATTCAAGGTCTGTTCTGGCATGGAGATAGGGAATGGCCGCCGGGACATTATCCGGTGTGGTGTGGCAATGAAGCGGAAGGCTAAGGGGAAATGTCCAATAGTCGTGAATCGGAACCTTCCCGGCTTCGGCGACGGTAAGCACCTCATCGGCACCAGCCAATCTTTGGAGTAAGGACCTAAGCGGTGCTGAACAGACCAAGGTGATGCGGCCTGAGCCTAGCGATCTGAGAATGGAAAGGTAGCGGCAAAACTGTATCTGATCGCCCAAGCCCTGCTCACACCAAACCAGAAGTGATTTGCCGCTGATTGATTCACCCTGCCACTGTGGGAACGTGACGTTCGGTGGGAAGGCCTGACGTGTCTTCAGCTTGGGATCAAACCGCGACTCGGTGCGTCTGAAGCCCTCCGCAAAATTGCCCTCTAGCAATCGAATGTAGCCGAGGCCGCAGCATGCCTCACTGTGGTCGGGACTGATCGCCAACGCGCGCTGATAGCAGGTCGCCACAGCCTCGAACTCGCCGAGTTGCTGTTGAACGGTGGCAAGATTGGCGTATCCGTCAGCGAAATTCGGGCTGATTTGCAGTGCTATTCGGCAACGAATCAATGCCTCATCCATTCGCCCAAGGTCTTTCAAGGCGAGACCCAGATTGGTATATGCCTTGAAGAAATCCGGCATGATCTCGGTCGCTCGCTGGTAGCTACTTGCGGCTTCGTTGGTCTTCCCGAGGTCTCGTAGTGCATTGCCCAGGTTGTTATGTGTTGCGGCGAAATCTGGGTTGATCGCCAGTGCTCTCCGGTAGCTGGCCGCAGCGCCATCGAGTTGCCCGAGGTCTTGCAGCGCAACGCCAAGGTTGCTGTGCGCTTCGGCAGAGTCAGGTCCAATTCGTAGCGCTCGCCGATAGCTGGCTACCGCATCATTGGGGTGACCAAGCTGGCTATGAACGTTGCCCAAGTTGGTGTATGCCTGAACAAAAGCAGGGTTGACTTCCAAAGCCTTGCGGTAGCTAACCACAGCGTCATCGAGTCGGCCGACGCATTCCAAGACCGCCCCAAGATTGCTGTATGAACTGGCGTCCTGTGGCAGCAGTTCTGAAGCCTTCGTTGCGGGCAGGAGCGCTTCTGAACCACGCCCCATCTGTATCAATATCAGCCCCAAAGCCTTCCAACCAAACCCGTACACAGGGAAGCGGAGCGTCAGCGAGCGTGCAAGCGGCTCGGCGTCGATGTAGCGTCCCACATTTGTCAGCGCTATCAGAGCGTCGATCTCGTGGGGCGGGGGGCTACCTCCGCGCTGTTGCCTGGTTGGCCTGATAGATTTCTTTGCCTTGGAAGCACCCTTCATGGACGACCCTTGCCGGGCTGGTGGAGTTGCCATTATTGTAACTGCTGGCGATTTCGCAATCGCCAGGTCACGATGCGCATCAGCGACCCGGCGCGCCGAGCGATGCCGATGCACGGAAGGGGCGATCGCGATCCACCGCTGCCCAACTTGTCGTGAGAGAGAAGCCCGAGCAAGCAGGTGGTCGCTCGCGGCGATCAAAACGCACATTGATAATGTTTCCCGGAATTGTCCAGGCAACGATGCGCTTCCACGCCAGGTTCGCCCCAAGCCAACTTCCGCGGCGAGTCCAGTTCCAGGGCGAGGGTCCGCTCGAAGCTGGCCAGCAACTGGTCAGGTTGGTCGAGCAGGTAGATTCCATTGGGCGGATAGGCATCTGCCCTGCCCGACGCGGCGATCGAGGCTGTAGCATTGCGGTCGAGATCGCGGTAGAAGCTGGCGCGAATTGCATCCGTGTCCTCGTTGGCGAAGGCGATGGTCTGCAACCACAGCGCGGACGTCAAGGCCAAGGCGAACTTGCTGAGTTTCATGGTCGGTGCTCCTTTGAGAGATTGATGGGCAGTCGGGGCCGATCCGTGATACTGATCTAGCGAACCCGGTTGCCATGAAATCACTTCGACCTTAAGGACGCCTTATGGCGCTGAACATGCTGCCAACGCTGGCTGGGCGGAGGCTGTTCTGCGCTGTGGTCGCGCCACGCAACGAATCTTTGCAGCGCTGCGTAGCTCAGCCTTAAGGCGCCGTTAATGTTGGCAGCCTATTGTTGCGGCCATTGCTGACTTGATGCGGGGTTGCGGTGATGGACGAGTTTGCGCAACAGGGCCATGGCTCGGTGCCAGGGCCGCATCCCGCCGCCATGCTTGCGGCGCTGGCAGCCTCGCTGATCATTCCGATCGCTGGGATGGGCTCGACGCTTGTGCTGCAGACGATGTTCAGGGTAGTCTAGCTTCCCACCCGTCCTAGCACCGGCAGTCCACACCCAGACTGAGAATTACCGCGGATGCGTATCCTGATCGCCGAAGATGACCGCCTGCTCGGCGAGGCTATCCACGCGGGTCTGAAGCAGAACGGCTTCAAGACCGAATGGGTGCAGGATGGACTCGCCGCCTGGAACGCCTTGCAGAGCGAAGGATTCTCTGCGCTGGTTCTCGATTTGGGTTTGCCCAAGTTGGCGGGCCTCGACTTGCTGCGCCGCCTGCGCGCCGGCAAGTCGGCTCTACCGGTGCTGATACTGACGGCTAGAGACACCGCCAAAGACATCGTTTCGGGATTGGATAGCGGCGCCGACGACTATTTGGTCAAGCCTTTCGACCTGGGCGAACTGTCGGCGCGCTTGCGTGCGTTGGTTCGACGCGCCGCCGGCAACTCAGCGCCCCTCCTCGAGTGTGGCTCGCTGCGGATCGATCCGGCAGGACGCAGCGTTGACTATGAAGGCCGCAGCGTGGAACTGTCAGCCCGCGAATTCTCGCTGCTGCACGAATTGGTCCTGAACGCTGGCAAGGTCCTGTCGCGCGCTCAGCTGGAGTCAAGAATCTACGCCTGGGGCGAGGAAGTCGAATCGAACGCGCTTGAAGTTCACATTCACCATCTGCGCCGCAAGCTTGCGCCGAATCTGATTCGCACCGTGCGCGGCGTCGGTTACATCATTCCGAAATGAACGCTTCCAAAGTATATAGTCTTCGCTTTCGTTTGATCGCTGCCACGCTCTCCGCCATTACGGTCATCTGGATCGCCGTGGCTATCGGTGCCTGGAGCGAAGCGACGTCCGAGGCAGACCATCTGTTCGATCAACACTTGAGCCAATTCGGCAAGATGATGGCTGGACTCGTCAGCGATTCGAGTGCAGAAGAAGAAATCTCCGAGCATCTGGAATCTCCCGGATTTCTTCCGCAGACGACCACGCAAGTTTGGTCCAAGGACGGCAACCTGCTGTTCCGCACCGCCGACGCGCCGCTGCAGCGGCTGTCGGCGGTGAAAGACGGCTTCTCGAACAGCGTCAGTGGCGGCAGGCAATGGCGTGTGTATAGCATTCCCGACGCCAAGGACCGTTACCTGGTTCAGGTTGCTGAAGGGGCTGTTACGCGGGAGGCCGTCAAGCATGAGGTGGCAACCCATCTGCTCATGCCGCTCGCGGTCGCCCTGCCGCTATTGGCCGGGGCACTGGTATGGTTGATCGGCACCAACCTTGGATCGTTGACCCGCTTGGCTGAGTCGATCGCCGAACGCACGCCGGAGCGCCTCGATCCGATCCCGATGGCGGATGTTCCAAAGGAGCTGCATCCGATTCTCAAGGAGTTGAATCGGCTATTCGTCAGAGTCGGCCGCTCGATGGAACAGGAGAAGCGCTTCACCGCCGATGCGGCCCACGAATTGCGCACGCCGTTGGCGTCGATACGCGCCCACGCGCAGGTGGCGCGGGCGACGCGTGACGACAACGAGCGTTCGCGCTCGTTGGACAGCTTGATCGAGGCGAGCGATCGTACGACACGATTGGTGGCGCAGATGTTGACCATGGCCCGACTCGACGCCGCGGAAATTGGCGACCAATTTGTCAGCGCCAATATCTGGGCGATCGCCGCCGAGGCGATCGGCTTGGAGGTTCCACTGGCGCTGGCCAAGTCGATCGAGCTTGGGCTCGAGGATGGCGCCGACGCAATGGTCAGCGGCAATCCAGTGCTGCTCGCCGTCCTGATTCGCAATCTGGTCGATAACGCCGTCCGCTACTCGCCACCCGGTGGTACCGTGACGGTCGCCGCGCGACTCGAAGCGGGCAAAGTCGTTCTCGAGGTGGTCGATAGCGGGCCTGGCATTCCGCTGGCCGAGCGGGCGCGGGTCCTGGAGCGCTTTACGCGAATCGACGGCAATCAGGAGATCGGATCGGGTCTGGGCCTTTCCATTGCGGCACGCATCGTCGAAATGCACGATGCGCAACTCGAACTGGTGGACGGTCCCGGCGGCAAGGGATTGTGCGTGCGCGTCGTCTTCCCGCGCGTTTGATTTTTGCTACGGCTCGCCGTTCGGCTAGGCCCCGATGCGTATAAACTTCCGGGCGTCGCGCGCATTCACGCGTGCCACGGCACTGGAGCAGCCATGGAGTCACGTCTGGCCGAGATCGAGATGAAGCTCAGCTTGTCCGAGGATATGCTGGAGCAGCTGAACCGAACGGTGTTCCGCCAGCAGCAACAGATCGACAGACTGCAGCGGGAGCTGCGCGCCTTGAGTCAGCAGCTGCAGGCGGACCAGGGGGACGCGACGCCGCGCGCTCCGGGCGACGACAAGCCGCCGCACTACTAGCCGTTCAACCACGCCGGCGCCGTGCGCCCCAAGGTGCTCGCTGCCGGCGCGCTGTCCGCCGTGCCTCGGGCTACGCGGGCTGCGCTTCGCCGCCCAGCGCCAGCAGCAGGTCCTTGAACAGCAGCTGCAGTTCGCCCGTCATCAGCACGAAATCGGCGTCGAACTGCTCATCGGCGCCCTGGGCCGATTGTTCCGCTTCTTCCTTGATCTTGTCCAGGAAGGCCAGGCGCTTGAGTTGCAGCTTGTCGGTGAGCAGCAATGACACCCGGTCGTTCCAGGTCATCCCGAGCTTCATCGCCACCTTGCCCGCGGCGATGTGCTGCTGGATTTCCCCACCTTCGAGACCGTGGCGGACGTAGCGGATCACCGACCTGCCAACGCTGGCCGACTGCAGCTCGAGATCGTCGTCGATGCTGAAACCAGGCGCTGCCTCGCCCGTTGCCAGCCACTCGGTCATCGCCGAGGACGGCGAGCGTTCGGTCTGCAACTGGCGCAATTGGATGTCGCCAACAGAGCGCAGCAGGACCTCGAGAAATTCCTCGACCTTGGCATCGGCGCCGGCATCGACCACCAACCAGCCATGCAACGGATCGATCCACGCCCAGGTGGTCCGCCGGCTGGTAAAGGCTCTGGGCAGGAGCTCTTGGGCGACGCTGTCGCGCAGATCGCGCAATTCCTTGCGCCCGACCTTGCGCTGCTGCTCCGCCTCGATCTTGGCTGCGCGCTCCTGCGTCGTCTGGCGAATGACGGTCGCCGGCAGCAGCTTTTGCTCGACACCGAGGGCGATCAGCCATTGCCGGTTGACGACATGGACGAACTCACCGTCCTTCGGATAGACCCAGCCTCTGCTGTGCATGTCCAGGGCGCCGCAGCGGGTCAGCGGATGCCTGGCGAGCGCCGCGTTGAGCTGCCTGGCGTCCATTTGCCAATCCGCAGAAAGTCGATAGATGCGAAGATTGCGAAACCACATGAGGAGCTGTCCCACCTTGAAAAGGGGTGCCAGCATACCGTCTCGGGGAGCCGTCGTGTGAACGGCGGCATGACTGGCGATCGGCCCGGGCGGGCGGTTGCCGGTATAGTAGCGTCTCGACCGAAGATTCCGGATCACCCGATATGCCAAACATTGCATCCGCGCTGAAGGAAGAGATCGCGCGGCTAGCGCGTCGAGCGGCGCGCAGTGAGACCGAACATTCGCAGAAGGCTTTACAAGTCGGGTCGAGGCGAACGCTTGACTGAGCACCTGCGCGCAGCGCGCGGCGTCGACTCCGCCTATGCCTGGTGGCGGCTCGCCGTCGCCCTGGCGATCGTCTCCATCGGTAGCGCCGGCATGTTCTCGATGTCGGTGGCGCTGCCCACGGTGCAGAGCGAGTTTGGCGTGACGCGGGCGGGTGCCTCGCTGCCCTACACGCTGTTCATGGTCGGATTCGGCCTGGGCTGCGTTGCCATGGGACGTTTTTCCGATCGCTACGGTGCCATGGCCAGCACCCTCGTCGGCGCGCTCGGTTTGGGCCTCGGCTACATCGCCGCAGGCGCTGCGGCCAGCTTGCTGCAATTCAGCCTGGCCCACGGCCTGTTGATCGGCTTTCTCGGCACGGCGGCGACGCTGACGCCGCTGGTGGCGGATATTTCGCTCTGGTTCAACCGTCGCCGCGGCACGGCCGTGGCGATCCTCTTGAGCGGCAACTTCGT
>JAHFRE010000038.1 GCA_023258955.1 Sterolibacterium sp.
CCGCGCCCTCCGCCGATAGGCTGCGCTTGGCCGCCGCCGCGCTGACGCCCAGATAGGACAGCATCACCGGCAACAGCAAGAGGTTGGTGAGGATCAGCACCGCCACGCCGATGCTGGCCACCAGGGCCAGTTCCTTGATGACGGGAATATCGATCAGGGTCAGCACGATGAAGCCCACCGCATCGGCGAGCAGGGCCGTCATGCCGGCGACGAACAGGCGGCGAAAGGTGTAGCGGGCAGCGACGTAGCGGTGGGTGCCGCGGCCGACGTCCTGCATGATGCCGTTCATCTTCTGCGCACCGTGACTGACGCCGATCGCGAACACCAGGAAGGGCACCAGAATCGAATAGGGATCGAGCTCCAGATTCAGGGCGTGCACGATGCCCAGTTCCCAGATCACCGCCACCAGGGAACAGCAGAGGACCAGCGAGGTGCTGCGCAGGCAGCGGGTGTACAGAAAGATGATCAGCGCCGAGACAACGAAGGCGATGCCGAAATAGGCGGTGACGTGCATCAGGCCCTCGATCAGGTCGCCGACCAGTTTGGCGAAGCCGACGATGTAGATCTTGACCGGCGCCGACTTGTTGTCGGCGCCGGGGGACTCGTACTTCTGCCTGATCTCCCGCTCCAGTTGCCGCGAGAAAGCGCTGTAGTCGAGCCGCTCGTTGGTTTCCGAATTCTTCTCCAGCAGCGGCACGACGATCATGATCGATTTGTAATCGTTCGCCACCAGGCTGCCGACGATGCCCGCGCGCCGCACCCCCGTCTTCAGCTTCTCGATGGTCCGCTCCGAACCGTCGTAATCGTCCGGCATCACCTGACCGCCGCGGAAGCCCTCTTCGGTCACCTCGGTCCAGCGCACCGATGCCATCCAGATCGACTTGATGAAGGAGCGCTCGACCCCGGGCATCAGGAACACGGCATCGTTGATCTTGCGCGTCGTTTCGAGAAAGCCGGGATCGAACACGTCGCCCTTGGGATTCTCGATGACGATGCGCACGTTGTTGCCCAGGCCACCGAGCTTGCCGCGGTTTTCGAAATAGTTCTGAATGTAGGGATGATTCTGCGGAATCATCTTGTCGAAGCCGGTGTTGGCGGTCAGCTTGGCCGCCTGCAGGCCCAGCACGGCGGTGACGACGGCGCAGAACACGACGAACAGCAGGCGGTGGTTGAACACCAGCCGTTCGAGCGCGTTGCCCGACGTGCCGTCGAAGCCCTGCAGGTCGCGCACGATGGGCATCGCCCTGATCTGCTCTTCGGAGTCCGCCATCTGCTCGGTGCCGCTAGTCGAGATTCTCGACGGCGACGCCAGCGGCGCCGACGACGGCGATGGCTCCCCCTGCGACCGGCGCCGCGCCGAAATAGGGCATGCGCTTGTGCGGCTTGACCTCGCTGAAGCTCTCGCCACCGTCCTTGCTCAGCACCACCTGACCACCCTGGGTCAGCAGGACGAAGCGACCGTCGTCGAGGATGGTCCCGGCGGTGATGCCGTCGCTGGCGTTGCTGCGCACGGCGTGCCAGTTCTGGCCGCCATCGGCGCTGCGCACCACGTTGCCGCGCATGCCGTAGGCGATCAGATTCTCATCCCTGCCCAGGACACCGAAGAAGCTGCCGCGGTAGGGAGCGTTCAAGGCGACGAAGCGCTCCTGCTTGCGCTCCCAGCGCCGCAGCAGTCCCTGTTCGCCGGCCAGGAACAGTTCGCCGCCGGCGCGCGCCAGCGCGTAGAGATGCAGACCCTGCTCGTTGGCGGTCCTGTCGAGCAGCGGCTCCCAGGTCTTGCCTCCGTCGCGGGTGCGCAGCGCGAGGTTGAAGGCGCCGACCACGTAGCCCTCGTTCTCGTCGAGAAATAGAACATCCAGGAATGGCTTGTCCGACCCCTCGTCGAGCAGACGCTTGGCTTCGTCCTGCCACTTGGTCGCCGCGGCTCCCGCCGGGAGCTTCTGGTAATAGGCGACAGCGATCTCGGCGGCGCGCTTGCCGTCGAGCTGCTTGACCCAGCTCTGGCCGCCGTCAGCGCTGTGCAACACCACGCCATCGTGGCCGACGGCCCAACCCTGCTTGGCGGTCGGGAAAGCCACGGCGACGAGGTCGGAACTGAGTGGAACCGCCACCTGCCGCCAATTCTTGCCGCCATCGTCGGAGAGCAGGACGTGGCCGCGCGGACCCACCGCCACCAGACGGGCGCCGGCGCGCGCAACCGCCGACATGCGGCTCGCCGCTGCGAGCGGACTCATCAGGGCCGGCGCCTCGAGCGGATCGACGAAGGCCGCTGCCGCGGGCAAACAGGCCGACAGCAAGACCCAAAGCGCCAATCTCGCCAAGCCGCTCAGCCGCCGCAAACACACAAAACCACCCCCGTTCGATCAAAGAAGCGCCGGGCCAGGGCAGCCGCTTCGCTGCAACTGCCCGGCCCGGTCAAACAATGACACTCAATATTTCAGAACCGCCTTGGTCAAAGAATCGGGCGACATGTCTTCGGCCGACAAGACCTTTACCGGCACCGAACCCTTCGGTCCGAGCTGGATGTAGGTATAGACCCCGCTGCTCAAGTCGTGGATCAGACCCTGTTCGCTGACCGGCGCCAATATATCGTACTGCGGTGCGATGCCGTGAAAGATCACGCGGTAGTTCTTGCCGGCGTGATCGTAGCTCTCCGCCAGGCCGCCGTACCAGCCATCCTCGTCGATGAAGAAATCGCGCTTCTGATAGATGTGCCGCTTGCCCGGCTTCAGCGTCGCCTGCACATGCCAGACGCGATGCAGTTCGAAGCGCACGCATTCCGGCTTCACGTGACCCGGGAGGTACTTGCTGTTGCCGTCGCAGGGCGAACCCTTGTCCGGATAGTGCAGCCTGTAGGAATTGTACGGAATGTACATTTCCTTCTTGCCGACCAGCTTGAAGTCGAAGCGATCCATCTTGCCGGAGAACATATTGGCATCGTCATAGACCGAGGCGCCGCCGATCGGTGCGATCGGCGTGTCAGCTGCCGTGTCCGGCGCCAAACGCACCCGCCGCGCTGCCGGCACATAAGACCATGAACGACGCTCGCTGTTCTCCTTCAGATCGTAGTAGATGCTGTTCATGCCGTTCAAGCGGGCCGGGGCCCAGTACTCGGTGCGGGTGGCGTAGGACCAGCCGGGATTGCGCTCGTTGTACAAGCTCCACTCGATGTAGTGATTGTTCTTGGCGGTGGTCACCACTTCGCCATCGGGCTTGACGTAGGTGGGCCATTCTTCGTTGATCTGCGCCGGGCCGCGGTACTGGGCGATCTTGTTCCACATCACCTCGTAGCCGCTCTTCGGGATCGGGAAGGGGAAGCCGCCCTGGCATTCGTGGTTGATACCCAGGCCTTCCGCCTCGAGCTTGCAGCGGCTGGCGTTCTTCAGCGTGTTGTCCAGCACCTGCTGCGGATAGGCGGCCGAGCGTCGGGTCGTGTAGACATCGACGCGGAAGCTCGGGTACTTGCGCATCATGGCCTTGAGACCGTCCGAAACCTTGTCGCCGTACTTGTCCATATTCTTGGCGTCGATGGAGAAGAGGGGCTTGTCCTCGGGGAAGGGATCGGGACGCCAGCCGGGATTGCTCTTGCTGTAGTTGGCGGGCGGCTTGGTCAGGCCACCGGTGTACGCGGGAATCGTGCCGTCCTTGTTGCCGGCCTTCTCTGCGCCCCAGGGGGTCAGCGTGGTTCCCAGTTGCTTGAGTTCATCGGCTGTCGGTGCCGCCTGGGCGATGCCCGCGCCAACGGCGACTACGGCAGCGATGATGAGAGTCTTCGAGCGATTCATGTGTAAGTTCCTCCTATCGCGATATTAGAATGCAACTTGGTAGGTGAATGACAGCCAGCCGCGATCCTGCAGTTGGTCACTGTTACTGGCTGCGATCGCCGTTCCCGCGGCGTTGGCCCGGTAGGTCGCCAGATAGCCGTTGTAGGCCAGGGTGAAGGTCTGCGTCGCGTTGTAATCCAGGCTCACCGACAGCGAGTAGCTACCCGTGCGCTCGCGACCCGAGGAATTGCTGAGGACCGGCGTGTTGCCGCGCAGACCATAGACCAGCCTGGCGGCGGCCGAGAGGTCCCAACCGGGGACGACGGCGACCCAGGCCGGACTGAAGGACAGCGCGGTCACCGTGTTGGAGTTGGTCGAGCAGCCGAAGCTGACGTCCTGGACGCCGGTGCAGCTCTTGAACCGGGTCGGATTCAAGGTGAAGCTGTCGAGGTGCGCGTACGCTAGTTCGGCGCTGACCACGGCGGAATTCCACACCGGGGTCATGCCGAACTGGACCTGGCCGTTGATCAGGGCGTGGGTCGTATTGCCGCGGGCACCCTGGTTGTTGGCATCGAACGACGCCGACTGCAGGGCGGTGTTACGTCGAGTCAACACTTCCGCACCGAGGCTGACGCCGCCAACGGTCTTCGCCAGGCTGACGCCGTAGAGCTTGGTGCCCTCGGCGAAAGACCAATAGGTCTTGCCCAGCGGCGGGCTGACGATCAGCCAGCCGTTGCGTTCGGTGAGTTCCCGGGCGTAGAAGCCGATCGTGCCGCCATCGAGCCATTCAGCTTTCCAGCGCGCCATCAGACCCCAGTCACCCGACTTCTTGGGCTTGATGAAACCCTGGTTGGTGAGACAAGGGCCGTTGGCCGTCAGACAGAAACGGTCTGGTCCGAGCATGATGGCGTCGAGCACGCCGAGGTAGGAGCCACCCTCGGGCGCGGTGTTCTGCTGCCACTCGTAGAAGTACTGACCGGCGAAGGTCAATTGCGGGCCCGCTTGCAGCGAGGCGTAGACCTGGCCGATCGGCCGAGCCGCCTCCTTGGCGGTGATGCCGGGATTGGCGATGGCCTTCCTGCCGTCGGTCGGCGACTGGTTGTAGGAGACGCTGTGGTTGGACAGCGACACGACCTCGCCCCAGAGGATGGCGTCGCGACCGATCTTGAGCGTCGCCGGTGCCGAACCCAGGTCGAAGTTGGTGTAGGCGTAGGCATCGAGAAATTCGCCGCTGATGCCCCTGAAGTAGCGCTTCATGTAGGGCGAAAATTGGCTGTTGTTGTAGGTATTGGCGTTGGCGAATTGCGGTGCGATGTTCACGTTGCTGTGGAAAGCCGCATCGCCCCAGGCGGCCGCGCTGACGCGGAAACCCAGCTGCTTTTTGTAGTTGAAGTCGAACTCCGACAGCAGGTCGACCCGATTGGTCACCACGTCGTTCTTGTCGAAGGCGTAGTCGTCTTCGGAATTGTTGATCGTGTTGGCGATGACCGGATCGCGCTTCTGCACGCGCATGCCGAGGTTGTAGCGCACCGTGTTGCCCCAACTGGCGGTGATATCCGGATTGCCGGTGTCGATCTCGAAAGCGGCTGCGCTGCCGATCAGACCGCAGGCCAACATCGCCGCCGCAACAGGGCGCAATACGTTGCCGCTCACCTTTGACTGCCGCATTACTGTTTGCATGTTCTCCCTCCTGGTTAACTCATCCCGGCGGTGCCGGAGCTCGTTTTCGGGTATGGCTCGCGCCGGCCCCTGGTTTTTGACGACATTCATAGCTTGCAAACCACATCCCAATTGCCAAAATATCTCTGCATTCAATCCTCGCGCAGCGCCGCTGTCAGAACGGATAAGGCGGCGGCGCGTCTTTGTAGGTGACCCATTGCCACTGGGTGAACTCGTCCCAGTTGGCCGGTCCGCCGTGACGCGACCCGTTGCCCGAGGCGCCGCGTCCGCCCATCGGCATCAAGCCGTCGTCCTGCACGGTCTGGTCGTTGATGTGCACCAGGCCGACGTTCAGTCGCTCGGCGATGTTGCGGGCCCGCATCAGCGACTTGGAAACGATGGCGGCCGACAGGCCGTACTCGGTATCGTTGGCCAGTTGGATCGCCTCCTCGTCGCTGGCGAAGGTGGTGACGGCGACCACCGGGCCGAAGATTTCTTCGCGAAACACCGCCATGCTCGGGGTGACGCCGTCGAGCACGGTCGGGCTGTAGTACAGGCCCTTCGACGTGCCACCGGCGTGCAGCCTGGCGCCGGCGGCTACGGAATCGGCGACGATGCGCTCGACCCGCTGCACCTGCTTGGCGGTGATCAGCGGACCGAGCGCCACGTTCTCGCGATGCGGATCGCCGACCGGCAGGTGTTTGGCCTTGTCGCTCATCCGCTTGACGTACTCCTCCGCGACCTTCTGGTGAACCAGGTGGCGACCGGCACTCATGCACACCTGACCCTGGTGCATCCAGGAGGCGAAGGCCCCGCAGGAAGCGGCGGCGTCGAGATCGGCGTCGTCGAGGATGATGATCGAGTTCTTGCCGCCCAGCTCCAGCGCCACCTTCTTCAGATGTTTGCCGGCCAGTTCGCCGACCCGCCGGCCGACCGCGGTCGAACCGGTGAAGGAGATCATGGTGACCTCGGGATCGGTGACCAGCGCTTCGCCGGCGTCGGCTTCACCGGGCAGAACCTGCAGGACGTTGACCGGCAAGCCCGCGGCCGCGAACAACAGCGCGTGCAGCAGACCGCCGCTCACCGGCGTGCGCGGATCGGGCTTCAGCACCACCGCGTTGCCGGTCGCCAGGGCCGGCAGCAGGGCGCGGGCCGAGAGCAGGAAGGGAAAGTTGAACGGCGAGATCACCCCGACCACGCCGTGCGGCACTCGCCGCGCGTAGCTCAAGGTGCCCTCGTTGCTGGGCAGGATCAGGCCGCGCGGCTGGGTGAGCATGGCCGCCGCCTCGTGCAGCAGGTTGATCACCGAGCCGACTTCGAATTGGGCCTTGGGCAGGATGCCGCCGGTCTCGCGCACGATCCAGCTGGCGAGCGCTTCCTGTTCGCGCTCCAGCACCGTGACGGCGCGGCGAAAGATCGCCGCGCGCTCCAGAAACGGCATCGCCGCCCAAGCGCGCTGCGCTTGGCAGGCGGCCTTGGCGGCGCGCCTGACGTCGGCTGCCGAAGCCAGACCGACCTCGGCCATGCGCTCGCCGGTCGCCGGTTCGTTGACGGCGATGGCGCCACCACTCAAATTGGTCCAGCCACCGATCCAGCCTTGCTTTTGGGCAAGCTTGCCCAGGATGCTCTCGTCCATCAGTCCATCCTCCTAGTCTCTTTGCCGCTGCGGTCGAGGCCATTCCCCGACTCGCTATTCCCTATGGTCCCTGCCGGCGCCAGCGCCCGCGCTCAGAGCGACTTGGCGATGATGCCCTTGAGCGCTTCGTTGGCGCCGCCGTAGATCTTCTGCACCCGCGCATCGACGAACAGCTTGGCGATCGGATACTCCATCATGTAGCCGTAGCCGCCGAAGAACTGCAGGCATTCGTCGATGATGCGATTCTGCTTTTCCGAGCACCACCACTTCGCCATGGCGGCGGTCGCCTCGTCCAGGGGATCGTCGGCGAGCACCCGGCTGATCAGGCTGTCGAGGAAGACGCGGCCGATGCGCGCCTCGGTGGCGCACTCGGCCAGCTTGATGCGCGTGTTCTGAAAATCCCACAGCGTCTGGTTGAACATTTTGCGCTGCTTGGTGTACTCGACCGCCAGTTCGACCGCACGCTCGGCGGTCGAGATGGAACTGGCGGCGATGACCAGGCGCTCGCGATGAAAGCCGGTCATCGCCCCGGCGAAGGCGCGGCCTTCGACGCCGCCGAGCAAGTTTTCGGCCGGCACCCGCAGCTCTTCGAGAAACACTTCGTGGGTGTCGATCGCGTGCTGGCCGACCTTCTCCAGGCGGCGTCCGAGCTGGAAACCCGGCGATTTGGCGACTTCCACCATGAACATCGACATGCCGTCCTTGCCCGGACCGCCGGTGCGGGCGGCGACGATCGCCAGATCGGCCTGGCTGCCCATGGTGACGAAGGTCTTGCTGCCGTTGATCACGTATTCATCGCCTTCTCGGCGGGCCTTGCTGCGGATGCCGGCGACGTCGCTGCCGCCGCCCGGCTCGGTAACGCACACCGCGATGAAGTGTTCGCCGCTGACCAGCTTCGGCATCCACCTCAGGGTCTGTTCGCGCGTGCCGTTCTTCAACAGCATGTAGGGCCCGCCGCAGCTGCCCGGAACATAGGGCAGCGCGGTGTCGGCGACGCGCGACTGCTCTTCGACCACCACCACCTCGTGCGCGAAACTGACTCCGTGGCCGCCGAACTCCTCCGGAATGCCCATGCACAGCAGACCCAGCTCTCCGGCCTTGCGCCACACCTCGCGGTCTATCTTGCCGTTCTGGCGCCAGCGCTGATCGTGGGCCGCCACCTCTTTTTCGAAGAAACGGCGTGCCGTTGCGCGCAAGGCATCGAGCTCTTCGGTCATCCACGGCGAGCGATAGGGTTTCATCTGCAAATTTCTCCTGTGGTCCCGGTCAAGCGCAGCTCAGGCGACGGCGCCGCTCTGGCGCAAGGCGGCGATCGCGCCGCCGTCGATGCCGAGCTCGCCCAAGATGTCTTCGGTGTGCTCACCCAGCGTCGGGGCGCGCTGATGCACGCCGCCGGGAGTGCGACTCAGCTTCTGCGGCACGCCGGCCACTGTGACCTTGCGCTGCGAGCCGGGCTGCTCGACCTGGGGCAGCATCTCGCGCACCTGGAAGTAGGGATCGTTGAAAATGTCTTCGGAGTCGTAGACCGGTGCGAACGGTATCTTGCCACCGAACAGCGTCACCAGATCGGCGCAGCTGTGCTTGCTGGTGAATTCCTCGACCACGGCGTAGACCGCGTCTTCGTTGACGCCGCGCGCAGCCGGGGTGGCGAAGCGCGGGTCGGTCGCCAGCTCCGCCCGCCCGATCAGCTCGCAGAACAGCGCCCAGCCGCGCCCGGCCGAGACGGCGAGGACACCGAAGCCGTCCTTGGTGGCGACGCGACCGAAGGGCGCGATCGCCGGCATGCGGCTGCCGTTGGGGCGCGCTGGCGTGCCGGTGTAGCTGTAGGTGACGGTCAATGGCTCGAACAGCGCGACCATGCTGTCGACCATGGCGACGTCGACGTACTGGCCCTTGCCGGAGACGCGCGACTCGATGATCGCCACCAGCGTCGCGTAGGCGGCGAACAGGCCCGGGATGGTGTCGCCGGGGCCGCCACCGACCTTCATCGGCGAATTGCCGTCGGGTCCGGTGATGCTCATCAAGCCGCCCATGGCCTGGGCGACGATGTCCACCGCCGGCCAGTCGGTATAGACAGTCCTGCCGTTGCGCGGATCGCCGAAGCCGCGGATCGAGGTATACACCAGGCGCGGATTGCGCTTGGACAACGCGTCAAAGCCCAGGCCCAGCCGCTCCATGACGCCGGCGCGGAAGTTCTCGATCAGCACGTCGGCGCGATCGACCAGCTGGAGAAAGACCTCCCGCCCCGCGGCGTTCTTGAAGTCGATGACCATGCCGCGCTTGTTGCGGTTGCAGGACTGGAACATGCCGCCATACTCGTGGGTCGTGTCGTCTTCGGCGTAGGGGCCGATGCGCCGCGACATGTCGCCGTCGGGCGCTTCGATCTTGATCACGTCGGCGCCGTGGTCGGCCAGCATCTGGCCGCAGAACGGCGCCGCCAGCGCGTGGCCGAGGTCGAGCACGCGCAGGCCCTTGAGTCCGCCGCTGGTTGCAAACTTGCTCATAGGCTTCTCATCCTGTCCCGGCAATGTCGTTCGGTCTCGGTCAAGCGGTGACGACGCGGATCGACTTGCCCGGCGTCAGCAGACGCTTGAGCAGATCTTCGTTGAGGTCGATGCCCAGGCCGGGTCCGTCGTTGGGATAGAGGAAGCCACCCTCGTAGCGCGGCGGATTCAAGGCCAGGTCGTCCTTGATCCCCTTGCTGTTGAGGCAGTCGTGCAGATGCAGCGGTCCGGCGTTCTCCTGCGGAAAACGCGAAATCCACTCGTTGGCCGCCAGCAGGTGGGTCGCCGGGCTCGCTTCCAAACCCGAGGCCACCATGCAGCCGCAGATCACCGGCATATTGGCCAGCCGCGCCATGGTCAGCCAGCGCTGCGCCTTCAACAGGCCGCCGGCCTTCTGCATCTTGATCATCAGCCCGTCGGCCGCCCCCTTGGTGATGATGGCGTGCAGATCGTGCAGTTCCTGCGCCGATTCGTCGGCGTAGATCGGCGTTGCCACCTTGCCGCGCAGCCGCGCCATGCCCTCCAGATCCCACGCCGGCAGCGGCTGCTCGATCTTGGACAGGTTGTATTTCTCCATCGCCCGGATCGTCGCCAGCGCCGTGTCGTAGGTCCAAGCACCGTTGATGTCGATGAACAGGTCGACATCGTCGCCCACCGCCGCCCTGACCTCCTTGACCATCGCGATGTCGCCCTTGGGCGTACCGGACTTGAGCTTGACGAAGGCGTAGCCTTCGGCGAGCACCGCCAGCGCTTCCTCCGCCACCGCCTCCGGCGCTCCCGCGCCCAGCACCAGGCCCAGCGGAATTCGATCGATGGTCTTGCCACCGAGCAGGGTATACACAGGCACGCCGAGCATCTTGCCGACCAGGTCGTGCAGCGCGAAGTCAACCGTCGCCTTGGCCTCGTTGTTGTCCCGCGCCAACAGGTCCATCTTGGCGACGATCTTTTCGATCTTGGTCGGATCCTCGCCGAGCAGGATCTGCGGCGCAAAGAAATCGCAAATCATCGACATGATCGAGTCCGGCGTCTCGCCGCGGTACCAGGTGGAGGTGTCGCCCGACTCGGAGAACCCCACCACCCCCTCGTCGGTGTGCAGCTTCAACACGACGCTGTCGATCCGCGCCAGGGTCGAGCCCCGCATCAACTGGACCCGCTTCATGGGGGTCGAGATCGGTATCGCTTCCACTTTGGTTATTTTCATTTACCACCCTTTCAAGATACCAGCTATGCATATCAGGTATACTGAGACAGTACGCACGAATACCGATATTGTCAATATCGCTGGAAAGATTATTTTGTAAATATACGAAGGCCTCAGAGCGCCTTCGCGATGACCCCCTTGAGGCCCTCGTTGGCACCGCCATAGATCTTCTGCACCCGGGCGTCGACGAACAGCTGGGCGATCGGGTATTCCATCATGTAGCCGTAACCGCCGAAGAACTGCAGGCACTGGTCGACGACGCGGTTCTGCATTTCGGTGCACCAGGTCTTCGCCATCGCCGATTCGGCGCCGTCGATCACCTCGCCGGCCAAGATCCGGCTGATCAGGCTGTCGATGAACACCCGGCCGATGCGCGCCTCGGTGGCGCACTCAGCCAACTTGATGCGCGTGTTCTGGAAGTCCCACTCGGTCTGGTTGAACATCTTGCGCTGCTTGGTGTAGTCCACCGCCAGCTCCACCGCCCGCTCGGCGCAGGCGACGGCGCTGCAGGCGATCACCACCCGCTCGCGGTTGAAACCGGTGATCTCGCCCGCGGCGAAGCTCTTCTCGCGGCCGCGCATGGCGTTCCAGGCCGGCACGCGCAGATCGTCGAGAAACACCTCGTGGGTATCGATGCCGTGCTGGCCGACCTTCTCCAGCCGCCGCCCGAGCTTAAAGCCGGGGGAGCCCGCCACCTCCACCATGAACGAGACCAGTTCGTTGGTCTCCGAATCGCGCGCCATGACCATCGCCAGATCGGCCTGGCTGGCCATGGTGATGAAGGTCTTGCTGCCGTTGATCACGTATTCTTCGCCGTCGCGCTTGGCGGACGCGCGCAGGCTGCGCACGTCGCTGCCACCCGAGGGTTCGGTGATGCAGGCGGCGATGAAGTGCTCGCCGCTGGCCAGCTTGGGCATCCAGCGCTTGACCTGCTCGTCGGAACCCTGGCGCAGCAGACCGTAGGGGCCGCCGCAGCTGCCCGGCACGAAGGGGAAGGAGGTGTCGGCGATGCGCGCCTGTTCCTCGATCATCACCACTTCGTGGGCGAGGGTGCCGCCGCGACCACCGTGGTCTTCGGAAATGCCCATGCACAGCAGGCCCAGCTCGCCGGCCTTGCGCCACACGGCACGGTCGATCTTGCCCTGCTGGCGCCATTTCACGGCGTACGGCGCCACTTCGGTTTCGTAAAAGCGCCGCGCGGTTGTCCGCAGCGCATCGAGTTCCTCGTTCATCCACGGGGATCGATAGGGTTTCATCTGCTTGCCTCCATTGGCGCCGGCCATCACTTGGCCCCGATCACTTGAATCTTTCTGCCCGGGGTGATCCAACGCGCCAGGAGTTCCTCGTTGAGCTCGACGCCGAGGCCGGGACCCTCGGGCGGATAGAGGTAGCCACCCTCGTAGCGCGGCGGATTCAAGGCCAGGTCGTCCTTGATGTCGGCGCTCTTCAGGCACTGGTGCAGATGCAAGGGCCCGGCGTTCTCCTGCGGAAAGCGGGAGATCCACTCGTTCGCCGCCAGGAGGTGCGCCGCCGGGCTCGCCTCGACGCCGGTGCTGGCCATGCAGCCGCAGATTACCGGCATGTTCGCCAGCCGCGCCATGGTCAGCCAGCGCTGCGCCTTGAGCAGGCCGCCGGCCTTCTGGATCTTGATCATCAGCCCGTCGGCCGCCCGCCGGGTGATGAGCTCGTGCAGATGGTGCAGTTCGCGCGCCGATTCGTCGGCGTAGACCGGCATCGTCACCTTGCCGCGCAGCCGCGCCATGCCCTCGATGTCCCACTCCGGCAGCGGCTGCTCGATCTTCGACAGCTTGTACGGCTCCAGGCCGCGGATCGCCGCCAGCGCTTGGTCGTAGGTCCACGCGCCATTGACGTCGACGAAGATTTCGACCTCGTCGCCCACCGCCTTGCGCAGCGCGTCGACGATGGCGATGTCTTCCTTGGGCACCGTGGTGGACTTCACCTTGATGAAGTGGAAGCCTTCGGCCAGCACCCGCTGCGCCTTCTCCACCGCCGCCTGCGGCGTCGGCGCGTTGATCACCAGGCCCAGTGGGATGCGATCGATGGTCCTGCCGCCGAGCAGGGTGGACACCGGCACGCGCAGCATCTTGCCTACCAGGTCGTGCAGAGCGAAGTCCACCGTCGCCTTGGCCTGGTTGTTGTCGCGCGCCACCGTGTCCATGCGCCCGACGATCTTTTCGATCTTGGTCGGATCCTCGCCGAGCAGGATCTGCGGTGCGAAGAAGTCGCCGATCATGGTCATGATCGATGTCTGCGTCTCGCCCTGGTACCACGACGAGGTGTCGCCGCACTCGGAAAACCCGGTCAACCCTTCGTCGGTATGCAACTTGAGCACCAGGCTCTCGATGAAGGCGGGCATCGGGATGCCCCTCATGACCTTCTTGCCGCCGTGCTTGGTCGGGATGGAGATGGGAATCAGCTCGATGCTCGTAATTTTCATGCCCTGGTCCTCTGGCTGGGTTTGGAATGCAATTGACACATCGTGGTATACCTGCAATGCTGCGCAGAATACCTAGTGCCATCGGACATGTCAACGACGCACCACAAACCTGTCCCAGCCGCCTGCCATCGACCCGACCATATCAGGGTTTCTGATAGAGTCGACCCTGTCCCGCCGGTACCCTCGGAGTCGAACAATGGCCTCTCCCCGCACCATCTACCTCCTCTCGCGGCTGCACTACGCGCTGCGCAAGAAGATCGACAACCGACTCGCGGCGAACAAGCTGACGGCGGTCAAATACACGGTGATGAGCATGCTGCGCGGGCGAAGATCGCTGTCGTCGGCGGAGATCGCGCGCCGCTACTGCGTGACCCCGCAATCGATGAACGAGACCATCTGCGCCCTCGAGCGCAGCGACTGCGTGACCAAGGAAGAGAATCCCGAGAACAAGCGGATTCTGCTGGTCAGCCTGACCCCGACCGGCCACGACATGCTCGAGCGCTGCGACAAGATCATCGACCAGATCGAGCGGGAGCTGTTCGCCGAGATCGGCCAGGCGGACGTCGAGCGCTTCCGCAGCACCCTACAGACCGTCATGGCCGCGGCGATGGGGCCGAACGACCAGGAGACGCGCGCCAAGCCACGTTCGCAGGGGTAGTTGCCGAAGACGATTTGGCGTGCTATCGTTCGCTCGTTGCATCAGGGTTCCTGATATCAGGTACCATGATACTTTCAACCAACGTCGCGAGGATCATATGAACGTAAAGAAGATGGACGCTTCGACCCCTACGATTCCAGGCGGGGACAACGTCAAGGTCGAGTTCGAGGATGGCATCGCCTGGGTCAAGCTGAACCGCCCAGCCAAGCGCAACGCCATGGACCTGGCCATGTCGACCGAAATGAACCAGGTGCTCGACGCCCTCGAGCTCGACGACCGCTGCGGCGTCGTCGTCCTCACCGGCGAGGGCGAGGCCTTCTCCGCCGGGATGGACCTGCAGGGCTTCTTTCGGGCAACCGACGTCATGTCCGACGTCGCACGTCTGCGCGCGCAACGCGAGGTGCGCAACTGGCAGTGGCGCAAGCTGATGTGGTACGGCAAGCCGACCATCGCCATGGTCAACGGCTGGTGCTTCGGCGGCGCCTTCACCCCCTTGATCTGCTGCGACCTGTCCTACGCCGACGAGGATGCGGTGTTCGGCCTGTCCGAGGTCAATTGGGGCATCATCCCCGGCGGCGTCGTGCCCAAGGCGCTGTCGACCCTGGTCAATCACCGCGAAGCGCTCTACTACATGATGACCGGCGAGAAGTTCGACGGACGCGAAGCCCAGCGCATCGGCCTGATCAACAAGGCCTTCCCCAAGGCGGATCTGGTGGCCAAGACGCGCGAACTGGCGAGGAACCTGCTCGGCAAGAATCCGCTGGTGCTGCGCGCCACCAAGATCTCCTACAAGCACATCCTGGAGATGTCCTGGGAGGGGGCGGCCGAATATCTGTCGGCGAAGGGGGATCAGACCACCGCCGCCGATCCGGAGAGCGGTCGCGCCCAAGGCATGAAGCAGTTCCTCGACGACAAGACCTACAAGCCCGGCCTGGGCGCCTACGAGCGTACATGACCGCGGTCCGCTCGGCGATGGACCGGCTGTTGCGACCGCGCTCGGTCGCGATAGCCGGCATGTCCACCAAGCCCGGCTCCCTGGGCGGGGCGGTGCTGGCGAACCTCGAGCGCTTCGCCTTCGAGGGCGATATCTGCCTGATCCATCCGAGCCGCGCCGACATCGGCGGCCGCCCCTGCGTGCCGGACACCGCAGCGCTGCCAAACGGCATCGACTGCGTGGTGCTGGCGATCCCCGCCGCGGCGGTGCTCGCCGCGGTGAAAGGCTGCGCCCAACGCGGCGTCGGCGGCGTGATCATCTTTTCCGGCGGTTTCGCCGAACTGGGCGAAGCCGGCCGCGCCGCCCAGGAGGAGATCGCCGCCATCGCCCGGGGCTCAGGCATGGTGATCGAAGGGCCCAACTGCCTGGGCATGCTCAACTACGCCGACGGCATCCCGCTGACCTTCAGCGCCACCGATCCGCGCCCCTTGCAAGTATCAGGGATCGGCCTGGTCTCGCAGAGCGGTGCCATGGCCGCCGCCATCCGTGCAGCGCTCAATGGACGCGACCTCGACCTGTCCTTTTCCATATCCACCGGCAACGAAGCCTGCACCGGTGCCGAAGACTTCATCGCCTACCTGCTCGAAGACCGCCAGACGCGGCTGATCGTTCTGGTGGCCGAGCAATTCCGCGATCCGCGCCGCTTTCTGGCACTGGCGGCGCGCGCCCGAACGTTGGGCAAAGCCATCCTGCTGCTACACCCGGGCAAGTCGGCCGAGGCCCGCCAGGCGGCGCAAACCCACACCGGCGCGATGACCGGCGACCATCAGGTGATGCGGACCGTGGTCGAGGCCGAGGGCGTTCTGGTGGTCGACACCATCGAGGAACTGGTGGATGGCGCCGAGCTGGTGGCACGCTGCAAGGTGCTGCCGCGCGGCGGCGTGGCGGTGCTCGGCGAGTCGGGCGCGTTCAAGGCGCTGAGCTTCGACTACTGCGCCGAACTCGGTCTGGCCTTGCCGCAGCCGACCGGCGCCGCGGCGGCGGCGATCGACGCGGTGGCGCCGAATCTGATCACCGCATCCAATCCGCTCGACCTCACCGCCCAGCCGCTGGTCGATCCCGGCATCTACGCCAAAACCATCGAGCCGCTGCTCAGCGACGCGCGCTGCGGCAGCGTCCTCGTCTCCATCATTCTCTCCAGCGCGCAGATGGCGCGACTGAAGATGCCACCGGTGGTCGAGGTGGTGCGCCGCTTTGCGCCGCAACGGACCATGATCTTCGCCATGCTCGGCGAAGATACGCCCATACCGCAGGAATACGTCGACGACATCCGGCGCGCCGGCGTGCCCTTCTTTCGCTCGCCCGAGCGCGCCTTGCGCGCCATCGCCACCGTTTCCCGCTGGCAGGATCGCGGTCTCGCCGTCGCCACGTCCAGCGTGGACACCGCGGCGCCGCTGCCCGCGGGCATCATACCCGAACACCGCGCCAAAGCGGCCCTGGCCGCGGCCGGCCTGCCGATCGCGCGCGGCGAGCTGGCCGCGACTCTGACCGAGGCGCAGGACGTCGCCAGCCGCATCGGCTACCCGGTGGTGCTCAAAGCCCAGTCGGTTTCCCTGTCGCACAAGAGCGACGTCGGCGGCGTCATCCTCGGCATAGACAGCGCCGAAGCCCTCGCCGCGGCGTGGCAAACGCTGCAGCAGAATCTGCAGCGGGCCGCGGCGGATGTCGCGCTCGACGGCGTGCTGGTCGAGCGCATGGGTGCGCGCGGCGTCGAGCTGATCGTCGGCGCCAAAAACGACCGCGACTGGGGACCGGTGCTGATGATCGGCATGGGCGGCACCGCCGCCGAGGCCTTCGCCGACATGCGGGTGCTGCCCGTCGGCAGCTCCGAAGCACAGATCATCGCCGAGGTGCGTCGCCTCAAGGGTGCCGCCCTGCTCGGGGCCTTCCGCGGCTCACCGGCGAAGGACCTGGGGGCGCTAGCGCGGGCCGTACGCCAACTCGGCGCGTTCGTCCGCGCCCATCCCGAGATCGCTGAGATCGACATCAATCCGCTCGTCGTCTACGCCGAAGGCGAGGGTGCCATGGCGCTCGACGCGCTGATCCACGTACGCTGAGAGGAGCAAGCCTTGGACTTCGACCCGACCGAAGAACAGCAAGCGATGCGCGCGAGCGTCGCCAAGCTGATGGCGCGTTGCGCACCCCAGGACAAGCTGCGCCAGTGGGACGCGCAGCGGGTTTTCCCCTACGAGGTCTACGACGCCTGGGTCGAAGCCGGCCTGCTGCAACTACCCTTCCCCAGCGAATACGGTGGGCTCGGCGGCAGCGCCCTGGACATGGCCATCGTCGTCGACGAGCTGTCGCGCACCAGCACCGACCTGTGCATGGTCTATTCGAGCGCGGTGTTCTGCGGCCTCAACATCCTGCGCAAGGGCAGCGAAGCGCAGAAGGCCTATTGGCTGCCGCGGGTGATGGATGGGCGCAACAAATTCGCCATCAGCATCTCCGAGCCCGGCGCCGGCTCCGACGTCGGCGCCATGGACGCGGCGGCGATCCGCCACGGCGCGGGCTACCGGGTCAACGGGCAGAAGCTGTGGAACACCGGCGCCGGCCTCAAGGACTGCGTCCTCAGCGTCTACCTGAAGACCGACAAGCGCCTGCCCTACCGCAACGGCATGTCCCTGCTCTTGATCGACAACGACGCCCCGGGCGTGAAGCTGCGCAAGCTCGACATGCTGGGGCGACGCTGCGCCGGCACCTACGAAGTCTTCTTCGCCGACGTCGACGTGCCGGCCGATCGCCTGGTCGGCGGCGAAGGCGGCGGCTGGGACTGCCTGATGTCGGGGCTGCAGCTCGAACGCGCGGTGTCGGCGGCGAGCAGTTGCGGCGGCGCCCAGGCGGTGCTCGACCTGGCGCGCAGCTATGCCCAGGAGCGGGTCCAGTTCGGCCAGCCGATCGGCACCTTCCAGGCCATCGCCCATAGCCTCGCCAGCATGCAGACCGAACTCGACGCCGCCCGCCTGCTGACCATGAAGGCCGCCTGGCTGGTGTCCAAGGGACGCGACGCGCTGCGCGAAATCACCGAGGCGAAACTGCTGGCCTCGGAGACCTACGCCAAGCTGGCCAACCAGGGGGTGCACATCATGGGCGCCTTCGGCTTGAGCGCCGAATACCCGATGGAGCGCTACTTCCGCGACGCGCGCAGCGCCACCATCGCCGCCGGCACCTCGGAGACCCTGCGCAATCTGATCGCCGGCCTGATGGGCTTGAAGAAAGCGAAGACCTAGCGCGACGCTCGTCGCTGGCACATCGACCTCTTGCGGAGACCGGCATGCGAAAGTATCTGCACATCCACCTCGCCCAGCGCAGCAGCGAGACCGAGCAACTGACGGGCGAGGCCCTGCTCAGCCGCGGTCGCCACTTCATCGCCAAAACCCTGCTCGCGGCCGGCGCCGCCACCGTGGAACCGCTGTCGCCGGATAATCCGCTGATCTTCTCCGCCGGGCCCTTCGCCGGCAGCAATTTTTCCAACGCCAACCGCATCAGCGTCGGCTGCAAGAGCCCGCTCACCGGCGGCATCAAGGAGGCCAACTCCGGCGGCACCTTCGCCTTCGCCCTGGGCCAGCTCGAGAGCGCCGGCCTGACCCTGCACGGCGCCGCCAGCGACTGGGTGGTCGTCCGCATCACCCGCGACGGCAGCGTCGCTTTCGACAGCGCCGCACCCTATCTCGGCCTGGGCAACGACGCGGTAGCGGCGGCTTTGTTCGAGCGCTACGGGCAGAAGGTCAGCATCGCCCTGTGCGGCCCGGTCGGCGAATACCTGGGCCTGATGGCCGGCGTCGCCTTCACCGATACCGACGGCAGACCGTCGCGCCTGGCCGCGCGCGGCGGCGTCGGGGCGGTCATGGGCAGCAAGAAGGTCAAGGCCATCGTCATCGACCTGCACAAGATGCCGCCCTTCCACGATCGCAAGAAGCTGATGGGCGCGATCCGCGACTACGGCGAACGACTGGCCAGGGATCCGGGGGTGGACAGCTTCCGCCGCCTCGGCACGGCGGCCATGGGCGACCTGATGAACCTGACCGGGGCGCTGCCGGTGAACAACTTCAGCCGCGGTCAGCAGGTCGATCCAGCAAAAGGCACGTTCAAGCTGGGCGGCGATCACGTGCGCGCGGTGAACCTCGCCCGCGGCGGCGAGCCGACCCACGCCTGTATGCCCGGCTGCCAAATCGAATGCAGCAACGTCTACGTCGACAGCGCGGGCAAGGAACTGGTCTCGCCACTCGAATACGAATCGCTCGGCCTGCTGGGCAGCAATCTCGGCCTGATCCATCCCGACCAAGTGGCGCGCTTGAACGCCGTGGCCAACGATCTCGGCGTGGATACCATCGAGGCCGGTGCAACGCTGGGCGTCCTGCTCGAAGACCGCCAGGCGGCGTTCGGCGACATGGAGTTCCTGCTCGAAGCCCTGGCCGACATGCGCCGCGGCAACGAGCGCGGCCGCCTGCTGGCCCAGGGCGCGACGCGGGTCGGCGCCCATTTCGGGGTGCGCCGCGTGCCGACGATCAAGGGCCAGGCGATCAGCGCCTACGACCCCCGGGTGATCGAGGTCACCGGCATTTCGATGATGCTCACCGCCCAGGGCGCCGACCACACCGCCGGCGCCGCGGCGACCTACGACTGCACCGGCAAGAGCACCGAGGAGCTGGTCGCGGTCAGCATCGCGGCGCAGCTTGCGGTGGCGACGGCGGACTCGCTGGGCCTGTGCCTCTTTGGCCGCACCGTCACCGCCGCTGCCAGCGAGTTGATCGTGGAGGCGTTGAACGCCGCCTGCGCGACTGCGGTTTCTCCGCCCTTCCTGCAGCAGCTGGGCCGCGACACCCTGTTGCTGGAATGGGAGTTCAACAAAGCGGCGGGCTTCACCGCGGACGACAACGGACTTCCTGAGTTCTTCTACGCGGAGGCGCTCGCGCCGAGCGGCAAGAAGGCGCGCCACAGCGCCGCCGCGGTCAGCCGCTGCCTGCAGCAGCAGCTGGCGGTCGCGGTCTTCTGATAGAGAAAGGGCGAACGATGAGCATCGTCGAACAACTGGTGAACCACGTGGTCGACACGCCCTACGCGGCCATCCCCGAAGAGGCCGTCGGCCGCGCCAAGTGGCGCCTCATCGACACCCTGGGCTGCATGATCGCGGGGGCGAACGGCGCCGGCTGCGCCGGCGCCGTCGACCTGGTACGCGCCTGGGGCGGCGCCGCCCAGAGCGCGGTATACACCCATGGGCTGAAGGCCCCGGCGCACAACGCCGCCATGGTCAACAGCCTGATGGCGCGCTCCTTCGACTTCGAGCCGGTGGAGGCCGAGGGCGAAACCAAGTCCAGCCCCGCCCACATCAGCGGCACCACCGTGCCGACGGCGGTGACCGTCGCCGAGTGGCAGGGGGCGAGCGGCAAAGATCTGCTCGCCGCGCTGATCCTCGGCGACGACCTGACGGCGCGCCTGGCCATGGCCACCGGCTTCGACTTCAGCCTCGGCTGGGACAACACCGGCACGGTCAATTGCTTTGGCGCCACGGCCATCGCCTGCCGCTTGCTGGGCCTGGGCCGCGAGCAGACCAGGCACGCCTTCGGCATCGCCTTGAACCAGGTCGCCGGCAGCATGGACGGCGTCTGGGACAAGGCCATGACATTCAAGCTGTCGATGGCCCTGGCGGCGCGCTCCGGCATCTTTTCGGCGGAGCTCGCCGCGCGCGGCTTCACCGGCACCAACGATCCCTTCCTCGGCAGGAACGGCTACTTCAAGCTCTACTGCCGCGATCACGACACTTCTGGCCTGGTCAAGGACCTCGGCCGGCGTTTCTACGCCGATCGCGTGATCAAGCCCCACTCCGCCTGCCGCGCCACCCATCCGTCGATCGACGCGGCGTTGAAGATCGTCGCCGCCCACGACCTGCGCTGCGACCAGGTCAGTGAAATCGCCGTCATCGTCCCGCCCTGGATCATCGATGGCTTCACCGGCCAGCCCTTCGCACCCGCGCAAGCCGAGACGGCGCAGATCGAGGGCGCCTTCAGCCTGCGCTTCACCGTCGCCACGGCGCTGCTGAAGAAGTCGGTCAAGCCAGCCCATTTCACCGACGCCTGCCTGCGCGATCCGGCGCTCACCGCCCTGATCAAGCGGATCAAGCTGGTCCCGCTGGACGCCGGCAGGAAGGTGGCGGCGGAGGTCAGGATAACCATGAGCGGCGGCCGCGTCCTCACCGCCGAGACGGAATTTCCGCGGGGAGACGTGGTCCGGACGCCGCTTTCCGACGTGGAGATGCGCAGCAAGTTTCGCGACAACGTCGACTACGCGCAGACCGTGCCGAAAGAGAGGGCGGAACAGGCGCTGGCCCGACTCGAAGCGCTCGAGACCGTCGCCGACCTGCGCGACATCACCCGCCTGTTCGGCTAGGCGAGCTTCACCGCGAGGACCCCATGCGCAAATATCTGCACATCAACGTCGGCGAGCGATCGGTCGATACAGAGGAATTGCGCGGCGAGGCGATCGTCCGCGTCGGTCGCCACCACATCGCCAAGACCCTGCTCGACCGCGGCCTGGCGCGGGTCGAGCCGCTGTCTGCCGACAACCTGCTGATCTTCTCCGCCGGGCCCTTCGCCGGCACAAATTTTTCGAACGCCAACCGCATCAGCGTCGGCTGCAAGAGCCCCCTCACCGGCGGCGTCAAAGAGGCCAACGCCGGCGGCACCTTCGCCTTCGCCCTGGGCCAGCTCGAGACCGCCGGCCTGACGCTCTACGGCGCAGCGAGCGAATGGATCGTGATCCGCATTGCGCGCGACGGCAGCATCGGCTTCGAGTCTGCCGCGCCCTATATGGGCCTGGGCAACAACGCTGCGGCGGCGGCTTTGTTCGAGCGCTACGGGCCGAAGGTCAGCATCGCCCTGTGCGGCCCGGTCGGCGAGTACCAGGGACTGGTCGCCGGCATCGCCTTCACCGACACCGACGGCAGACCGTCGCGCCTGGCCGCGCGCGGCGGCGTCGGCGCGGTGATGGGCAGCAAGAAGGTCAAGGCCATCGTCATCGACCTGCACAAGATGCCGCCCTTCCACGATCGCAAGAAGCTGATGAGCGGGATCCGCGACTATGGTGATCGCATCGCCAACGAACCCTCGATGGCGGGCGTCAGAGAGCGCGGCACGGCGATGATGGCCGACGTGATGAATCTGTTCGGCGGACTGCCGGTGAACAACTTCAGCGCCGGGCGCCTGGTCGATCCTGCCGCGGAAACGCTCAGGCTCGGTGGCGACCACATCCACGCGCTGCAAACGTCCCGCGGCGGCGAGACGACCCACGCCTGCATGCCGGGCTGCCTGATCGAATGCAGCAACGTCTACGTCGACCCGCAGGGCAAGGAGATCGTCTCGCCGCTGGAGTACGAAACCATCGGCCTGATGGGCAGCAACTGCGGCCTGGCGGATCCAGACCAGGTCGCCCGCCTCAACGCCGTGGCCAACGACCTGGGCATCGACAGCATCGAGACCGGCGCCCTGCTGGGGGTGCTGCTGGAAGCCGGACAGGCCGCCTTCGGCGATTTCGACTTCCTCGTGCAAGCGCTGGAGGCGATGCGCCAGGGCAGCGAGCGCGGTCGCCTCCTGGCCCAGGGCACGGCGCGGGTAGGCGCCCATTATCGGGTCGAACGCGTTCCCGTGATCAAAAACCAGGCCATCAGCGCTTACGATCCCCGCGTCGCCGAGGTGACCGCCATCTCCATGATGTTGAGCGCCCAGGGCGCCGACCATACGGTGGGCAACGTTCCGACCTTCGACTGCAAGGGCAAGAGCACCGCGGAGCTGGTCGCGGTCAGCCTCGCCTCGCAGACCACGACGGCAGCGGCCGACTCGCTGGGCCTGTGCATCTTCGGCCGGATCGTCACCACCGCCAGCGCCGAGCTCGTCACCATGGCCTTGAACGCTGCCCACGGGACCGAGCTCGAACCCGGGTTCATCGAGGCGCTGGGGCGCGAAGCGCTGCTGCTGGAATGGCAGTTCAACCAGGCCGCCGGCTTTTCGATCGAAGACAACGCGCTGCCCGAGTTCTTCTACAGCGAAGCGCTCGCCCCGAGCGGCAAGAAGGCACAGCACCGCAACGTCGAAATCGGTCGCTGCCTGCAGGATTTGCTGGTGGCCGGCGGCAGCGTCTAGCGCTGCTGGTCATATCCGGATCATTGCGTCGCGTGTCGTTACGCGATACACTGATCCGTGATCAAGACATTTCGACACAAGGGACTGAAGGCCTTTTTCGAGAAAGGGAGCCAGGCTGGCATCCAAGCTGCCCATGCTCCGCGACTCGCGGCGATGTTGCGCCGCTTGAACGAGACGACCAACGCACAAGGTATGAACCTGCCGGGCTGGAAGCTGCACCCGCTGAGTCGAGACCTGGCCGGACATTTTGCGGTTACGGTCAGCGGCAACTGGCGCATCACTTTCACGTTTGAGGGCACCGATGTGGTGCTGGTCGATTATCAGGACTATCACTAGGAGCAATGGATATGGCACGCATGCACAATCCGCCGCACCCTGGCTTGACGCTGCGCGATGATGTATTGCCCGCGCTGGGCTTATCTGTGACCGAGGCCGCGATGCAATTGGGCGTCGCCCGTGTAACGCTCTCCCGCGTGCTGAACGGTCGTGCCGGTATCTCGCCTGAGATGGCCCTGCGCATCGAGGCATGGCTCGGCGTGGATCGCGGCGGCGAAGCCCGGCTATGGCTCGCCGAGCAGAGCGCGCATGACGTGTGGCAAGCACAGCAGCGATTGAAGGCCGCGAAGATGCACGTCAAACCTGCCCCACTGGCAGCGTGAGCAGCGACAAGGACATTGTCACTATGACCGACCGGAGAGCATGCAAGCCCAGATACTGACTGGTTCTCGTGTACCGCGAGTTCAAGACAAGATAGCTTGACCACGAAGGAATATCAACTCATAATGACCACCATGATCATTATGATTTAACTATCATGATAACCGAAACGACAGCCGTCAACTTCAGACAGAACCTGGGCGAAATGCTCAACCAGGTGCAATACCGCCACGACAGCGTCGTCATCAACAAAGACGGAAAGCCCGTCGCGGCACTTGTTGATGCCCGATTGTTTGAGCGAATTCGGCGGATGCAGGATCGCTTTGACGCCCTGTGTCAGCGCATTGAGGCCGGCTTCGCAAATGTTCCCGAAGCCACCGGGCTAGCCGAAATTGCGGCAGCTATCAAACAAGATCGAGCTCAAGTGCGTTCTTCAGCCAAGAAACGCTGATCCACCGTGGCCACTCTTCGGGTGGTACTCGATACAAATGTTCTGCTATCGGGGATAGCCTACCCAGCGAGTGTGCCGGGCAAGATCCTGTCCGCCTGGCGCCATGGTTCCGTTGACGTTCTGCTTTCAACGTACATTCTCGATGAACTGCGCCGAGTATTGCCGCGCTTGAGCCATCGCCACGGTCTCACGCCGGCGGAGATCGACGACTTGGTCGATGCGCTTTCGATCCAGGCCGAAATCATTGAACCACTGCAGGAAACAAACGCCAAATTACGCGACGCAAGTGATCAGCCAGTTCTGGCGACACTATTGGCGGCGCTCAATTCATTCAACGTGAATTACCTCATCACTGGCGACAAGGACTTGCTCGCGTTGGCGGAACGATACCCTATCGTGACTCCCGCCACCTTTTGGACAACTCACGCCGGACCTTGATGGCGACGAAGACCATCAACATCGGGATAACGCGCCGACTTCACTGCAGGACCTGCTGCCCGCTTGGCTTGTCCTTAGCGACACCTACCTATCGGCTGAACTGCGCGTGGCGCGGTTAGGGGTAAAGCGAGAGCAGCCACAGCTAACGAAATTTGTGCTACGAGATCGCGACCGGATCCCATCTATGGCGCGTAGATACAAAAAAGCCAACCCGGAGGCTGGCTGATTTGTTTGTGCTGCTGGTCGGGGCGGCGGGATTCGAACTCGCGACCCCTTGCACCCCATGCAAGTGCGCTACCAGGCTGCGCTACGCCCCGACTGGAGGCGAATTTTATCACAGTAGTTGCCGGCGCTCGGCTCA
>JAHFRE010000203.1 GCA_023258955.1 Sterolibacterium sp.
GATGCTCACCGTCGACGGACGGGCGGCGCGCGTGAGTTCGGGGCGAGGCATGGGGGGCAGCCGTCAGCCGCCTATGTACGACATCTCGATCTTCTTCGCGTGCGTCGTCGCGGCGCAGCGCAACTCCGAATAGCGGTCGTCGCGCGATCGCCAGATCGCCGCCAGCGCCGCATCGATCTCCTCCTCGGGGCGCTGCTGGCGCAGCAGCGCGCGCAGGTCGTGGCCGCTTTGGGCGAACAGGCAGGTGTACAGCTTGCCATCGGTGGACAGGCGGGCGCGGGTGCAGCTGGCGCAGAAGGCGCGGGTGACCGAGGAGATGACGCCGATCTCGCCGCCGCCATCGCGATAGCGCCAGCGCTGCGCGACCTCACCCGGGTAGTTGGCGTCGATCGGCTCCAGGGGCAGCTCGGCGTCGATCAACTTGACCACCTGCTCGGAGGGCAGGACCTCGTCGAGCTTCCAATCGTTGCTCGAGCCCACGTCCATGAATTCGATGAAGCGCAGGATGCGGCCGCTAGCGTGGAAGTGGCGCGCCATCGGCAAGATGGCCTGGTCGTTGGTGCCGCGCTTGACCACCATATTGATCTTGACCGGCGTCAGGCCGGCCGCCTCCGCCGCGTCGATGCCGGCCAGCACCTGCGCCACCGGGTAGTCGGCGTCGTTCATGGCGCGGAAGGTCGCGTCGTCGAGCGCGTCGAGGCTCACCGTCACCCGCGTCAGGCCGGCATCGCGCAGCGCCTTGGCTTTGCGCGTCAGCAGCGAACCGTTGGTGGTGAGCGTCAATTCGATTCCGGGGATGGCGGCGAGCAATTCGATCAGATGTTCGATGTTGCGGCGGAGCAGCGGCTCGCCGCCGGTCAGGCGGATCTTGCTCACCCCGCGCGCGACGAAGGCCCTGGCGATGCGGGCGATCTCCTCGAAAGAGAGCAGTTCGTCGCGCGGCAGGAAGGGATAGTCGCGGCCGAACACCGTCTTCGGCATGCAATAGACGCAGCGGAAGTTGCAGCGGTCGGTGACGGAAATGCGCAGGTCGCCCAGGCGCCGCCCGCGGCTGTCGGTGACAGGCTGACGTTGCAGCGTCGCCGTCGCGTCTGGGGCGGGGCTGCGACGCCGAGCGTCGATGAGCGGTATGCCGCGATCGTTCATGCCGTGCTTCGGGGGGAAGAAATCCAGGTTGAATTATCGCGCCTAAGCGCCCGCCCAGCAAGCGTTCTCAGGCGCTGCGCAGCGCTGCAGCGCGCGTGTTTAACCCTACCGAGAGCGCGGTGAAGACGGCGAGCATCTGCAGGATGGCGACGCCGTAGAGCGCCGGCGAATAGCTGCCAGCGTCGAGCAGCGGACCGAAAAGCAGCGGCACCGTCGCCAGACCGACGTCGAGTCCCGAATAGACGAAGCCGTATACGCGACCGTAGGCGGCCTTGCCGGTACCGCGCGTCGCCGCCTGTCGCACCAGCAGATCGCGCGACGGGCCGGCGATGCCGACGCCGAAGCCCATCGCCGCCATGATCGCCGGTATCGCCCAGCCAGGCGCCAGTCCTGAGGCGAGGAGCAGGGCGACGCCGGCGGCGCTGGTGAGCGCGCCGGCGATGATCCGATCGTGCACGCCGCGGCGGGCGAGGAAGCCGCCGCTGAGCATGCCGCCAGCGCTGCCCAGCATATAGGTGGTCAGGCTGGTCGATGCCAGCGCCAGGCTCAGGCCGTAGATGTGGGAGAGCAGCACCGGGGCGAAATTTTGCAGGATGCCGAAGGCCATGGTCGACAGAAAGAAATAGCCGAAGCACATCCAGACGATGCGCGAGCGGATGAAGGAAAGCGGAGCGTCGGCCGCTGGCTCGAGCTTGGCCTGGGTGGGCGTGGCTGGCCGTTCCGCGTCGTCGAGCAGGCTTCGCCGCGACAGCAGCAGGGCCAGCGCCAAGCAGCCGACCAGCGCTGCGCCGACCACGGCGATGCGCCAACCGGCGACGCTGGCGATGCCCACCATGAACACCGGCCCGGCCGCCCAGCCGAGGTTGCCGACCAGGCCGTGCACCGAAAAAGCGTGGCCCAGCCGCTGTTGCGAGACCCGGCGATTCAGCAGACCGAAGTCGGCTGGATGGAACACGCAGTTGCCGATGCCGGCGATTACCACCGCTGCGACCAGCATCGCGTAGCTGGTGGCGCAGGCCAACACGATCGCCGATAGGATCAGGGCGAACACGCCGCAGCAGAGCACCCGCCAAGAGCCGAAGCGATCGACCGGAAAGCCGGCCAGCGCCTGGCCGGCACCGGAGAGGCTGAAGAACACGGTCATCAATCCGGCCACCTCGGTGTAGCTGAGGCCGAAGGCCGGCATCAGCCAGGGGAACAGGGGTGGGATCAGCAGTTGATTGAAGTGCGAGGTGCCGTGGGCGAAACCGACCAGGCCGATGACGGTGGCGTCTTGATGGGTCTTGGGTTCGGCTTCGGTTGCGGTCGTGGCGGTCATGGTGGTCTGGCGGTCGAGCGGCGAATGTACTACGATGGCCGGTGAGCCGAGAATATCTCAAGATCGTGGTTCCAATCGAAGAAATCTGTTCCCCACCCATCGCCGAACTGGCAAGACTGGGCAGCGTTCGCCGCTACGCCAGGAAGTCGATGCTGGTCAGGGAGGGCGAGATCGGCGACGCGCTGTTCGTCCTGCTCGAAGGGCGCATTCGCATCTTCGCCGAAGACCAGGAAGGACACCGCTTCGTGATCGGTGGCTATGGGCCGGGCACGCTGTTCGGCGAAGGCTCGCTCGACGGTGGCCCGCGCACGGCTTCGGTCGAGGCGGTCTCGGAGGTGGTCTGCTCGGTACTTGGTTACGTCGAGTTGAAGGCTGCCATGGCCGACAACTCCAGCTTCGCCATGGCCCTGCTGACCGAATTGATCGTGCGCGGGCGGGCGACGGCGCGGCGCATGAAGAGTCTGGCGCTGGATTCGGTGTATCAGCGGCTGCGCGCCCTGATCGCCATCGAGGCGGTCGACCACAACGGGGTCAACACCCTGGGTCCGGACTGGACGCAGCAGGAGATCGCCAATCGCCTCGGCGCCTCACGCGATATGGTGACGAAGATCTTCCGCGAGTTGAGCAAGGGCGGCTACATCGCGGTCGGGCGCGGCGAAATGCGCATCCTGCGGCCGCTGCCGAAAGCCTGGTAGCCCAGGGCAGCGAGACGCCGCTCAGGGTTTGCCGAACAGGTCGTCCAACGGGTTCTTGGTCGGCGATGCCTTGCCGGACAGCCTCTTCGCCGTGAACTCCTCTTCGATGTTGTCGCGATAGAAGCTCCAGGCCGCTCCCGAGCTGCTCAATCGGCGCCAGATCTCTTCGCCGACGCCGCTGTATTGGAGGATGCTGCCGTCGTCGAGTTGAACCTGCAGGGTGCGGCTGCGGCCATCGTAGCCGGCGGCGCGCAGCCTGCCCGAGTTGATGTTCTTCATTTCCATTCGGCGTCTCCACAGCGAGTGCTAGGTCTGCATCGCACCAATGATAAGACGCGGCGAACATAATGCGTCGATCGAACGCTGCCACCTCGCAGCGACACTTCGCTCCAGCGGCGCCGCCTGGTGCTCGACAACGCGTCGTACGCCCCAGCGAAGGTGCTGCAACGGGATCGAGCTAGGCCGCCAGCGGGAAGCGTGCGGCGACCACCGCAGCCAGGGCGCGCTGAATGTTGGAATTCGGCTGGGATTGCAGCCAGGGCAAGCATTCGCTGAGGTTCGTGGCCACGTCGAGCTTGTGTACCTCGTTCAGCGGTTCGTCGCACAAACGCTGCAACGCCGCCGAGCACTGCGCCTGCAGGCTGTCCTCAGGAGCCAGTTGGCGCACGACCAGCGCCACCGCCAGCAGGTCCGACTGGTGCTGTTCGGAGAACCAGGGCTCACCGATCGCTGTCAAGGCGACCAAAGCCGGCAATTCTGTCTTGACCCGGTCTTTCATCGCGAGGGGAAGAAGCGTCATCTGATGCGACTTGGCTTTGCGCATAAATCCTCCGTTGGCTTTACCTGCCGGCAAATAGTGCCGCTGCAACGGGCGTCGGCGGCATCATTCGGTCGAGCCATCGGCTCGCCGCCCGCAGCGCACCCGTCTGGCGGCGTTTGTCAGCTGCAACGCAGGGTTCGTGCCAATCGCCAGATATGGGGTCGATTTGCGGTTCTTCCCTGGGCATTCGGGCGCCGCTTTCGGTGTATAGCTAATTGGCTGCAGATGGTCGGACGATTGGTATCCGCAAGCGGAGTGGCAGACGTGTGGCTTTCGCGCTATTGTGGGCTCCGCCAACTAACAATATACTGCTGTCATGTTCGTCGGCGCGGCAGGCCGGCAGCGGTGGAGTGGCGCTGCAAAAGCAAAAAAGCCATCCGCAGGATGGCTTAAGTGCAAGAGACCTGGCTCCCCGACCTGGGCTCGAACCAGGGACCTACGGATTAACAGTCCGGCGCTCTACCAACTGAGCTATCGAGGAATGAATTGAGCCGCGCATCTTAGTCATTTCATCGGCCTGCGTCAATAGCAAATGGCCGATGGAGTCCGTCGCGGGTCGAGGCGAGAGAAGAAAGGCGCCATGGAGCAGCACTGGGTCTACGTCAGGACGGCAGCCGGCGAGTCGGCGCTGCAAAAGCGCAGGCGGCTGGCGCATCACGCCCTGCGCAACGTCTTGCTCCAGGTCGATGGCGTGACCAGCGTCGGGGCGCTGAAGAGGCTGATCGGCGATGGCGATGTGGTCGAGGGTTCCCTGGCGGAACTGGTGCGCTTGCGCCTGATCGAGAAGCGTTGGCTTCCTGAGGCAGCGACCGCCGGGGCGGATGAGGCGGCGCTCCTCAGGCCGACCATTTGGCGGCGCAGCGAGCCGAGGGAGGGTGGCTGGCTGACAGCCTGGCGCGAGCGGCTCGCCCACTGGCAGCGCCGGCGCCAGGCCCGCCGCGACGAGAAGGCGTTCCTGCGCGCCTACGAGGTCAATGCGGCGGAAGACAGTTTCGCGCCGGTCAAGTTGAAGCCGATACGCCGCGGCCCCCGACCGATCAAGAACTGGCTCGGACGAGTTGCCGGTGCTGTCCTGGTGGTCTTGGCTTGCCTGGTTCTGTTGCTGTTCGCATTCCCCTACGACCGCTATCGACCAGAGCTCGAACGGCGCTTGGCCAGCGCCGTGGGCGAGACGGTGAGCATCGGCAGCATCGGTTTTAACGTCCAGCCCTACCCCAATCTGTCGCTGCGCAACGTTGCGATCGGCGTCGATTGCGACGTCAATGCCATTCGCGTCGTTCCGGCGCTAATGTCCTTGTTCGGTCGCGCCTTGGTGGTCGAACAGGCGCAGTTCGAGGGCATGACGCTGCGCGGCCAGGGACTGGCGAGGAGTTCGCGCTGGTTCGTGGGCGGCTCCGCTGACGGCATCACGCTGCGCCGCGTCGGAATCTCAAGCCTGGTGGTGGAAATCGCCGGCGCCCGCCTCGAGGGACTCAGCGGTGAGATGCAGACGAGCCCAGGCGGTCGCGAGGTAAAGCTGCTGCTGCGCGACGCGGCTCGCGGTCTGCGGCTGTTGGCCACGCCTGTCGAATCGGGTTATACCCTGCTCCTGACCGGCAACGCGGCAAGATTGCCTCTGGCGCCCGATCTGCCGCTCGACTACCTGGAGGCCAGCGGCAGCCTCGGTGTCGATGCGCTGCGCCTGGATCGCCTCGAAGCCCGCGTCTACGGTGGTGGCGTGGTCGCCAGCCTCGTGGCGGACTGGGCGCGGGGCGGGCACCTGCTGGCAGAGCTGACGCTGACGCACACCGATCTCGCCCGCCTGGCCAAGGTCGCTGTTCCGGGCCTGCTGATCGATGGCGATCTGAGCGGCAAACTGCGGATAGCAGCCATGGCGCCGGATCTGGCGCAGCTGGGGGATAACCTGCGGGTCGACGGCGAGTTCGTGGCCACGCGCGGCAGCCTCGACCGCTTCGATCTGGTGGAAGCGCTGCGCGCGACGCGACCGGTGCGCGGTGGCAGCACCCGCTTCGATCGGCTCAGCGGAACGGTGCGCAGCGACGAACGCGGCCTGCGTCTGGGCAACCTGCGTCTCGATGCCGGCGTGCTGCAGGCCCGCGGCTATGTCGACATCGACCGCAGCGACGCCCTCGCTGGTCGGTTGGAGCTCGAACTGCGCGGGCCGGCGCGGCTCGCCAGAAGCTCGGCAGCGGTCTTGGGCAAGCTGGCCGATCCGCGGCTGTCGACCGGACGCGGCGAGCGCCGCTAACCCTTCGTCACCGCCGCGATGGCGGTGCACACGTGGTCCAGGTTGCGCGAGTTGAGCGCGGCGACGCAGATGCGGCCGGTGCCTACGGCGTACACGCCGTAGTCCTGCTTCAGGCGCTCGACCTGCGGCGGCGTTAGGCCGGAATAGGAGAACATGCCGCGCTGTCGCTCGATGAAGGAGAAGTCCTGCGCCAATCCCTGCGCGCGCAGACCGGCGACCAGGGCCTGGCGCATGTCGCGGATGCGGCTGCGCATGGCGCCCAGTTCGGATGCCCACATGGCGCTCAGCTCCTGGCTGGCGAGGACCGCCGCGACCACGGCGCCGCCGTGGGTCGGCGGGTTCGAATAGTTGGTGCGGATCACCCGCTTGACCTGGGAGAGCACGCGCGCCGCCTCGTCCTTGTCTTGGGTCACCAGGGACAGGGCGCCGACCCGCTCGCCATAGAGCGAGAAGGATTTGGAAAAGGAACTGGAGAGGAAGAAGGACAGGCCGGACTCGGCGAACAGGCGCGCCGCGATGCCGTCGGCTTCGAGGCCGTCGGCGAAGCCCTGGTAGGCCAGGTCGAGGAAGGCCACCAGGCGGCGCTCGCGCACCGTTTCCACCACCTCGCGCCACTGCGCCGCGCTGAGGTCGGCGCCGGTCGGGTTGTGGCAGCAGGCGTGGAGCACGACGATCGAACCGGGCGCC
>JAHFRE010000204.1 GCA_023258955.1 Sterolibacterium sp.
CCGGCCTGTTCGCCGCGGGTGCGCGCGCCTGGAGCTTCCAGCCGGTGCTCGGCCTGCCGCTGTTCGATGCCGGTCGCAACGCGGCCAACCTCGATCTGGCGCAAGCCCGCTCGCAGATCGCCGTGGCCGACTACGAGAAGACCATCCAGCAGGCCTTTCGCGAAGTCGCCGACCTGCTCGCAGCGCGTGGCCAGCTCGCGACGCAGAGCGAGGCCATCGATGGCGCGGCGAGAACCCAGGCCGAACGCTTGAAGCTGGTCGACGCCAGGTATCGGCAGGGACTGTCGAGCTACCTCGAGGTGCTCGACGCCCAGCGGGAGCTCTACGCCGCCCAGCAGAACCAGGTGCAGACGCGCAGGCAGGCGCTCGCCACCGCGACGCAACTTTACAAGGCGCTCGGTGGCGGACAGGATGGGTCGCGCTGACAGGACAAAAAGGACAACAAGGACAAAAAAAATGCCCGCAAACTTGGCGGGCATTAAATCCAGTTCCAAAGGAGGAGGAGGAAGCTGGAGGAGACAAGTCGGATATTAGGCGCAATGGTGCAAAGCAACAAACGATAAAATTTTGTTCTATAGTTTAGAAAAAATAACTCATGTCGCGGCCATGAATCGCATCGAAGACCCCGATACGCTGGAAGCGGCGCTGACCTTGATCCATTCGCGCCAGCACATCTCACCCAAGCGCTTGGGCGAACCTGGGCCCGATGAGCGGCAGTTGGCGATCATCCTCAACGCCGGCGGCGCCGCGCCCGACCACCGGCGGCTGACCCCCTGGCGTCTGGTCATCGTGCCGGCTGAGCGCCGCTCCTTGCTCGCCGAGGCTTTCGCCGCGGCGCTCGCCGAACGCGACCCGGGGGCCGCCGAATGGCAGCTGCAGGAGGCGCGCGACAAGGCCTACCGCGGTCCCTTCCTGGCCCTGGCGATCGCCCGTCTGGGCGTCGCCCTGGGCAAGACCCATCCGCAGGAGCGGCTGATCGCGGCCGGCTGCGCCCTGCAGAACATGCTGCTCGCCGCCCACGCCATGGGTTTCGGTGCCGGGCTGTCGAGCGGCACCTCGCTCTACTCGCCGCGCCTGCGCCAACTGTTCCGCCTCGGCGACGACGAACAACCGCTGTGCTTCCTCAGCGTCGGCACGGTGACCCGGGGCTCGACCAGCAAGCCCAGGGCCACCATGGCCGATTACACCAGCAGCCTCTAGGGGCTGCGCTTGCCTTTGCCCGCGAGATCCCTGCTCAGCCCGGCCCTGGCCCTGTGGTCGCTGCTGCGACCCTATCGCGCGCGCTTGCTGGTGGCTGCGCTGGCCCTGGTGGTGGCCGCCGGCGCCATGCTCGGCGTCGGCCAGGGGCTGCGCGCGGTGATCGACCGCGGCTTCGCCGCCGGTGACGCGGCCTGGCTGGATCGCGCGCTGCTGATGATGTTCGGCGTCATCGCACTGCTGGCGCTGGCCACCTACATCCGCTTCTACAACGTCTCCTGGCTGGGCGAGCGGGTCACCGCCGACCTGCGCCGCCGCGTCTTCGACCATCTGCTGTCGCTGCCGCCCTCCTACTTCGAAGCGGGGCGCACCGGCGAAGTCATCTCGCGGTTGACCTCGGACACGGTGCAACTGGAGAACGCGGTAAGCTCCAGCCTGTCGATCGCCCTGCGCAACGCCCTGCTGCTGGCCGGCGGGCTGGCGATGCTCTTCTCCACCAGTCTCAAGCTCACCCTGATGGTGCTCGCCGGCGTGCCCTTCGTCGTCATCCCGATCGTCTTCTTCGGTCGCCGCGTAAAGCAGCTGGCGCGCGCCAGCCAGGACCGGGTCGCCGATCTGGGCAATCGTATCGACGAGACCATCCACGAGATCCGCACCGTCCAGGCCTACGGCCACGAGGATGCGGACCGCAGGGAGTTCGCGGCGCTGATCGAGCGGGGCTTCGCCATCTCCCGCTCGCGCATCGCCAGCCGCGCCGGACTGATCGTGGTGGTGCTGATCCTGGTGTTCGGCGCCATCGCCCTGATCCTCTGGGTGGGCGGCCACGACGTGCTCGCCGGCCGCATCAGCCCGGGCCAGCTGTCGGCATTCGTCTTCTACGCGGCCTTGGTCGCCAGCGCTATCGGTGCCCTGTCCGAGGTCTGGGGAGATCTGCAGCGCACCTCGGGGGCGATGGAAAGGCTGCTCGAAATTCTGACGACGCAGGCGGCGATCCAGACACCGGCTCGCCCCAGCATCCTGCCGGCGGTGGTGCGCGGCACCATCGACATCGCCGGGGTAGCGTTCTGCTATCCCTCACGGCCGGACAGCCCGGCGCTGTCCGCATTCAACCTGAACGTGGCGCCCGGCGAAACGGTGGCCCTGGTCGGTCCTTCGGGCGCCGGCAAGACCACCGTCTTCCAACTGCTGCTGCGCTACTACGATCCGCAGGCGGGAACGCTGTGCCTAGACGGGGTGAACCTGGCCGAAGCCGATCCGACGGCGCTGCGCCGCCACATCGCGCTGGTGGCCCAGGAACCGGTGATCTTCGCCACCAGCGTGTTGGACAACGTGCGCTACGCGCGGCCCGACGCCGGCCGCGCCGAGGTCGAAGCCGCTTGCGTCGCGGCCCACGCCGACGCCTTCGTGCGCCAACTGCCGCAGGGCTACGACGCCCAGCTCGGCGAGCGCGGGGTGCGCCTCTCCGGCGGTCAGCGGCAGCGCATCGCCATCGCCCGGGCGCTGCTCGCCGATCGGCCGGTGCTGTTGCTCGACGAGGCCACCTCGGCGCTCGACGCGGAGAGCGAGCGCGCCGTGCAGGCGGCTTTGGCGCAGCTGATGCGGGAGCGCACGACGCTGGTGATCGCCCATCGCCTGGCGACGGTGCAACGCGCCAACCGCATCGTGGTCATGGACCAGGGGCGCATCGTCGAGGTCGGCAGCCACGCCCAGCTGATCGTCCAGGATGGCCTCTACGCCCACCTGGCGCGATTGCAGTTTGCCGTCTGACTCAGCCGGCCTTGCCGTCTACCCGCGGCCGCCACAGCAGGGGCAGGCAGCGCCAGGCCAGCGCCGCGAAACCGAGGCTCCAGCAGATCGCCGCCAGCGCCAGCCAGCTCCGGTAGGCCGCCGGTGCCAGTTGCGGACCGAGCAGACGCAGGGCGACGGCGGCGATCATCAGGTAGAGCACCGCCTTGTCGCGCGGTTCGAACGCGACCTTGCGCCCGGTATGGCCGAGGGAGATGCGCGTGATCATCGCCGGAATGACCAGGCCCATGACGCCGAAGCTGAACAGGTGCACCGCGACGCTGCCCACCCACGCCGGGGTGAGGAGGCTGTCCGCGGCCGCGACCAGGAGTTGCGCGATGATCGCCAGATAACCGAGGTAGCTGATCCCCAGCTCGAGGCGGCGCAGCGCCAGCTGCGGCTTCCAGTAGGCGAAGCGCCAGGCGAGCAGCAGCGCCAACAGGATATCGAGCGTCGTCGCCAGCGGCGCCGGCAGCAGCCCGGCGAAAACCAGGAGCAGGGCCAGGCTCTTGATCGACAGGTCGAGGCGGGGGTCGCGCAGGATGGCGACCTGGAAGGTGTTCTGCATGAACTGGGTCAGCGTCCGTTCGAACATGATCAGGAAGGCCAGACGGAACAGGCCCAGAGTCATCAGCACGCCGGTCCGGTAGCCCTCGCTGTCGAGCAACAGCGTCTTGGCGACGATGAACAGGGGCAGCGCGATCAGAAAGAAGTAGTTGTCGCGGAAGCTATCGCGTTTGCCGTGGCGAATCAGGGTCCAAGCCAACATGGCGACGATGGACAGCAGAAACAGGTGGTTCGCCAGCAGGAAGGCCAGCGGTGGCAACTTTGCCTGGAACACCATGGCCAGCCGGTCGAGCAGCCAGGCGGCGGCGAGGTAGACCAGGGACCAACCGTGGTAGCCGCGTATGCCCACCCAGTTCTTGCTGGCGGTGAGCAAGAAGCCGCCGAGCACCGCCCAGCCGAAACCGAAGAACATTTCGTGCACGTGCCACTGGACGATGGAGAAGCTGGCTGCCGGTGGCGGCAGCCAGCCCGCGTAGATGGCGATCCAGGCGAGCGGCAGCGCCACTCCCGAGAGGCAGGCGAGGCTGAAGAAGGGGCGAAAGCCGGCCGCCCAGAGCGGATGCGCCGCGAAGCTCACTGTTTGACGAAGTCGATGACCACGCCTTCGCCGTCGCGTTGCCGGTAGGCGACGCTGACACCCTCGCCGTAGCGGGCGCGCAGTTGCTCGAGCAGGGGCAGAGGATCGTGGTCGTTGACGAAGCGCATGGTCTCGCCGGCCTTCAGCGCGTCGAGCGCGCCGAAGATCGCCGCGTGGCGGAAGCGCTTGGCCACGCCCCGGGCGTCGAAGGGATAGATGGCTTCGGGATTGGTGTGGATGTGGATGGTGGTCATGAGTGGTCTCCTGTGGTGGTGACACATCATAGTTGACAAGATCAGTTGGTCACTTGACTTGAATCATTTATTTTCAAGCTGAGCAGGGCTTATGCTGCCGACCCGGCCACCGAGAGGACTCGCCCATGAGCAACACCGACTTTCCTGCCTTTTTCGCCACGACACCCGCCATCGTCGTCGCCGACGGCTTGGCCGACTTTCTCGGTGCCACGCGCGGCGGTGTCATCGAATACGGTTACGCCGACGCCGTGCGCCTGGCCGGTCACTCCTGTCCGACGGTCGCCAGCGCCTACCTGATGGTCCGCGCGGCGTTGCGCCAGCTGTTCGGCTGCGAGCTGCCGCGGCGCGGCGAGCTGAGCGTCGATTGCCGGTCGACGCGCGACGCCGGCGTCAGCGGCGTCATGGCGGCGGTGTTTACCCTGGTCACCGGCGCGGCCGACGAGGGCGGCTTTCGCGGCCTCGGCTCGCGCTTCGGCCGCCGCGGCCTGCTGCGCTTCGCCCGCGACATCGGCGGCGAGTTTCGCGTCACCCGGCTGGACACTGGAACTCGGGTCGATGTCAGCGCCCATCCCGAGATCGTGGCCGGCGACCCGCGGATGCGCGAACTGATGCCCTTGTGTGTTGCCGGATCAGCGACCGAGGCCCAGGCTGAACTGTTTCGCGAACTATGGCAGGACCGGGTGCGGCGGATCTTCGAACGCGCCGACGACCCGGCGATGATCGAGGTCAAGGCAAACTAGAGCGCGGCTTCGCTGCCGTGAACCGACCATCGCCGCCGCAGTTCCCGACGACGGGGCCCGGGGGGGCAGTCGTCCTAAGCGGCGATGGGTTCGGCCGAGCTCTTGCCGACCTCGGTGAGCAGGGTCATTTCCTCGACCGAGAGCACGCGCTGGATGTCGAGGATGATCACGAAATGCCCGTCCACCTTACCCATGCCGGCGATGAAGTCGGCGCGGATGCGCGCGCCGAAGCTCGGTGGCGGCTCGATTTCGCTGGCGGCGATCTCCAACACCTCGGACACCGCGTCCACCATGATCCCCAGATCGTACTTGTCCTCACCCTGCAGCATCTCGACGATGACGATACAGGTGCGCCGCTGCACCGTCGCCGGCGTACCGCCGAAGCGCGCGGCCAAATCGATCACCGGCACCACCGCCCCGCGCAGATTGATGACGCCGCGGATGAACGCCGGCATCATCGGGATCTCGGTCAGGTTGCCGTACTCGATGATTTCCTTGACGTTGAGTATGCCTAGGGCGAACATCTCGCCCGACAGGGTGAAGGTCAGGTATTGCTGGACCTCGCCGCCCGTGGCCGCGACCGCCCGCCCACCCGATGTCTGCTGCAACTGTTGTGCCATGCGGTCGATTTAAGCAAATGCTCATGGCCGCGTCAACTTGGCCAGGCAAGGACAGGCGGTGCGATCGAGAACGGCCAGCCGGCACCGCGCCGGGGCTGGCCGCAAGGCTCGATCAGCTCATTTCAGCTTCAGCCCGTAGGCGATGCCCAGCGAGTTTTCGTACAGCCGGATCGTTTCCGTACCGGCGTTGGCACCGGTCATGCCCATGCTCTGGAAGATGCCGGTGAACATGCTGGCACCGCTGACCGAATTGCTGTTGGCGTGCATGTAGGCCATAGTGAGGTCTGAGTCCCTCGACAGCGCGTAGGAAAAGCCCAGGGTGATGTGATCCTGGACCACGCCCGGTGCCAGGATGTTGAAGGTGACGTCGCGCGACTGGATCGGATTGGTGCTGTGGTTGTAGCCGGCGCGCAGCAACAGGTTGGGCGCATACTGGTATTGAACCCCCAGCTTGATCGCGTCGACGTCCTGCCAGCCGAAGCCCGGGCCGTTGGCGGCGCCCAGCGGCGCCCGATTGCTGCTCGGATTGCCGACCGATGCCACGCCGCTGTAGTCGATGCGTTCGTAGTCCAGGGCGACGGTCAGGTTCGGCGTCGCCTTGAAGGCGGCGCCGAGGCTGAAGTTGAGCGGAATGTCGAAGGCGCCGCCGCCAGCGAAGAGCTCCTTGTACTTGTCGAAGTTGCCCATCTTGATCTTGGTCGAATAGGTGGCGCCGAGCGTCACCGCCTCGTTGAGCCGGCCCTGCCAGCCCAGGCGCAGGCCCCAGCCGGTGGAGGAATCGTAGCCCTTGTTGGTCAGGTAGTTGGTGCTTTGCGACGGAGTGAACCCGGCGAAGGGTTGGATGCCGTCGATCTTGAACCGCTGGTAGCCGAACAGCGGCGCGACGCCGAGCGAATTGGCGGCGTTGAGCTTCAGCGCCAGGGTCGGCGCGATGACCAATTGGCTCAGGTCGACGCCGAGCTTGCCGGTCCCGCAGAGCAGGTTGTAGCTGGCGGCCGGACCGGACATACCGGCGCAGGGATTGGCGCCCAGTTGCCCGCCCGGATAGTCGGTGTTCATGCCGCCGTTGCCATAGACGCTCAGGCCCAGAGACATGGTCGGACTGTACACCCGGTTGTAGCCGAATTCGGGAATGAAGAAGCTGGTGCTGTCGCTGTCGACGT
>JAHFRE010000039.1 GCA_023258955.1 Sterolibacterium sp.
GCGGCGGCTTTGCCGCCAACAGCGAGTTCGCCTTCGATCTGACGCTCGAAGCCAGCGTCACCGGCGCGACAGGATATAGAATCTACGTTTTCTACCCCTGAGATCACAACAAGGAGAAGCTCATGAGCACAGTTACCCTCGGCGGCAACACCATCAACCTCGCCGGTAGCTTTCCCCAAAAGGGTCAAGCCGCGCCGGCCTTCTCGCTCGTCGCCGGCGACCTCTCGAACAAGGGGTTGAAGGACTTTGCCGGCAAGCGCAAGGTGCTCAACATCGTGCCCAGCCTCGATACGCCGACCTGCGCCACATCGACCCGCAAGTTCAACGAAAAGGCGGGCAGCCTGGCCAACACGGCGGTGCTGGTGATCTCCGCCGACCTGCCGTTCGCCATGGGCCGCTTCTGCACCCTCGAAGGCCTGAAGAACGTCTTTCCGCTGTCGCTGATGCGCGGCCGCGACTTCCTCAAGAACTACGGCGTCGAGATCGTCGATGGTCCCCTCGCCGGCGTCGCCGCGCGCGCCGTGGTGGTGATCGATGAGAGCGACAAGGTGATCTATTCGCAGCTCGTGCCCGAGATCAAGGACGAGCCGAACTACGACGCCGCCCTCGCCGCCCTCGCCTGATTACCCAGGCCAACGTCTTGCGCCAACGCCGGCGAATTGCGCCGGCCGGCGTCGGTAAACCTTCATGACGACCCTCATCTGCGGTTCCATCGCCTACGACACCATCATGGTGTTTCGCGATCGCTTCAAGCATCACATCCTGCCCGAGCAGATCCACATACTCAACGTGTCCTTCCTCGTGCCCGACATGCGGCGCGAGTTTGGCGGCTGCGCCGGCAACATCGCCTACAATCTGCTGCTGCTCGGGGGCGAACCGTTGATCATGGCCACCACCGGCGACGACAGCGCGCCCTATCGCCATCGCCTCGGTCAACTCGGCCTCGACGCGCGCCACCTGCGCGACGTCCCCGGCTGCTTCACCGCCCAGGCTTTCATCACCACCGATCTCGACGACAACCAGATCACCGCCTTCCATCCCGGGGCGATGAACCACTCGCATCTCAACCACGTCGGCGACAGCCAGGGGGTCAAGCTCGGCATCGTCTCTCCCGACGGCCGCGATGGCATGCTGCAGCACGCTCGCGAATTCGCCGCGGCGGGCATCCCTTTCGTCTTCGACCCGGGCCAGGGCCTGCCCATGTTCTCGGGCGCCGAATTGCTCGACTTGCTGCGACTCGCCGACTACTGCACGGTCAACGATTACGAGGCCAAGCTGCTCTGCGAACGCACCGGCAAGCCGATCGAGACCTTGGCCAAGGAAGTGCGGGCCTTGATCGTCACCCTCGGGGCGAAGGGCTCGCAGATCCACGCCGCGGGCAAAGTTCTGGAGTTGCCCTGCGTCGCCGCCGCCGCCCTGGTCGATCCCACCGGTTGCGGCGACGCCTACCGCTCCGGGCTGCTCTACGGCATCGCCAACGGGCTGGACTGGGAGATCAGCGGACGCTTGGCAGCGCTGATGGGCGCGTTGAAGATCGCCCAGCGCGGCGGCCAAAACCACAAAGCGAGCCGCGAGGAAATCGCGGCGCGCTACAAAGACGCCTTCGGCCACAATCCCTGGTAGGGAAGACCCGCCGCCTCAGGCGCTCGCGCAATCCACCTGGAACAGCCGTCGATCTTCCAGGCGCAGCGCGCTCAGCTGCTGACCCCAGTAGCAGCCCGAATCGAGGGCCAACAGGTTGGGCTCGAGGCGCACGCCGAGCGCCGACCAATGGCCGGTCACCAGCACGTGGTCGCCGCTGCGCCGTCCAGGCACGGCAAACCAGGGCAGATAACCGGGCGGTGGCGCGCTGGCCTCGCCCTTGGTCTTGAATTCCATCACCCCAGCCGGCGAACAAAAACGCATCCGCGTCATCACATTGACAATGACGCGCAGGCGCGCCCAACCCTCGAGCTGATCGTCCCACGCGGCCGGCTCGCTGCCCCAGAGGTGGGCGAGCATCTGCCGATAGTCGTCCGCGCTGAGCGCCCGCTCGACCTCGGCGGCCAGCTTGCGCGCCTTCTTCACACTCCATTGCGGCAGCAGGCCGGCGTGCACCAGCGCGTATCGGCCCTCGACGTGCAACAGGGGTCGGCTCCGCAGCCAGGCCAGCAGCTCCTCCCGATCCGGTGCCGCCAGCACGGCATCGAGTGTGTCGTCCGCGCGCTGGCGCGAACAACCAGCGGCGAGCATGACCAAGTGTAGATCGTGGTTGCCGAGGACGGTGATGGCCGCATCGCCCAAGGACTTGATGAGGCGCAGCACCTCCAGCGAGCGCGGGCCGCGGTTGACCAAGTCGCCGACCAGCCAGAGGCGATCGCGGCGTGCGTCGAAGTCGATCACCGCCAACAGACGCTGCAATTCTTCGAAGCAGCCTTGAATATCGCCGATGGCGTAGGTCGCCATGAGGCTCAGGGTGTAACGGTGTATTCGGGAACCCAGCGCGCCAACTCGCGCTTGACGCTCGCGCTATCCTGCCCGGTCATCGCCAACCAGCGCTCGAGATCGTTCAGCCAGTGTCCGGCCGGCCGGGCCTCGGCGCGCGCCACGCGCAGCTTGGGATGGGGCGTCGGCTGGGTGCTCTCGTCGTCGGCCAGCAACTCCTCGAACAGTTTTTCGCCCGGTCGCAGGCCGATGAACTCGATGCCCACCTCCTCTTCCGAGAAACCCGAATAGCGGATCATCTCGCGCGCCAGGTCAATGATCTTCACCGGTTCGCCCATGTCGAGCACGAACACCTCGCCGCCCCGCCCCATCACCGCCGCCTGCAGCACCAGCTGCGCCGCTTCCGGAATGAGCATGAAATAGCGCGTCACTTCCGGATGGGTGACGGTGAGCGGGCCACCGGCGGCGATCTGCTCGCGGAACTTGGGGATGACGCTGCCGCTGCTGCCCAACACGTTGCCGAAGCGCACCGTGACCGCGCGCGTCTGTTCGCTCGCCGCCACCAGCGCCTGGCACACCTGCTCGGCCAGGCGCTTGCTCGCTCCCATGACGTTGGTCGGATTGACCGCCTTGTCGGTCGAGATCAGCACAAATCTGTCGACCCCCGCGGCCAGCGCCGCCTCGGCCACGCGCCAGGTGCCGAGCACGTTGTTGCGCACCGCCTCCCAGGCGTTGTCACCCTCCATCAGCGGCACGTGCTTGTAGGCAGCGGCGTGGAACACCAACTGCGGCTTGGCGGCGGTGAACACCTCGCGCAGCCGCGCCCCGTCCTTGACGTCGCCGACGATGCAGGCAACGGGGAGTCCCGGGTGCAGGCGCGCGAATTCCTGTTCTATGTTGTAGAGGGCCAGTTCCGATAGCTCGTAGAAAACCAGGCGCTGCGGCGCGAAGCGGGCGAGCTGCCGGCACAGTTCGGCGCCGATCGAGCCGCCAGCGCCGGTCACCAGCACCACCTTGCCGGCGATCACGCGCTGCAAATTCTCGTCGTCGAGTTCCACCCTGTCGCGGCCGAGGAGATCCTCGAGTTGCACCTTGCGCGTTTGTGAAATCGACACCCGCCCGGAGAGGAGATCCTCGAACGAGGGCACGGTCAGCACCAGCAGTCCGGCCTCGCTCGCCTGCTTGGCCGCCTGTCTGCGCACGGCGTGCGCCTCACCGGGCATGGCCATGATCACCTGCAACACGCCGTGACGCCGCGCCTGCTCGCCGATACTCGCCAGGGGACCGAGCACCGGCACGCCGTTGATCAGGCGCGAGCGTTTGTCATCGTCGTCGTCGAGCAGGCCGACGACGTGCCACTGTGAACTGCGTTCAAGTTCGCGCAACAGGGCGATCGCCGCATCGCCAGCGCCCAGCACCAGTACCGGCTCGCCAGCGACAGCGCGAAAACTCAGCAGGTGGCCATCCTTCCAGGAGCGATAGAGAAATCTGCTGCCGCTCATCAACAGGATCAGCAGCACCGGATAGAGCACCAGCACCGAGCGCGGCACGTCCTCCAGGCGATGCAACATGAACAGCAGGGTCGAGGCGCCGAGCGCGCCCGAGCCGGCGGCGAGGATGATGCGCTTCAGATCGGGCAGACTGGCGAAGCGCCAGACGCCGCGGTAGAGTCCCCAGGCCCAGGCGATGACAGCCTGCAGCGGCAGCACCGCGACAAGGCTGGCGAGCATCGCGCGCTGAAAAGTCGGCGGCATGTCGAAGTTGAAGCGCAACCAGTAGGCCAGCGCCCAGGCCAGCGCCGCGGCGCAAAGGTCGTGGAGGACGACTAGCAGGGTGCGCAGGATCATTGCTGCGACCTGAGCGGTGAGCGTCGCCAGCGCGCATCGATCGAACGCAGCAGTAACGCGTAGACGAGACACCAGCCGCCCAGCAGGCCAAGCTGTGTCGCCGACCCCAGCGTGAGGCTGAACAGGGCGCTGGCGGCCGCACCCAGCATCAGCGCGTAGGCGGCGAGGGCGGTGCGCCGGTGGCTCCAGCCCATGCGGATCAGGCGCTGGTAGTAGTGCTGCCGATGCGCCTGCCAGAAGCGCTCGCGGTGCCAGAGCCGCCGCGCCAGGGTGACGCCGGCGTCGACCAGGAACGGCGAGAACACCAGCAGCGGAAACCAGAGGGGCCACAGCCGCTGCTGGGCGCCGCTGGCGCCCAGCGCTGCGGCGACGAAGCCGAGGGAGATCGATCCGGCATCACCCATGAAGACCCGCGCCGGTGCAAAATTGAACAACAGGAAAGCGGCGGCGGCGGCGGCCGGCGCCAGGCTCATCGCCGCCAGCGCATGGTTCCCGGCCAAGAGCGCGGCGATGCCGTAGGCGCCGAAGCCGAACAACGCCATGCCGCCCGCGAGACCGTCGGCGCCGTCCATGAAGTTGTAGCAGTTGGCCATCCAGACAAGATACAGCATCAGCGCCGCGGTCAGTCCGGCGTCGCCCAGGGAATAGCTCACAGCGCAGACGAGCGCCAGGGCGAGGTGCGCCAGCAAGCGTACCGCCACCGGCAGCCCCATGCGGTCATCAACGGCAGAGATCAGGGCCAGCAGCGCGGTGAATAGACCCAGCGCCGGCTGGGCACCCGGCACGAGACTCCAGGAAAGGAGCACGCCGAGCACGATGGCGATGCCGCCGACGCGCGGCACGGCGACATGGTGCAGGGACCGCTGGTTCGGCTGGTCCAGCGCCAGGCGCCGCCCCCAACCCGTGCGCAGCATCACGGCCAGCAGCAACAGCGGCGTCGTGAAAGCGATCGCCGATGGCCACAATAGTTGCGCCGCTGAGGTCATCTAGGGGGTGAACTTTTGCGGTGTGTAACCGAAATCCCGGGTGGCCTCGCCGTGCTCATAGACCAGGTCCTCGTCCATGCGTTGCGCCATGGCGATGTTGAAATCGCGGTAGCGGGGAATCAGGGAGACGGCGCGCAGAGCGAGGCTGAAGAGCAGCGAGGGGATCGCCAGGAACCGTGGCTTGAGCGCCAGGCTGGTGAAGATGCGGCCCACCATGGCGCGGTAGGTCAGAATTTCGCCACCGCTCAGATCGTAGCACTTGTCGAAGGTCGACACGTTGTCCATCACCGCGACGCAGGCCATCGCCAGGTCGTCGGAATGCACCGGTTGGCGCAGACCTTTGCCCTCACCGAGCAGCGGAAAGACGCCGATGTACTTGACCAGGCGTCGGATCAAGGTCACGTTGCGGTCCATGTCGCGCCCATAGATCAGCGTTGGGCGAAAGATGGTCCAGCGTATCTGGTTCGCCTCGCAGCGCGCCTCGAGTTCTCCTTCCGCCGCCGCCAGGGCGGCGGCGTAGGCGCGCTCGGCGGCGACTGGCGATTCGGCCTTGCTGTGCTTGCTCGAGGAACTGAAGGCGATCAGGCGCTCGATGCCGATGGCGGAGAGGATTTCCAGGCGCTGCGGCAGAATCTTCAGCGGCGCCAGATGGATCAGATAGCGGGCCGAGGGCAGCGTCACCGGAAAGTCGGCGTCGCGAATGTCGGTCTTGATCCAGAACATGTCGCCCGTCTGTTCCTGCTTCCAGGCCGGCGGCCCATTGCGGCTGAGCGCGATCACGCGAAAGCCGGCCAGCACCAGACGGGGCAGCAGGAAGCGTCCGACCTGGCTGGTGGCGCCGCTGACAATCACGGTGCGCGCGGCTTGCGCCACGCTGACCTCGCGCCACAAGCGGGTGTATTGGTTGCACGCAGCGCGCGCGTCGGGATGTACCTCCTGGCGGCGGCGCAAAGCCAAGTAGGGAGCGAACAGGGCGAAGCGCAACCAGACCGCGGCGATCACCAGCAACATCAGCGCCAGCGGGTATTGGTGGCGGAAGAAGCGCTGGTAGAAACGCGCCATGCCCTTGTGCTTGTGCCATTCGACAAAGATCGCCGGGGCCAGGCTGCCGCCCTTCAAGTGCATGATCTCCACCGTCGGCTCGAACAGGATGTCGTAGCCAGCCAGACGAAAGCGCATGCACCAATCGAGGTCTTCGCAATGCAGGAAGTAGTGTTCATCCAGCCGGCCGACCTTGTCCAGCGCGCTGCGCCGAACGAACATGAAGGCGCCGGAGATCGCCTCGACCTTCGTCGCCCGCTCCGGCAGCGGCGTGCCGGCCATATTGAAGGTCTGGAACTGCGGAACGCGCGGAAAGAGGCGATCGAGGCGCAGCACGCGCACGAACGAACGCCACGGGGTCGGCACAAAACGACGGCAGCCCACCTGCTCGGAGCCGTCCAGATTGCGGATCAGGCAACCCGCCATCCCCGCTCGCGGCTGCTCGGCCATGAGCCGGCTCATCCTCTCCAGGGCGTCGGCCGGCACGATGCAATCGGGATTGATGAACAGCACATACTCGCCCGTGGCCTGCTCGAGCCCCCTGTTGCAGCCCACCGAGAAGCCGACGTTCTGTTCGTTGTGGATGATGACGATACGGTTGTCGTCAGCGAAGAATGCGCGCAGGCGGTCGAGGCTGTCGTCGCTCGATGCATTGTCCGATACCACGATCTTGAGCGGACACGATGACGCCAACAAGGAGGCCGCGCAGGCGGTGAGCAGGGCGCCGCTGTTGTAGTTGACGATGATGACGGTGATCACAACCTAGCGTACCAAAGGAGCGGAACGCAATATTTTATCGGTTATCAAAATCTTGGCGCTCCGGTTTGGCGAAAAACTGCGGCAGGCGGGACAGCATCTTACGCACGATGAATAGCGGCGTGACGCGGATACCCGACGACCTGCAGGCGCGGTAGGCTTCGAGGTTGCCGCGCAAGATGTTGCGCCAGCTGTTATTTGACATCCCCCCGGTGCGCATCTTCACCAGGATCCGCGGGATGTAGCGGGCTCTGATGCGATGGACTTCGAGTAGCCGCATCGCCAGTTCAAAGTCGGATTGCCGCGGATAGCGCAGGTCGAAGCCGCCGCAGCGCGCATAGATGCAGCGGCGCACGAAGAAGGTCGGATGCGCCGGCATCCAGCCCAGGCGGAACAGGCCCGGGGTGAAATCACGGGATCGCCAATAGCGCACGACACGACCCGTGTCCATCCTGTCCACATAGACCAGGTCGGCGTAGCAGGCATCGACCTCGGGATCGGCGAAGGCTGCGGCGACCGTCTCCAGGCAGCGCTCATCGGCGTAGACGTCGTCGGCGTTGAGAAATCCGACCACTTCGCCGCGCGCCAGCGCTATGCCCTTGTTCATGGCATCCCAGACCCCCTGGTCGGGTTCCGAGACAACCTGGGCGAGCGTCGCGCGGTGGCGATCGATGATCTCCAGGGTGCCATCGCGCGAGCCGCCGTCGACGATCAGATGCTCGACCTCTTGGTAGCGCTGCGCCGCGACCGAGCGCAGGGTGTCCTCCATGGTGGCAGCGCTGTTGTAGCTGACGGTGATCACAGAAATCTTCATCGGATTGTCCAGCGGCCTCACCCGAGAACCTTGCGGTAGACCTCGAGGCTCTCTTCGGCGCAGCGCCGCCATGAGAAAGCTGCGATGCGTTGCTTGCCCCGTGTCACCAGCGATGCGCGCAGGGAGCCATCGTCGATGACGCGCTCGATGGCGTGGCCCATGGCCTCAGGGTCGCGGGGATCAAACATTTCGGCGGCATCGCCAACCACTTCGGGAATGGCGCTGACGTTACTGCAGACCACCGGACAACCGCAGCTCATCGCCTCGAGCGGCGGAATGCCGAAGCCTTCGTAGAGCGAGGGGAAGACCAGTGCCTGGGCCTGCCGATACAAGGTCGCCAGGACAAGATCGCCGCCCGAGACCTGGCGCACCCGGGTGCCGGGGATGTTGAGCTGGCGCATCGCAGCACGCTCCCTCGCGGTCAGGCCACCGCCACCGAAACAAACCAGGTCGAACGCTGATCGCAGACGGGGAGCCGCCGCGTATGCCCGCAGCAGCCCTTCGAAATTTTTGTAGCCGCCGCGGTTGCCGACAAAGAGCAGAATGGGACGCCGCGGTGGCGCCAGCGCCTGCATTCCTGCCTCAGGCGAAGGCAAGGAAAAGCCGAGATGCACGACGCTGGTCCTGGCCGGGTCGACGTCGAGCAATTCGACCAGATCGCTCCGCGTCTGTTCCGAAATACAGATCAGGTGGTCGGCGCGCCTGACCGCCCGGGCTTTTTCACTGCTGTTGGGGTCGATGGCGGCAAAGTCCGCCTTGAAGCGCTCGTGGATCATATCGAAGACGGTCAGGATGACCTTGGCGCTCTTCGGCGCCAAACGCGTCGCGGCGTAGTAGGTCTCATGAACGACATCGGGCCGATAGCGCGCCAGCAAGGGTGATACCAGCAGGGAATTGGCGAAGCGATAGAGCCGACCCGATTTCGGCAACCGGGGCACCGGGATGCCGACCACCTCGAGTTGCGGTGGCGCTTCGGCCAGGTAGCGATTGACGTAGCCGGGGGCGAACACGGCAACCTCCTGCCCGCAGGCGCTGGCCAGTTCCCTGGCCAGTTCATAGAAGTAGCGCGAAATACCGCCGTAGGCCTGCCAGCCGAAGATTTGATGATCGAAGGCGATGCGCACGCCTAACTTCCTGCGCTCGGACGCAGCAGCACCGCCCTGGCTTGCATGCGAAAATATCTTCGTCCGTCGCCGAAGACGAGGTTGGCCAAGCAGACCGAAACACATTGCGAACCTAGAGTCGCAACCGCTGCACCGATCGCGCCGTAGCGGGGGATCAGGTACAGGTTCAAAGCGACGTTCGCCACCGCCCCCGCGCCCGTCTGGTAGAGGAACAGCTTGGTCAGCCTCTCGTTGATGATCCATGGGCTGGCCGCCGCGCCGAGGAAGACGAACACCACCGCCCAGATATGGATCGCCAGCACCGGTCCAGCCGCGGCGTAGGCATCGCCGTAGATCAAGCCCACCAGGGGAACCGCCAGCAGCGTCACCGGGATCGCCACCGCATAGGCGACGCGCACCAGCAGGTTCAGCAGTTGCTGCAGGCGCTGATAATAGAGTTCCTGCGACCGGGCGCGCGCCTCCGTCAAATAGGGCATCACCGAACTGACCACGATCGGCGGGACCAGATACCATAGCTCGGACAGGCGCACCGCGGCCGAATACAAGCCGACCTCGCGTTCGCCGACCATTTCTGCCAGCATCACCTGATCGATGCGCAGGTAGAGCGCAGCGGCCAGGGCGGAGAGGAACAGCGGCCAACTCTCGCGCAGGACGGCGAGCGCCGCCGGCCAGGCCGGTCGCAAGTCCAGCCAGCGATTTCCCGTGGACCCAAATGCAAAGCACAGGCCGCAGGCGCCCAGGGCGAGCTCCAGCGTCGACACCCAGGCGAAGGCGGTCACCTCTGCCCGGGACAGGATCAGCCAGATCTTGGCCAGGGTGAGAACCAGGAAGGCCCCGTTCTTGGCCAACACCGAATAGCGAGACTGCATCTGCGATTGAAACCAGAGGTCGGCGATGTCGAAGGACTGAAACAGCATCCCCGCCGCGATGATCGCGACCAGCGCCTGACTCGCCGCATCCCGCGGATGAAAGATCAGGATAGCCAGCAACACCAGGATGAAGGCGAGCAGACCGGCGATCAGCCTCAGCGCAAACGCCGAACCGAGGATCTGCTGCTTGCGCTCGGGATGGCGGACCAGTTCGCGCACGACGATACCGTCGAGCCCGAGATTGGCGACGGGCGTGAACAGGGCAACGAAGGCGATCGCGTAGTTAAACTTGCCGAAGCGCTCCGGTCCGAGATAGCGCGCCAGCCAGACACCGACGCACAGTCCGATGGCCATGCGCACGGCCTTGTCGGCCAATAACCAACCGCTGTTGCCGAGGATCGCTTGCAATTGATGCCTACCCGCCAGTTTCTCGCGGAGAAAACCGGGCAGAAATCTTAACCAGGAGGCATTCATCGCACGGCAACGGAGCGCTGGCTCGGCGCGCACTGTTATACTCTGCGATGATTATACGCAGGTTTGCCGGCATCGAGCCGCAGCGCAGCCCTGCAGCGGAGCGTCGTCTCGATCAGGCCACATGGATGTCATCCTCAACACCGACTCGCTGTCGCCACCGCTGGCGGGCATAGGCAACTACACCCGACAATTGCTCAACGGCCTGCTCACCCACAGCGCCATCGGCACGGTTCGGCGTTTCGGTGGGCGACCCGACCTGGCGACGATCGACGCAGGGACAGCCGTCGCGCCAGCAGACCACCTCCTGCACCACTTCAAGCGCGGCATGCGCGCCTGGCCGGGGGCCTACGCCCTGCGCGCCTGGCTCAGAGAGCAAGAGTTCAAGTGGCGCTTCCGCCACCACGTCGATGCGATCTACCATGAGCCCAACTACATACTGAAGCGTTTCCCCGGGAGGAGCGTCGCCACGGTGCATGACACATCGCACCTGCGCTTTCCGCAATTCCACCCGCCACAACGCGTCGCCTACCTGGAGCGTCACCTGCCGCTGACGATCGGCCGCGCCGATCAGCTGATCACGCTGTCGGAGTTCATGCGTGGCGAGCTGATGCGCTTGTTTGCGATTGCACCGGCGAGGATCACCGCCATCCCGCTCGGCGTCGACCCGAGCTACCGCAGCTACAGTGTCGCCGACACCCAGCCAACGCTGCAGCGGTACGGCTTGGCCCACGGCGGTTACCTGCTCTCCGTCGCGACCCTTGAGCCGCGCAAGAACCTGCTCGGCCTGCTGCGCGCCTATCGACAGCTGGAACCGTCGCTGCGCGCGCGCTTTCCGCTGGTCCTCGCCGGCGCTTCCGGCTGGGGCAACGCCGACTTGGAATCCGAACTGCGCAAGGTCGGCAGCAGCGCGCGCCGGCTAGGCTATTTGCCGGCGCAGGAACTGCCCCACATCTACGCCGGTGCCGCGGGCTTCGCCCTGGTCTCCCATTACGAGGGCTTCGGCCTGCCGGCACTCGAAGCGCTGGCGTGCGGTCTGCCGCTGCTGGCCAGCGAGCGCTCGGCGCTACCCGAAGTGGCGGGAGATGCAGCGCTCTACGTCGATCCCGAGGATATCGACGACATGGCCAAAAAGCTGGCGCGATTGCTCGAGGATGGGGTCTTGCGTAAGGCGCTCAGCGTCGCCGGCATCGCGCGCGCGCAACGGTTCGGCTGGCGGGCTTGCGTAGACCAGACGGTGGCCGTCTACCGGCGCGCAGCAGCGGGCAACTGAAGCCGCTCAGAGGTTGACCGGGCCGTGGCGGAAGGGGATCCAGTCCTTGTGCTCGGGGCGATACTGCAACCCGTAGGGTGACTTGAGGAATATTTTCGGCGGATTGCCGCTCTCCTTCTGCGTCAGTTCGATGTCGACCTGGCCACTGGGCAGGAAGATCTTGTCCACAATTTCCTGCAGCGGCACCTCGTGCGCGGCCGTCTTGACGAACTCGCGCGCGGCGTCGCTCAAACCCCAAGCCTCTTCGACCAAAGCGTAATATTTATTGGTTGCTTCTTCGGACATGGAACACCCCTCGTTGATGGTCGCGCCCTGCTCCCGGCGCAGATTTCCCCGCCTTGTTCAGCGGCCGCTGACCCTGCCGCCGCGACGGCCGTCATCATGCCGCCAATTTTGTCCGCGTTGAATGCGTGCGCCGTGCGACCTGGACAGTCGATCGCGGGACGGTCATTGCCGCGCGCCCTCCGGCGCCGAGGCGTTGCTTGCGCCGGCGCCGCTCTTCACTTCCACCGCGGCAGCGCTTGTACCGGCGAACAGTTGTCCCTTGTCTGTCTGCTTGTCGTCCTTGAATTCGCCTTCCCAGTAGTTTCCCGCCGCCCAGGTGTAGCGACCAACGCCCTGCTTGCGGCCGTCGACCCAGGCGCCGCGGTAGACGTCGCCGCTCTTGGCGGTGAACACACCTTGACCGTTGGGACTGCCGTCACGGACCTCCCCTTCGTAGCGATCGCCGTTGGCGAAGACGATGATCCCTTTGCCGCTGGGTCGGTCGCGCTCCCACTCGCCTTCGTAGCGATGACCGTTGGCCCAGACGAATCGCCCCTTGCCTTGCTTTACCCCCTGCACCTCCTCACCGTCGTAATAATCGCCGTTCGACCAGGAGAACTGCCCTTTGCCGGTCAGAGCGCTGCTGTTGGGTTCGAGCGTAAACACGCCACTGATCGAAACGTTGTCCAGCTTGATGTTCATCGGTCCGGTCAACACCTGTTGATCGTCCTTGAATTCGCCTTCCCAGTAGCCGCCGTTGGCGTAGGTCAGGCGTCCCTTGCCTTCCTGCTTGCCATTGGCCCAGGTACCGGAATAGCTGGCGCCGCTCTTTAGCGTGTACGCGCCCTGACCGTTGGGCTTGCCATTCTTGATTTCGCCTTCGAACTGATCCCCGTTTGGCCAGAGTACACGTCCCTTGCCTGACGGCAGGCCGGTGTCCGGGGAGACGGCGAAATCGCCGACAAAGCTCATGTCCCTGAGCTTCACCGATTTCTCGACCGCCTCCGGTTTCGCTCGTGCGACCGGCTCAGCCGGAAGGCCATCGCTGCGCGGCGGCGCTTCTATCATCGGCGCTGCCGCGGTCGCGGCGGGCCGCGCGGCGGCCGCCTGAACCGGCGCGGCGCTGGCCGTCTGCAGCCTCTTCTGCCTGTCGACTTCTTCGCTAGCGGTGATCGGCGACCTGGCTACTTGCGGCGGCGCGCCCAACTCCGGTCGCGCGGCGGCTGCTTGCGGCGGTTCGCCCGCTGCCGGCTTGGGCTTGGCCGGTTCGGCCGGTCGCAGGCTGGCGATTCGCAGCCTCGCCGCCGATCCATAGCGACCGTTCGGAAACTCGGACAGATAGGTCTCGTAGGTCGCGAGGGTGTTGATCTCTGCAGCCGCCTTCCACAATTCGTCTTCCGCCGTCAGCGGCGCCGCGATCTTCTGCCGCGTCGCCGTGTCGATTGCGGGCCTCTCGGCGGCAGGGTTCGGTTGCGTCGCGTCGGCGTTCTTCGAGCCGGCGGCGGGGAACGCCGGAATGACGCCGGAATTGAAATAGAAATCTCCGGTGAGCGAGGACGACTCCCAGGGAATCTGCTGGTCGTTGGTGGCACGCGCCACACTTCTGCGCACGTTCTTCAGCACCGCCTCCAGCGGCAGACCAGGCACAGCGATCTGCCGCAGCAGTTCCTGGGTGTAGATGCCATTGCGGCCCGCGCCGTCGATGGCCGTCTTCCCCGGCGCGGTGGAGTAGGCGATCAGGCTTCCCTTCGGCGCATCCATTTGCGCGAGGCCGCCCGAGATGCTGCGAAACCGCCGCTCGAAGGGATTGTTGCGGCAGGCGTCGAGAATGACGACGTTGAGTTCGCTGGCGCTCAACTGGTCGAGGACGGTGTCGACGTCGACCGCTTCCGCCCGGATCGAGCTCTCGCCGGTAATCTGCGCATCTACCGGAATCAGATAGTTCTTGCCCTTGACCTGCACGCCATGGCCGGCGTAGTAGAACAGGGCCACCGAGTCGGTGTGCAGGCTCTCGCCGAATTGGGTGATCGCCCGGTTCATCTCCTTTTGCGTGGCGTCGGTCCGCTCGATCACCTCGAAGCCGACGCTGCGCAGCACCGCGGCCATGTCTTGGGCGTCATTGACCGGGTTGAGCAGCGGTGAATCCTTGTACTTGGCGTTGCCGATGACCAGCGCGATGCGCTTTTGCTGCTCGCCGACCGCCGCTACCCCCTCCAGCGCAAAGAAGGCAGCGCAGGTGGCGAGCAGGAGGCAGAGCCAGCGACACTTGCTGCTGAACACGCGTCTCACTCCAATCCCTTCGCTCATCGCCGGAATGTTAAAAAAGGAGGGCCAACGGACGGGCGGCGCGCTAACCTTCGACGATGACGCGCACACGGCGATTCACCGCACCGTTGGGATCTGCGGGATCGGCGAGTTGCGTCTTGCCCTTGCCGAGCGAGCGGATCTTGTCTGCCTGAAAGCTGAATTTCTGGATCAGATACTGCCTTGCCGCCTGCGCCCGAATCATCGACAACGCGTTGTTGTACGCCTCGCTGCCCTTCGCGTCGGTGTGGCCTTCCAGGGTGATCAGACGCGCGTTGGCCAGTTCTTCCGACTTCAGCGCATCGCCCAACACGTCGAGCACCTCGCGCCCTTCTTTGGTCAGGCGGGCAGAATCGTATTCGAACATGATCTCCAGGTCCAAAGCGCGCTTGGCGGGCCGCGACTTTTCCTCCGCCGGGCTCTTGGCGCGACTCTCCGACATGGGCACCAGGCCGCGCGTCAGCATCGGTCGCGGCGCGTCGGTTTGCTCGGCGTTGCCCGACAGCGCCTGAATGACCTGCTCCCTGCTCGGCTTGCCGCGCAGCACGCGCACGTCATCGTCGGCCAGCGCCAGCGTAGCGACTGTGGCGATCAGGACAAACAGCAGCTGCGTATTGCGTTGTTTCATGGTGGATGCCTCAGCAAACGAGCGTGCGCCACGTCTTCGGGTCTTGGGGTCTCACTGGTTGCCGATGTTGATCTTTTGCGTCTTGCCGACGCCCTTCTGTTCCTGCACAACCGTGCCCACGCTGACCCTGGAGGCACCCTGACTCGCATTGCCGATCTGCACGCTCTGGCTATTGTTCAAACCGCCCTGCCCCTGCACGATGGCCCCGACATGAACCTCGGTCACGCCTTGATTGCTGGCGTTGCCAACCTGCACGCTCTGGCGATTGTACATACCCTCCTGATTCTGCACCGCGGCCCCGATCGAGACGTTGGCGCTGCCTTGATCGCTCGCGTTGCCGACGCCGAGCTCTTGGCGATTCGCCAAGCCACTCTGGTTCTGGGTCAGCGAACCCGCTCGCACCGAGCTTCTGCCATCGCCCGTTGCCGAACCCAGATCGATCGCCTGCTCGTTCATGCTTCCACTTTGCGACTGTCCAATTCGTCCCACATTGACCGACGTCACCTGCGCCGCGACGCTGCCCGTTTCCAGGCACATCAGAGCGATCCACGGTAGCAGGCTGCGAATCTTCATTTGCACTTGTTGCCAACGTTGATCACCGGGCCGGTGATGACGACGGTGTTGTTCTGTGGCACGGCGCCGATTCGACCCTTGTCGTTGCTGACATTGCCAATGTTGACCGACCCGCAATCCGCCGAGGCGGACTCAGCGCTGCCCAGCAGCGAGTCCTTGCCCGCCTCGTGCTGATCGCGCTTGATCTTGGCTTTCTCTCGCGCAACCTTTGCCGCGAGATCGACGTCCATATCCGCAGGTTCAGCGTTGACACAAAACGCGGGCGACGATGCCGACAGCAGCAGCGCGGCCAAGCCGCCGCGCAGCTGCCGACCGCTGGACAGTCTCATCGGTTTTGAGCGTTGCCGACGTTCAGGCGCTGCGTATTGCCCTGACCGCTCTGACCCTGCGTCACGTCTCCCACCCGGACCGAGGAGGAGGCGCCGCTACCCACCGCGTTGCCGATCTGCATCTCCTGGGTGTTCCAGGTGCCTTCCTGGGTTTGCTTCAGATTCCCGGCCCGAACCAAGGCGTCGCCCCCGTCGGTGGCGTTGCCAACGCCCATCTTCTGGGTATTGCCCTGCCCTTGCTGGCCTTGCGTGACCGAATTGGCGACGACGTCGGATTTGCCCCCAGAACCCCCTTGGACATTGCCGAGTTTCATTTCCTGCGTGTTCATGGTCCCGCCCTGGGTCTGGGTGACGTCCTTTAATTGAACGATGCTGCTGCCATCACCCTCGACATTGCCGATCGCCATGGTCTGGTTGTTCATCTGCCCATCCTGGTTCTGCTTGACGTTGCCCGAGATCGTCACGTCCGACTTTCCGCTTCCCTTGACGTTGGCCAGATCCAGACCTTGCGTATTGCCCGTTCCAGACTGGGTCTGATCGATGTTGCCGGTCTGCACCTTCGACTCTTGTGCGAACGCCGTCGCGGCGACCAGGCTGCACGTCAAAGCGATGAGCAACTTTAGGCTGTTCTTCATGACTCTTCCTTTCTTGACAAAGGGTCCGATGAAGCTCCAACATCTGCGGCAGGGGTTCGATGCCGGCATTGACAAGCCGAAAATCAAGCTATAAAACCCTGTTTAAATTGTAGGTAAGGTAATGTGCGATTGCAAGCAAATGTGTCGTTAGTAAGGTGTGCGGGGGAGCTCTGATGGGACGTCGGCAAAGAATTCTCGCGCTCTTGTGCGCTGCGCTATTCGCCGCCTGTGCGCCAACGCAAGAAGCCGTGCGCAAAGACGTTGCCGCGGCAACCGCCGCGGTGCGCAAGGGGCCAGTGGCGGCTCCGGCGAAAAACATCACCAATTTCGACGCGGCCTTGCGCTGCATGGACAACCAATTCCTCGTCTTTGGTGTCCGCGACGTTTCCATGCTCGTCGAAGACATGCAGGACGCCACCAAGAAGGTGGCCGCGGGGACCAAGGACATGTTGATCTCGGCGGTCTCCGACATGACCAAACGCAGCCGCGCGGTTCGCCTGGTGGCCTACGGCCAGGACTCGGGGAACGTGATCGGATTCTTGCGCGAGGCGGAGAAGAAGACCGCTTTCAAGTCGGTGCCCGAGTTCGGGATTCGCGGTTCCATCTCGCAGCTGGATGAGAACGTTGCCAAGGGAACGGGTGAAGCGGGCGTCCAGCTCGGTCCACTGGGTGCCGGCAAGGCGGTCATGGCCAGCACCTCGATCCTCGGTCTCGATCTGACGGTGATTCGCACCTCGGATCTCTCTGTCCTGTCCGGCGTCACCGCCAGGAACTCGGTGGCGATATCGCGCGAAGGCAGCGGCACCGACGCCGAGGTGGCTTACAAGAAGTTCGGGATCAACTACAGCATGAATCTGTCGAAGTCAGAGGGGACGGCTCAGGCTTTGCGCAATCTGGTCGAGCTGTCGGTGGTCGAATTGATGGGAAAACTGACCAAGGTACCGTACTGGACCTGCCTCGGCGCCGATTTCCAGGACGAGGCTGTGCGCACCGAGATCGGCGATTGGTACGCTGCCCTCTACGGCAACTCCTCTGAACTCCTCGCCTACTTTCAGAACCAGATGCGCGTGCGCGGTTTGTACAAAGGCGAAATCGGCAAGGAGCCGGATGCCGGATTGCGCGACGCTGTCGCCGCCTATCGCGAGGCGCTCGGCCTCAATCCGGCGCCCCTGCTCAATCAAGAGTTCTTCACGGCCTATCTCAAGGCCAACCACAACGACGTCGCGCCGAGAGCGCGGCAGTCGCTCGAACGGCTGCTGGCGAGCCGTGCGCCACCGCCCGGCCAGGACCTGTCGAGCTCGGCTGCACGGGAACCAAGCACGGCTGGCATCGCCATATCGCTGTACGCGGTAGGCAATCCGGGGATGTTTCAACGCGGCCAGGAGGTCAATTTGCTTGCCCGCCCTGCTCAGGATGCCTTCGTCTACTGCTATATGCAGGACGACAGCGGCGCCATCCAACGCTTCTTTCCCAACGCCTCGGCGCGCGATCCCTTCGTGCGAGCGGACAGGGGCCTGGCGATTCCGGGAAACATGCAATTCAAGATGATCGCCAACGCCAAGGGCAACCAAGAGAAGGTCGCTTGCCTCGCCACCGCGCGCGAGTTGCTGGCGCAACTGCCCGTCGCCGTCGTCGGTGTCGATTTTGAGACGCTTCCCGTGCGGTCGTTCGAACAGGTCGTGGTCGCCTTTGAAAAGACCAACGGTGGTCCGGTCGGTGTCGGCCTATTCAACGTCGATGTGCGCTGACCGCTCGCGCCGTCGTCGAACCATCGCGCTCGGCGTCGGCTTGACCATGCTTTGCGCCGAAGCCGTTTGCGGGACGGTGGTCGACAAGGAGCAGAAGGTGCTCGACACCGCTCTGCCGGATCCACCATTTGCGCAGAGTCCTCCGCGCCCCGGCGGTAGGGGGGCGGGGCCGACGCTGCGCTGCTGGCAATACGGCCGGCTGGTGTTGGAGGAAAGCGGCGTCGCCTTGCCTTTCGCCGACAAAGGGATCAAGCCATTGGTATTTCCACGCCAGGACGGCAGGGCGGACGCCATCTACGTCTTCGATCTCAACCAAGGCATGTGCACGATTACGGGAACCGCACAGTCTTCCGACAGATAGCCAGCGCTGTCACTACGCAACGGGGTCAGCGACAGGCGCGATCTGGTCCAGTCTGACGCCTGCAGCAGCGGCTTGGTGCGCCAGTTCGAGCAACGAAAGGACGCCCGTCTTGCGGTGGATGCGCGAACGATGGTTTTCCACCGTGCGCAAGCTGACCGCCAGCGACTCGGCGATATGCTTGTTGATCCTGCCGGCGAGCGCGAGCGCCAATACCTCGCGTTCGCGCTTGGTCAACTTGTTCAAGCGGGTCTCGAAGCGGCGTCGAGCTTCCGCTGCATGGAGTTGCTCGGTGATATCGGTCAGCGCGATGCGCAGCTGCTGATCGCCGCCACCGGCGCCGCTTGACAGGCAAGACAGGTGCGCGTTGAAATCGGTTCCGTCCTGGCGTTGCATGCTCAGTACGCAAGCCCGCTGTCCGCGCTCTTTCAGGGTGTGCAGGAAGTGTTCGCGCCACTTACCCCGATCCTCAGCCTGCACGTAGCTCGAAAAGCGCCGCCGCAGTATCCGGCCGCGATCCTCTCCCAGCAGGGTCGCTCCGGTCAGGTTGATTTCGACGATCTGGCCGGAGGTGGTCAGCGTCAAATAGGCGACAGGCGCAAATTCGTACAGGTCGAAATAGCGGTCGCGCGACGCGGCCAGGGCGAGCTGCGCATCGGCCAAGGCCTCGTTCTGCATCTCCAGTTCGAGCTTGTGCACCTCGAGTTCGTGTTCAAGCCTCTGTGTCGGATTCCCTGGCAAACGCGCGGCGCCTGCCGGCAGCTTGGCCTCGGCGACGCTGCGGAGCGACGATGATGGTTTGCGCATACTAGATAGACGTTACCGTCCCAACCCAGCGATCCGGTCGCCCTCAATCTACGCGCAACGCTGCGGGAATGCCAGTGAAGACTTTCCCGTCGCGGCGCAGCGGCGATCTAGATACGCAGCCGGGTGCGTTTCTTGCCATTTGCCACCAACAACGCCTGGCTGCGGTTGCTGACCTTGAGCGCCTTGAAGATCGCCGAGACGTGGCCTTTGACCGTACCCTCGGTGAGACCCAATAGATTGCCAATTTCGCGATTGGTCTTGCCTTGGGAGACCAGCTCCAGCACGCGCATCTGACCGGCGGTGATGTCGTAGCGTTCGGCCAGCGAGCGGCCGCCATGCGCATCCTGCAAGCCTTGCGGCACGAAGGAGGCGCCCGCGAGCACCTGTCTGAGCGCGCTGAGCAGGTCTTCGCTCGAACTGCATTTCGGCACGAAGCCGGCAGCGCCCGAGCGCATCGCGCGCGCCACCGTGTCCGGGTCATCGAGGGCAGACAGGATCACCACCGGCAGCGCCGGGAAGCGCTTGCGCAGCACCCCGAGAAAGGCCATGCCGTTGATGCCGGGCAGCATCAGATCGAGCAGCAGCAGATCGTAGTCCTGGGTCTGCAAGGCCTGCAGCGCCGCGTCTGCGTCCGCGGCGCCAACGCAGACGACCTCGCCTTCGAGGTCGTGCAGCGTCTGCATCAAGCCGTCGCGCACGAGTTCGTGGTCGTCGACAACGAGAATCTTCATTGGGTCAGCGCAAGGCAACGAAAAACCAGATTGAATACTAATTGCGCCTGTTGCGGTAGTTCGGTTTACGCACGCCTTGGCTTTCGTACGGATGCGCCAGAGCGATCGCCTAGGCCATCGACGACAGTGCTGCGGCAAGCTCGGCGTTGTCGTCTTTTGGTGGAGGATGGACCGCTCCCCGTCCTAGCTCAACATGCTTGCCCGTGGCCAGCTCATGCTGCTTTTGTGCCAACCATTTGCACAGGGGCTGTGTCGCGAGAAAAGCGTTGAATTGATCCCAGTCCTCGATCACGGCGTTGGGCATGTCCAGCTCCTTGCTTTGCCACTACGGCAAATCGACCCCATTCTTGAGCCAATGGAGCCGGTTCAAAGATCCGTCCGTTCGACCGGCGAGTCGGTACCGCGAGCGCTGCGTGTGATATCTAGAATGAGTCTAGTTCAAATATCCGCAGGCGAATATCAGGAAAATCTTACAACTGTTGCCGACATTCAAAGGGCGGCGACTGTCCTGCAGCCACGCCATCAGGCAGGTCTGCGTACTGACCGGCAATGACCTGCGTTTCTTCGCGCTGTCGCGTTATGTCATGTAGGGTTCGGCAACGACGAAGGCGTCCAGAAGGCGTAGCCATCCATGGCGATGACGTAGTCTTCAATGCCCCTATGGATGCGCTCGACCTTGGCCTCTCGCCCACCGGCGCCCAGGGCGAAGTACAGCGGCAGCAGGTGCTCTTCGGTCGGCTGCGCACGAACGCCGCTAGGCGCCAGTCGGCGGTAGTCGAGCAGGGCCGGCAGGTCATGGGCGACCAAGCGGACGGACAGCCAATCGCTGAATTCCTCAACGTAGGCCGGCGTCTGCGCGCCGGCGCCGGCGGCAGACTGGAAATCGCGCAGATTGTGCGTGACGTTGCCGGACCCGACGAGCAGAATTCCGCTCGCGGCCAGAGGTGCGAGCGCTTGTCCCAGCCGATGCGCCTGCGCCGTGCCACCGCGGCTCTGGATGGACAGCGGCACCACCGGCACGTCGGCCTCCGGGTACATCATGCGCAGCGGCACCCAGGCGCCGTGATCGAGGCCCCGTCCAGCATCTCGCTCTACCGCCAAGCCTGCTGCGCTGATGGCGGCGAGCACTTCACTCGCCACTTGCGGCGAACCCTGGGCCGGATAGCGCAGTTGGTAAAGCTCGGGCGGGAAGCCCCAGAAATCGTGGATGGTCTCGGGACGGTCGGCAAATCCCACGCAGGGCACATCGGTGTCCCAGTGCGCGCTGACGACGACGATGGCCCGCGGTCGCGGCAGCTTGCGGGCGATAGCGGTCAGCGCGGCGCCAGCCGCCCCGGGCCGCAGGGCGAAGGTCGGTGCGCCGTGGGGAACGAACAGGGCGGGCAAGCTGGACATGGCGGGATCTCCGGTGAGGCGGCAGTCGTCCCGCGCGAGATCGCCGGGACCGGGCGGCGAGCGCTGCCTAGAGGTTCAGGCAAAGGCCGCAGCGATGTCCGCTTCGGCTTGGGCAAAACCCTGCTGCGCGGCTTCCGCTCCCATATTCAAGCCTTCGGCGTAGATGAAATGCAGTTCGGTGATGCCGAGAAAGGCAAGAACGGTCTTCAGATAGGGAACCTGGCTGTCGGCTTCGCTGCCGCGGTAACGTCCGCCCCGCGCCAGTCCGATGTAGGCCTTCTTGCCCTTGAGCATGCCCTCGGGCCCTTTCTCCGTGTAGCGGAAAGTCACGCCGTTGCGGGCGATGGCATCGATCCAGTTCTTCAGTTGTGCCGGCACGCCGAAGTTGTACATCGGCACGCCGAGCACGATCACATCAGCTGCCTGGATTTCGGCGATCAGCGCGTCGTCGAGGGCAACGCGGGCCGCCTGCGCCGGCGTGCGCTGGTCGGCCGGTGCGAACAGCGCCGCGAGGGCCTGTTCATCGAGGACCGGGTGCGGGGTGATGGCCAGATCGCGCAACGTCAGCGGCGAAGCCGGATCTGTCGAGCGCAGGCGAGCGACGATGGCGTCGGCGACGCGGCTGGAGTTGGCACCCTGACGACGGGCGCTGGCGTTGATTTGCAGGATGTTCATGAACTTGTCCTTTGGCTAGTTTAGGGTACGTGGCCAGTCTATTGGCTGCACCAGCCCTTGAGAAGCCCGGGAATCGGATAACATTGTCCTGTCGATGGAACAATACCTCGCCACCCCAGCGATGCGGTGGCAGCCGAGGTACACCTCGCTTCAAGTCAGCAGCGTCTTGACGAGCAGACCCAGCAGAGCGCAAGCGGCGATGACCTCGATGACGTTGCGCTTGTAGCGAAACAGGGCCAGGGCCGCGGCCGCAGCGATGGCGCCGGAGACCCAGTCGAAGCGTCCGGCGAATCCCCCTGGCCACAGCACGTGGTAGCCAAAGAACAGCGCCAGGTTGAGGATCACGCCGACCACCGCGGCGGTGATCGCCGTCAGCGGTGCCGTGAATTTGAGATCGTTGTGGGTGGTCTCGACCAGCGGGCCGCCGGCGAAAATGAAGACGAAGGAAGGCAAAAAGGTGAACCAGGTGACGAGCGTCGCCGCCACCGCTCCCGCCAGGAACAGGCTGTCCGGACCGAAGACCGCCTTGACGTAGCCGCCGATGAAGCCGACGAAGGTCACCACCATGATCAGCGGCCCCGGGGTGGTCTCGCCCAGGGCCAGACCATCGATCATCTGGGTCGGCGTCAGCCAATGGTGGTGTTCGACGGCGCCCTGGTAGACATAGGGCAGCACGGCGTAGGCGCCACCGAAGGTCATCAAGGCGGCCTTGGTGAAGAACCACCCCATCTGGGTCAGCGTGTGTTCCCAGCCGTGGACGGCCGCAAGCAGACCCATGGGCAGCGCCCACAAGGCGCCACCGATGCAGAGCACCTTCGCCATGCGTCGCCAGCCGAACCTGGCGAAATCAGGCGTCGGCGTATCGTCATCGATCAGCGCGCGACCATAGGATGCGAGCTCGCCTTGGTGGCCGCTGCCGGTCTTGAACTTGTCGGGTGCAACCCGGCCGCCGATGTAGCCGATCAACGCCGCCGCGGCGACGATCGCAGGAAACGGCGTGTTCAGGACGAAGATGGCGACGAGCGACAGGGCCGCCAGCGTCCACAGAACCCGGTTCTTCAAGGCGCGCGAGCCGATGCGGTGTGCCGCCTGGACGACGATTGCGGTGACCGCCGGCTTGATGCCGTAGAACAGACCGGCGACCAGGGGCATTTCGCCAAAGGCGATGTAGATCCACGACAGGGCGATCAGGATGGCCAGGGATGGCAGCACGAACAAAGCGCCGGCGACGATGCCGCCCCGAGCGCGGTGCATCAGCCAGCCGATGTAGGTCGCCAATTGCTGGGCCTCCGGCCCCGGCAGGACCATGCAGTAGTTGAGAGCGTGGAGAAAGCGCCGCTCGGAAATCCAGCGGCGGCGCTCTACCAGTTCCTGATGCATGATGGCGATCTGCCCCGCCGGTCCGCCGAAGCTGATGAAGCCCAGCTTCAGCCAAAAGCGCAAGGCTTCGGCGAAGGGCACGGCTGCCGGCTGCTGTGCACGGTCATCCTGGCTATGGGTCGCGTCCACAAACCTCCCCGGCAACCGACCGAAAGAGCAGACCTTGGACGCCGTGGCGTCGATGAGGCGGGGAGGCTGCTTCATCCCCACAGACCCGGCCATGCTAGCACGCAGGGGTGCAGTAGACCCAGCGGCGGCTTGATACACTTGGCTACGAAATTCCCGGCCGAGCGCGTTATAAGGATGAGCATGGACAGCAGAGACCACATCCTGGTTGTCGATGACGACGCAGAAATTCGCCAATTGCTCGGTGACTACCTGCGCAAGAACGGCTACGAGGCCAGCGCCGTCGGCGACGGCAAGGCCATGCAGCGGGCGCTCGCGCGCGGGCAGATCGACCTGATCGTGCTCGATTTGATGCTGCCCGGAGAAGACGGACTGAGCCTCTGTCGCAAGCTGCGCACCGAATCGGACACGCCGGTGATCATGCTCACCGCGCGCGGCGACGAGACCGACCGCATCGTCGGTCTGGAGATGGGCGCCGACGATTACCTGCCCAAGCCCTTCAATCCCAGGGAACTACTGGCGCGCATCAAGACCGTCTTGCGCCGCTATCGCAGCCTGCCCGCCAACCTGCGCTCCGACCAGGCCAAGACCATCGGTTTTGCCGGGTGGCTGCTCGACACCACCGCCCGCCACCTGATATCTCCCGACGCCACGGTGACCTCGCTGAGCGGTGCCGAGTACCAATTGCTGCGCATCTTCCTCGGCCACGCCAATCAGGTGCTCACCCGTGATCAACTGATGCTGCTGGCCAAGGGGCGAGAAGCCGATCCGCTGGATCGCACCATCGATCTGCAGGTGAGCCGCCTGCGCCACCGCCTCGGCGACGATCCCGCCGATCCGAAGTTGATCAAGACGGTGCGCGG
>JAHFRE010000040.1 GCA_023258955.1 Sterolibacterium sp.
GCACAAGGCCTTAATGGGGATTAAGGCTCCCGCTCAGGGAGGAGAAGCGGGAGACGGCTCGTCGCCGTCTGTTGAATAAGATATGCTGTCGCTGCAAAAGTTCCCGACATTAGTCAACTATTCTCAGCCAATACCATGATTACAAAAGGTGCATTTCCCAGCCTGCGTATGCGGCGGATGCGTCGCGACGCGTTTTCCCGGCGCCTAATGTGCGAACACCGCCTGTCGGCCGACGACCTCATCTACCCGGTGTTCGTGCTCGACGGCGCCAGCCGCAGCGAGCCGGTCGCCTCGATGCCGGGCGTGATCCGGGTGACGCTCGACCAGCTGCTCCCCGTCGCCGAGCGGGCGCTCACTCTTGGCGTGCCGGCCATGGCGCTGTTTCCCGTGGTCGACGCCCGGCTGAAGACCGCCGGCGCCGAGGAGGCCTGGAACCCCGAGGGCTTGGTGCCGCGAGTGGTGGCACGGCTCAAAAAGGAGTTCCCGGAACTGGGCGTGATCACCGACGTCGCCCTCGATCCCTACACCAGCCACGGTCAGGACGGACTGATCGATGCCACCGATCCGACCGGCTACGTGCAGAACGACGAGACCCTGGAAGCCCTGGCCAAGCAGGCGCTCTGCCACGCCCGCGCCGGCGCCGACGTGGTGGCACCGTCGGACATGATGGACGGGCGCGTCGCGCGTATCCGCGCCGAGCTCGACGGCGACGGGCGCGTCCACACGCGCATCCTCGCCTATTCGGCGAAGTACGCCTCGTCCTTCTACGGCCCCTTCCGCGATGCGGTCGGCTCCGCCGGCAACCTGGGCAAGGGCAACAAGAACACCTACCAGATGGACCCGGGCAACTCGGACGAGGCGCTGCGCGAAGTGGCCCTCGATCTGGCGGAGGGTGCCGACATGGTCATGATCAAGCCGGGCATGCCCTATCTGGACATCGTGCGCCGCATCAAGGACGAGTTCGGCGTGCCGACCTACGCCTACCAGGTCAGCGGCGAGTACGCGATGCTCAAAGCCGCCGCCATGAACGGCTGGATCGACGGCGAGGCCTGCATGCTGGAAGCGCTGCTGGCGTTCAAGCGCGCCGGCGCCGACGGCATCCTGACCTACTTCGCGCTCGAGGCGGCGGAGCTGCTGCGCAAGTCATAGCGCTGGGCGAGCGATTTCGCATGGGGATTATCCGGTGCTCGCCGCCCCGAGCTCGGCACAGAGTAACCCATCGAGTCCCGCAGGGACGAACCGCCGTCACCCCCTTGCTTGGCAAGGGGGCTGGGGGGAATGCGGTTTAACCCGACAACAACGGCCACTGCTGCGGCCAGAGGACCAGCGGATCGTCCTTGAAGCCGCTGGTGACGAACTGGTGCAGGAGGCCTAGCGCGAAGCAACGCAGCAGGTTGGCGTGGGCGGCGAAGTTGTGTTCGGCGGCGAGCTCGCCCTGGGTCGCGGCGACGCGCAGCGACTGCTTGACCGATGCCTCGAGGCGATCGAGCAGCTGGTTGACCCGTTCCTGCAGCCTGTCGTGCTCCAATACCAGGGCGTCGCCGACCAGGACCCGGGTCAGGCCGCGGTTCTTCTGCGCGAAACCGAGCAGCAGGGCGATGATCATCTGCGCCTGCTTGAGCCCCGACTCCTCTTCGCCGGCGATCTTGTTCACCATGCTGAACAGGCTCTCCTCGATGAAACCGATCAGGCCTTCGAACATCTGCGCCTTGCTGGCGAAATGGCGATAGAGGGCCGCCTCCGACACGTCCAACCTCTTGGCCAGGGCAGCGGTGGTGATGCGCTCGCCGGCCGGATCCTCGAGCATCTCGGCGATCACTTGCAGGATCTGCAGCTTGCGCTCGCCGGGTTTGTAGACCATGCGCTTCCCCTCTCCGTTGTCGCGCGCTGTCATTTGCTCTTGATCAAGGTGCCGACCCCTTCGTCGGTCAAAATTTCGAGGAGCAGCGCGTGCTCGACCCGACCATCGATGATGTGCACGCTCTTTACCCCGCTGCGCGCCGCGTCGACCGCCGAGCCGATCTTGGGCAGCATGCCGCCGGAAAGGGTGCCGGCGGCGATCATCTCGTCGATCTGCCGCGGCGTGATGCCGGTCAGCAGATTGCCCTGCTCGTCGAGCACCCCGGGCGTGTTGGTGAGCATGATCAGCTTTTCCGCCTTCAACACTTCCGCCATCTTGCCGGCGACCAGGTCGGCGTTGATGTTGTAGGTCTCGCCCGCTTCGCCGACGCCTATCGGTGCGATCACCGGGATGAAGGCGCTGGAGTGCAGCAGAAAGATCAGCGCCGGATCGATGGCGACGATCTCGCCCACCTGGCCGATGTCGAGCAGGTCTTCGGCGCTCGCCTGGGAGGGCACCAGCAGCTTTCTGGCGCGGATCAGTTCGCCATCCTTGCCGGTCAGTCCCACCGCCTTGCCGCCGTGATGGCTGATCAGACTGACAATCTCCTTGTTCACCTGGCCGCCCAAGACCATCTCCACCAGCTGCATGGTCTCGCTGTCGGTGACGCGCATGCCCTGGACGAATTCGCCCTTCTTGCCGACCCGCTTCAACATCTCGTCGATCTGCGGGCCGCCGCCGTGCACCACCACCGGGTTCATGCCCACCAGCTTGAGCAGCACCACGTCGCGGGCGAAGCAGTGTTTGAGATGATCGTCGGTCATGGCGTTGCCGCCATACTTGATGACCATGGTCTTGCCATGGAAGCGCTTGATGTAGGGCAGGGCCTCGGCCAGGATGCCCGTCTTCACCGCTGCGGTCAGCTTGTCGGTCATGGGGGTGTTGGTGGGTGACAACTGCGCGATTCTACCTGCGCTGTCGCGCCCCGTGTTCGCGGCCTGCACGCAGGCCCTTGTCAGAGCCGACGGCAGTCGCTACATTGGCTCCATGGAATCCGCAACGACCAATCGCTGTCCGGGCTGTGGCGCCAGATTTCGCTGCGCCACGGCGACGGGAGAGAAGACCTGCTGGTGCAGTCGCATGCCCGCTCTGCCGCAACCCCAGGCCGGGCAGGGCTGCCTGTGCCCGAACTGTCTGAAGGCTGCGATCGCGGCTCAGACGCGCCCACCCGCCGCCTGAGCCAGCGGCAGCATCAGGATCGCGTCGCGGTTGCTCCAGGAGAAGACCTTCGCCGCTGCCTCGCGCCAGGGCAGCCACAGATGCGCCAGATGCTCCTGCGGCGCAATGGTGATCGGCGTGCCCGCCGGAACGCAGAGGCTGAAGACCTGTTCGAGGTTGTGGCTCACCCCCGCGGCGTAGCGGTGGCGCCAGGCGGGGAAGATCTCGTAGCGGTTGGACAAGCGCCAGTCGATCAGGGATCCAGGCGCCACCACGACGCCGGTTTCTTCCGCGGTCTCGCGCTGTGCCGTCTGCACCAGGGTCTCGTCGTCTTCCTGGCTGCCGGTCACCGACTGCCAGAAGCCGGGGATGCTGGCGCGTTCGAGAAGCAGCACGTCCAAAGACGGGGTGTGGATCAGCACCAGCGCCGAGACGGGACGCTTGGTCGCCTGCATCGGCTCAGCCGCCAAAGGATCAGTCCGATGGCTCGATCACGTCGATCCGGGTCTCGAGCTTCTGCCGCAAGCGAATGTGCAATTCGCGCAACTGCTTTTCGTCTACGCTCGACGGCGCGTCGGTGAGCAGGCACTGGGCGCGCTGGGTCTTGGGGAAGGCGATGACGTCGCGTATCGATTCGGCGCCGGCCATCATGGTGACGATGCGGTCGAGCCCGAAGGCCAGGCCGCCGTGCGGCGGCGCGCCGTACTTGAGGGCGTCGAGGAGGAAGCCGAACTTGAGCCGGGCCTCTGCTTCGCCGATGCCCAGCGCCCGGAAGACCTTCGACTGCATCTCCGAGTTGTGGATCCGCACCGAGCCGCCGCCGATCTCCCAGCCGTTCAGGGCCAGGTCGTAGGCCTTGGCCAGGCAGGCGCCCGGATCGGACTCGAGCATGTCCGCGTGGTCGTCCTTGGGCGCGGTGAAGGGGTGGTGGCAGGCCGACCAGCGGCGGTTTTCCTCGTCGTACTCGAACATCGGGAAGTCCACCACCCAGACAGGACGCCAGGCGTCGCCGCTCAAGTGCCCCTTCTCGTGACCGATCTTGCTGCGCAACGCGCCCAGGGCATCGTTGACCACTTTCGCGCTGTCGGCGCCGAACAGGATCAGGTCGCCGTCGACTGCCGCGCAACGCGCGAGCAGTCCCGCCAAGGCGGCGTCGTGCAGGTTCTTGACGATCGGCGATTGCAGGCCTTCGCGGCCTTTGGACGCTTCGTTGACCTTGATCCAGGCCAGGCCCTTGGCGCCGTAGATCTTGGCGAACTCGCCGTAGGCGTCGATCTCGCTGCGCGAAATGCCGGCGCCGCCAGGAATGCGCAGCGCCGCGACGCGGCCGCCGCTGTTGGCCGGGCCGCTGAAGACCTTGAAGTCGACGTCCTTCATCAACTCGGTGACCTCGGTCAGTTCGAGGGTCACCCGCAGGTCCGGCTTGTCGGAACCGTAGCGGGCCATGGCCTCGGCGTAGCTGATGCGCGGGAAGGGCTCGGGCAGTTCCACCTGCAAGGCCTCGCGGAACACGACCCGGATCATCTGCTCCATCAGGGCGGTGATCTGCTGCTCGTTCATGAACGAAACTTCGACGTCGATCTGGGTGAATTCCGGCTGCCGATCGGCGCGCAGGTCTTCGTCGCGGAAACACTTGGTCAGCTGGTAGTAGCGGTCGAAGCCGGCCACCATCAACAGCTGCTTGAACAGTTGCGGCGACTGCGGCAGGGCAAAGAAGTGTCCGGGATGAACGCGCGAGGGCACCAGATAGTCGCGCGCGCCTTCCGGCGTGGACTTGGTGAGCATCGGCGTCTCGATGTCGATGAAGCCGTTGGCGTCGAGGAAGCGGCGGAAGGCCATCGCCGCCCGGTAGCGCAACATCAGGTTCTTCTGCATCTGCGGCCGGCGCAGGTCGAGCACGCGGTGGGTGAGGCGAACGTTCTCCGAGAGATTCTCGTCGTCGAGTTGAAAGGGGGGGGCGACGGCTGGATTGAGCACCTCCAGATCCTGGCAAAGGATTTCGATCTCGCCGCTGGCCAGGTTGGCGTTGGCCGTGCCCTCGGGACGGCGGCGCACCTTGCCGGTGATCTTCAGCACGAACTCGTTGCGCACCGCCTCGGCGCGCGCGAACATTTCCGGCCGGTCGGGATCGCAGACCACCTGGGCCAGGCCTTCGCGGTCGCGCAGATCGATGAAGATGACGCCGCCGTGGTCGCGGCGGCGATGGCACCAGCCGCACAGGGTGACGATTTGATCGACCTGCCCGGCATCGACCTGGCCGCAGTAGTGGGTTCGCATGATGATTTCCGTAGATGGTCAGCGACGGCGCGGCGCCGCCGCTTTGGCTATTGGCTCACTGAGGGATGATGGCGCGACGGCGGCGCTACCACGCCCATCGAGATGATGTACTTGAGCGCTTCGTCGACGCTGATGTCGAGTTCGATGACATCGCTGCGCGCCAGCATGAGGAAGAAGCCCGAGGTCGGGTTGGGTGTGGTCGGCAGGTAGACGCTGACGTAGTCGCCCTGCAAATGCTTGGCGACGTCACCGCCCGGCTGGCCCGTGAGAAAGGCGATGGTCCAGCAGCCGCTCCGCGGATACTGGACCAGGAGCGCTTTGCGAAAGGCTTCGCCGTTGGAAGAAAAGAGCGTGTCGGAGACCTGCTTGACGCTGTAATAGACCGACTTGACCACCGGGATGCGGGAGAGCACGCCCTCCCAGAACAGCACCAGCCGCTGGCCGATGATGTTGGCGGTGATGAGTCCGGTGGCGAGGACGACGAGCAGCGTCAGGATGACGCCGATGCCAGGAAGGTAGAAGCCGAGCAGCGACTCCGGCCTGATCGACGCCGGCAGCAGTAGCAGGGTCTGGTCCATGGTGCGCACGATCAAGGCCAACACCCAGGCGGTGATCGCCAGTGGCACCCAGATCAGCAAGCCGGTGATGAAGTATTTCTTCATCCTGCCCGAGCGGCTGAACGATCTGTCGTCAGGCGCAGGACGGACACGCGCCGCTGCCGCCCTGGCAGGGCGGCGGCTCGGCGGCTGCCTCGCTCTTGGCCTCGCCGCCGGTGGCCGGGCAGCCCTTGAAATCGGTGGCGTACCAGCCGTTGCCCTTGAGCTGGAAGCCCGGCGCGGTGAGCTGCTTGCTCAAGGTCTCGCCCTGGCATTCCGGGCAGGTGGTGAGCAGGGCATCGCTCAGCTTCTGCAGGACTTCCCGTTCGTGACCGCATGCGCTGCAGCGGTAGGCGTAGATGGGCATGCTTGCCTCCTTCGTTTGGCAATCGGTGATTATAACGTAAGCGCCGGCGCTACCGACGCCTCGGCACAGGCCTAGATGAGGGCGGGCGGCCCCATTTCAAGCGCTCAGAACAGCCCCAGGTAGGCCTGGGTCAGGCGCTTGCCGAAGAACATCGCCAAGATCCCTGCGGCGGCGAGGTAGGGGCCGAACGGGATCGGCACTTCCCGGCCGCGTCCGGCCAGGACGATCAGGCTGACGCCGACGATGGCGCCGACCAGGGAAGAGAGCAGGATGGTCAGTGGCAGTATCTGCCAGCCGAACCAGGCGCCGATCGCCGCGAGCAGCTTGAAGTCGCCGTAACCCATGCCTTCCTTGCCCGTCGCCAGCTTGAACCCCCAATAGACGCTCCACAGACAGAGGTAGCCGGCGGCAGCGCCGATCACCGCGCTCTTCAGATCGACGAAGGTCGCCCCGAGGTTGATCAACAGGCCGAGCCAGAGCAGTGGCAGGGTGATGTCGTCGGGCAGCAACTGGGTATCGATGTCGATGCCGGAGAGCGCGATCATGGCCCAGAGGAAGATCAGCGCGGCGCCAGCGGCGAGTCCGGGACCGAAGTGCCAGGCGACGGCCAGCGAGAGCAGGCCCGTCAGCGATTCGACCAGCGGATAGCGCAGGCCGATGGCCTCGCCGCAAGCGCTGCAGCGCCCGCGCAGGGCCAGGTAGCTCAGCACCGGGATGTTCTCCAGCGCCGTGATCTGATGCGCGCAATGGGGGCAGCGTGAGCGAGGTGAGGCGAGGGACAGCGGCTCGTAGGCGGGCGGCGCCTGCGCCGTGAGTTCCGCGCATTGCTCTCTCCAGGCGCGGTCCATCATCAGCGGCAGGCGATGGATGACGACGTTGAGAAAGCTGCCGACGACCAGTCCGACCAGGGCAGTGACGGTTGCGAAGATTGCCGGCTGGGCAAGCAGGTCGATTGGATACATCGTCCCTCAGACGGACTGCGCCACCTTGAAGATGGGCAGGTACATGGCGATCACCAGGCCGCCGATCAGCGTTCCCAGCACCACCATGATGATCGGCTCGATCAGGCTGGACATGGCCTCGACGGCGTCGTCGACCTCCGCCTCGAAGAAATCGGCCACCTTGGACAGCATCGAGTCGAGCTGGCCGGATTCCTCGCCGATCGCCACCATCTGGATCACCATGCCGGGAAATATATTGGCGTTTTGCATGGCCACGGTGAGCGCGGTACCGGTGCTCACCTCCGACTGGATCTGACGCGTCGCCGTTTTGTAGACGTGGTTGCCGGCGGCGCCGCCGACCGAATCCAGGGCTTCGACCAGCGGCACGCCGGCGGCGAACATGGTCGACAGCGTGCGTGACCAGCGCGCGATCGTGGCTTTGCGCACAATCGGTCCGAATACCGGGGCGCGCAGCAGCAGCTTGTCCATCGCTATCTGCACCGGCACCGAACGCTTCCAAGCGTAGAAGAAGCCGTACACGACGCCGAAGATGCCGCCGAAGATCAAATACCAGTTGGCGACGAAGAAGTCAGAGATCGCCATCACGAGCAGGGTCGGGGCCGGTAGGTCGGCGCCGAAGCTCTTGAACACGCTCTTGAAGGCCGGGATGACGAAGATCATGATGATCGCCGTGATCACGAAGGCGACGATGATGATGGTGATCGGGTAGAACAGCGCCGACTTGATCTTCGACTTGATGGCGAGGATCTTCTCCTTGTAGGTGGCCAGCCGGTCGAGCAGGGTATCGAGGATGCCCGCCTGCTCACCGGCAGCCACCAGATTGCAGAACAAGGCGTCGAAATGCAGCGGGTACTTGCGGAAGGCTTGATTCAGGCTGGAACCCGTCTCGACGTCGTTCTTGACGTCGTTCAGCAGCTTGCCGACGGCCCGGTTGGTGGCTCCCTTGCCGACGATCTCGAACGACTGCAGCAGGGGTACGCCCGCCTTGAGCATGGTCGCCAACTGACGGGTGAAGAGCGTGATGTCCTTCTCGGTGACCTTGCCGCCGCCGGAGAGTCCCTGCTTCTTTATCTTGCTGACCTGGATGCCCTGACGGCGCAGGGTGGCCTGCACCATGGTCTCGCCACCGGCGCGCATTTCGCCGCGCACCAGCTTGCCGCTCTTGTCCTTGCCTTCCCAGGTGAAGGCAAACTCCCTGATCTGTCCGGGCTTCCTGTCCGCTTTGCTGGCTGTGGCCATGTTGCCTGCTTCCCCTGTGATTTCGAGAGCTTACCCTTAGTCGTTGGTGCAGGCGAGGACTTCTTCCAGCGAAGTGATGCCCTGCTTCACCTTGAGCAGGCCCGCCTGGCGCAAATTCATGATGCCCTCACGGCGGGCCTGCGCGGCGATATCCAGCACGTTGCCGCCGCTCATGATGATGCGCCCCATCTCCTCGGAGATGGGCATCACCTGGTAAATGCCCACCCGCCCTTTGTAGCCGCTGCCCTTGCAGCGCTCGCAACCCGCCGGCGCGAACAACTGCCAGCTGCCGTCGAGCTCCGCTGCCGAAAATCCCGCCTCGAGCAGCGCTTCGACGGGAATCTGCTGTGGCTTTTTGCAGGAACAGAGACGGCGTGTCAAGCGCTGGGCGGTGATCAGGTTGATGCTGGAGGCGATATTGAAGGCGGCGATGCCCATGTTGAGCAGGCGCGCCAGGGTCGAGGGCGCATCGTTGGTATGCAGGGTCGACAGCACCAGATGACCGGTCTGGGCCGCTTTGATGGCGATCTCCGCGGTCTCGAGGTCGCGGATCTCGCCGACCATGATGATGTCCGGATCCTGGCGCAGGAAGGAGCGCAGCGCGGTGGCGAAGCTCAGACCGGCGCGGTCGTTGATGTTGACCTGGTTTACGCCGCTCATATTGATTTCGGCGGGGTCTTCGGCGGTCGAAATATTGATGCCGGGCTTGTTGAGCAGGTTGAGGCAGGTATAGAGGGAGACGGTCTTGCCGCTGCCGGTCGGACCGGTGACCAGCACCATGCCGTAGGGACGGGTGATCGCGGCGAGCAGCTGCGCCTGTTGTTCGGGTTCGTAACCGAGCGCATCGATGCCGAGCAGCGCCGAGGACGGATCGAGGATGCGCAGCACGATCTTCTCGCCGTGCAGCGTCGGCAGGGTCGACACGCGGAAATCGATGGCCTTGTTCTTGGACAGCACCAGCTTCATTCTGCCGTCCTGCGGGATGCGCTTTTCGGAGATGTCCAGGCGTGAAATGATCTTCAGCCGCGACGCGATCTTGTCTTTGACCACCAGCGGCGGCTGGGTGATTTCGCGCAGCACGCCGTCGGTGCGGTAGCGGACGCGATAGAACTTCTCGTAGGGTTCGAAATGCACGTCTGAGGCGCCGTCGGCGATGGCGTCGTGGAGGATCTTTTGGATGAATTTGACCACCGGTGCGTCGCCGACTTCGCGCGCGTCGGCCTCGGCCTCCGCTTCCACTTCCTGCTCATCGACGAACTCGAAATCGAAGTCGGTCGCGGCATCCGACAGGCTTGCCAGCGCGTGCGCCGGTGCCTCTGTCAGCTTGCCCACCAGCAAGGCCAGCTTGTCGGCCGCCACGACCACGGGATCGACGCTCATTCCGGTCTGGAAACGGATTTCGTTGAGCGCGGCGAGGTTGGTGGGATCGATGATGGCGACCGAGAGCCGATTGGCCTTGCGCACCAAGGCGACCACTTGATGGGTTTGCATCAGGCGTTTGTCGATGGCGTCGCGCACCACCTGCGCTTCGTCGAAGGCGGAAATGTCGAACAGCGGATAGCCGAAGGTCAGGGCGGCGAAGGCGGCGAGCTCGTTGGCGCCGATGCGGCCGCTGGCGAGCAGCTGCTCGGCGAAGCTGACCCTGTTCTTCGCGGCGGCGCTGACCATGCCTTCGGCATCGGCTTCAGCCAGGCGGCCCTGTTGCACCAGCGCCTGGGCCAGTCCGTTCAGGGCGCTCTTCGGTCTCGCAGCCATGGCTCAGCGGTTGTTGGGGTCCTCGGCGGACGCTCGGATTATGACCCGTAGATAATGCCGCGGGCGGCGCGCTTTGTAAAGAAATCCTTGCGCTCACGCCGGACGAAAGATGCGTACGGTGCGCACGCGCCGATCCTGGGTTTGCAGGATTTCCATGGCGACGCCGCCGATCTTGACGCTGACGCCCGATTCCGGGATGTCCTGCAGGTACTCGACGATCAGGCCGTTCAAGGTCTTCGGTCCGTCCAGCGGCAGGTCCAGGCCCAACTCGCGATTGAGTTGGCGCAGGGGGCAGGCGCCATCGACAAGGGCGCTCGCCCCGGCCTCGGCCTCCGCCCAGCCGAGCTCGCTATGGCGCGCCGGCATGCTGGTGGTGAATTTGCCGACGATCTCCTCGATGATGTCTTCAAGGGTGAGCAGGCCCTCGATTTCCCCGTACTCGTCGACCACCAGGCCCAGACGCTGGCGGTTCTCCTTGAAGAACTGCAACTGCGCGTAGATCGACGTCGCCGCCGGAATGAAGTAAGGCTCGACCAGTTGCTGGCGCAGCGTCTCCGGATTCAACTCGTCGCTGATCACGTCGGCAAGCAAACGCCGCTGGTGGATGATGCCGATGACGTTGCCCGGGTCGCCGTCATACACCGGCAGCCGGGTGTGGAAGCTGGTCGCCAGTTGCTGCCTGATCTCATCGAAGGGCGATTGGATGTCGATGCCCTCGATCTCGCCGCGGGGTTTCATGATGTCCTCGACGCTGATATGCTCGAGGTCGAGAATGTTGATCAGCATGGTCTGGTGCTGGCGCGGAATCAGGTGGCTGGCCTCGAGCACCAGGGCGCGCAGTTCCTCCGGCGATAATTCTTCCATCTCGTGGCCGGCGCTGGTGCGCAGGCGCAGCAGGCGCAAGGCGCCGGTCACCAGCCAGTTGACCACCGATACCACCGGGTTGAACAGGCGCAGCAGTGGCGACAGCAGGTAGCTCGAACCCATCGCCAGCTTGTCCGGATAGCTGGCGCCGAGCACCTTGGGCGTGATTTCGGCGAACAGCAAGATGACGAAGGTGATGAGCAGGGTGCCCGCGCCGAGCGCCCACTTTGCCTCGCCGAACAAGCGCACCGTGATGAGGCCGGCCAGCGTCGCCGTGGCGGCGTTGAACAGTGTGTTGAAGAGCAGGATGATGCCGAGCAGCTTGCTCGTCTTGGCCAGCAGGTCCAGCGCGAGCAGGGCACCACGCTGGCCGGCAGCGCGGCGGGCGCGCAGGTGATAGCGATTGGCCGCCATCATGGCGGTCTCTGCCATCGAGAAGAACCCGGAAAAGACCAGCAGGACGATCAACGCAGCGATCTGCGCCGTCAGGGGGATGTCTTCCAAGCGTTGCTAGAGGTTAGACGGGGTGCGGCGAGTATCGCGGCGCAATCCGGCCTTGTCAAGTCTGCTTATGCCTGCGTGCTAATCCGTGTCCCTTACGTGGCCCGGGCGAGGATCACCTCGATCACGAAGCGGCTGCCGACGTAGGCGAGCAGCAAGGCGATGAAGCCGGCCAGGGTCCACCGCAGCGCCAGTCGACCGCGCCAGCCGCGCAGGTGGCGGCCGACCAGCAGCGCCGCGAAGATGAACCAGGCGACGATGGCGAAGACGGTTTTGTGGTCGAAGGGCAGCGCTTTTCCAAACAGCGCTTCGGAAAAGAAGACGCCGCTGATCACGGTGAGCGTCAGCAGCACGAAGGCGACGTGGATCAGGCGAAACAGCAGCGTCTCCATGGTCATCAACGGCGGCAGGCTGGCTATCAGGGGGGAGACGCGGCCGCTGTGCAGACGCTTGCCGGCGACGGCCATCAGCAGGGCGTGCAGCGCTGCCAGGGTGAACAGGCTGTAGGCCAGCATCGCCACCAGGAAGTGGGTGCGGAAGGCGAGCGAGTCCACGTTGAACAGCAGGTGTTGCCCGGGGAACAACAGGGGCAGCAGAACGCTGGCCGCAGCCAGCGGCAGGCCGATCATCTGCAGGCCCTCGAGGCGGGTGTAGAAGCTCTCGATCCAGTAGAGCACCAGCGCCAGCCAGAGCATCAGCGATAGCGCCAGGGAAAAGCCGAAGCGCATGCCGCCGGCGCCGAACAGCTCCTGGCTGAGCGTCAGCGCGTGCAGCGCCAGCGCTGTCAGCAGCAGCGCGCGCTCGTCCAGACGCAGGCCGACCGGCGCCTGGGCCAGGGTCAGCGTGCCGCGGCGGCGGCGCCAGAAATGCATGGCCAACCCCGCATAGAGCGCTGCAGCGAGCAGATGCCAAAGCGTGGGATGCAGTAGAATTGCGGACATCCGGCCAGTTTACCCCAATCGCATCCTCTCGTTGCCATGCTAGAAAATCTCACGCAGGGACTCGCCCGCGTCGTCAAGACGCTGCGTGGCCAAGCCCGTCTCACCGAAGAGAACATCGCCGAGGCCCTGCGCGACGTGCGCCTGGCCCTGCTCGAGGCCGACGTGGCGCTGCCGGTGATCAAGGAGTTCATCGGCCGGGTGCGGGAGAAGGCGCTGGGTCAGGAGGTGATGGCCTCGCTGACCCCGGGACAGGCCCTGGTCGGTGTCGTCCATCGCGAATTGACGGACCTGATGGGTGGTGCGAGCGTCGGTCTCAACCTGGCGACGCAGCCGCCGGCGGTGATCCTGGTCGCCGGTTTGCAGGGTGCCGGCAAGACCACCACCACCGCCAAGCTGGGCAAATGGCTCAAGGAAAGGCAGAAGAAGAAGATCCTGGCGGTCTCCTGCGACGTCTATCGACCGGCGGCGATCGAGCAGCTGAAGACGGTGTCGGCGCAGGCGGGCATCGACTTCTTTCCCTCGCAGGTCGGCGAGCGGCCGCAGGACATCGCCGCGCGCGCCTTGGACTACGCCCGCAAACATTACTACGACGTGCTGTTCGTCGACAGCGCCGGCCGCCTCAGCATCGACGAAGCGATGATGGCCGAGATCCGCGAGCTGCACGCCGTGCTTAAGCCGATCGAAACCCTGTTCGTGGTCGATGCGATGCAGGGGCAGGACGCGGTCAATACCGCCAGAGCGTTCAACGACGCCCTGCCGCTCACCGGCATCGTCCTGACCAAGCTCGACGGCGATGCGCGCGGCGGCGCTGCGCTGTCGGTGCGCCAGGTGACGGGCAAGCCGCTCAAGTTCGCCGGCGTCGGCGAAAAGCTCTCCGGGCTCGAGGAGTTTCACCCCGAGCGCATGGCGGCGCGCATCCTCGGCATGGGCGACATCCTCGGCCTGGTCGAGGACGCACAGCGCGGTCTGGATCAGGGCAAGGCGCAGGCCTTCGCGCAGAAGCTGAAGAGCGGCAAGGGTTTCGACCTCAACGACTTCAAGGAGCAGATCGGGCAGATGCGCAAGATGGGCGGCCTGTCGTCGATGCTCGAAAAGCTGCCGGCGCAGTTTGCCCAGGCGGCGCAGGCGGCCGGCGGCGCCGTCGAAGACAAGTCCATCCGCCGGATCGAGGGCATCATCGATTCGATGACGCCGCAGGAGCGGACCAAGCCGGAACTGCTCAAGGCCAGCCGCAAGCGGCGCGTCGCGACGGGGGCCGGGGTTCCGGTGCAGGAGGTCAATCGCCTGCTCAGCCAGTTCGAGCAGACGCAGAAGATGATGAAACAGCTGTCCAAGGGCGGCATTCACAAGCTGATGCGCGGCATGAAGGCCATGATGCCGGGAATGCGCTGAGGGGGGCTCGGCAAGGGGGTTGGGGGGAATGCAAACCTACCGCCAGGCCCACTTCCCCTGCCAGGCAGCGCGCACCAGGTTCGGGTACTCGGCCTGGCCCAGGCTTCCGTTGTAGCGGCCGAGGGCGCGATAGAGGTCGCCGCGTTCCAGGTCGAGATAGTGGCGCAAGATGGTGCAGCCGTAGCGCAGATTGAAGCGCAGCAGGAACAGATTGCTCCCCCGCTGGCCGATCAGGTCCACCCAGAAAGGCATCACCTGCATGTAGCCGCGAGCGCCGGCCACCGATACGGCGTACTTGCGAAAGCGGCTCTCGACGTGGATGACGCCGAGCACCAGTTGCGGGTCGAGGCCGGCGCGCTTGGCCTCGTAATAGACCGTCTTGAGAAACTCCGCCCGGCCGAGCGGATCGGGCATGTAGGTGGCGAGGCGCTGTGACATCGCTGCCAGCCAGGCGCGCTTCTCCTCGTCGCTGGAAAACTGCGGTTCCGGCGCCGCTGCGTCGGCCACCGCGGCGTGCAGGGCCGCTTGCACGCTCGCCGCCAGCGGTTCGTACTTCTGGGCGCCGGCCAGGGTGCCGCCGCATACCAGCGCGGCCAGGACGCCAGCGAGCAGGCGGCACCAACTCATGGACGCAGCTTCTGCCCGATCAGGGCGGCGAGTTCGGCCAGCGCCACGATGGTCGCGGCTTGCTCGCGGCGGCCCTGGTACTCGACCGTTCCTTGCTTCAGGCCGCGTTCGCCGATGACCACCCGGTGCGGCACACCGATCAGTTCCCAGTCGGCGAACATGACGCCGGGGCGTTCGTCGCGGTCGTCGATGATGACGTCGTAGCCGGCCGCGGCGAGTTCGCCATAGACCCGTTCCGCTTCCTCGCGCACCGCCGCCGACTTGCCGTAGCCCAGCGGCACGACGACGATCTCGAAGGGGGCGATGGCCGCCGGAAAGACGATGCCGCGCCCGTCGTTGCCCTGCTCGATGGCGGCGCCGACGATGCGGCTGACGCCGATGCCGTAGCAGCCCATCTCCATCACCTGCGGCTGACCGGTCTCGCTGAGGAAGCTGCACTTGAGGGCTTCGGAATACTTGCTGCGCAATTGGAAGATGTGCCCGACCTCGATGCCGCGGCAGATCGCCAGACTGCCGCGCCCGTCGGGCGACGGATCGCCGGCGACGACGTTGCGCAGATCGAAATAGTGTTGCGGCTCGGCCAGATCGCGGCCGAAGTTGACCCCGGCCAGGTGATAGCCGGCCTTGTTGGCGCCGCAGACGAAATCGCTGAGCGCGGCGACGCTGCGATCGACGAACAGCGCCACCTGGGTCCCTATCGGACCGATGTAGCCGGGGCGGCAACCGAGGGCTTCGACCACCTCCTCGTCGCGGGCGAAGCGGAAGCGACCGACGATCTTCTGCGCCTTCACTTCGTTGAGATCGTGGTCGCCGCGCAGCAGGATCAGGGCGAACGGGGATTCCGCCGCCTCGCGCACGATGGCGATGGCCTTCACCAGCTTCGTAACGCCAACGCCGAGCAGCTCGGCCACTTCCTGGCACTTGATCTTGCCCGGGGTCTCCACCTCGCGCAGGGTTTCTGTGGCGGCTTGCCGCTCTTGGGTCGGCGCCAGCGCCTCGGCCAATTCGACGTTGGCGGCGTAATCGGAGTCGGGGCAATAGGCGATGGCATCCTCGCCGGAGTCGGCGAGAACGTGGAACTCGTGCGAGCCGCTGCCGCCGATCGAGCCGGTATCGGCGGCGACGGCGCGAAAACCCAGGCCTAGGCGGGTGAAGATGGTCGTATAGGTGGCGTGCATGAGCGCGTACTCGCGCACCAGGTCGGCAAAATCGGCGTGGAAGGAGTAGCCGTCCTTCATCAGGAACTCGCGCCCGCGCATCACCCCGAAGCGCGGCCGGATCTCGTCGCGGAACTTGGTCTGGATCTGGTAGAAATGCCGCGGCAGCTGCCGATAGCTCTTGATCTCGCGACGCACGATGTCGGTAATCACCTCCTCGTGCGTCGGTCCGACGACGAAATCGCGCTGGTGGCGATCCTTGAAACGCAACAGCTCCGGCCCGTACTGTTCCCAACGTCCCGATTCCTGCCACAGCTCGGCCGGTTGCACCGCCGGCAGCAGCAGTTCGACGGCACCGGCGCGGTTCATCTCGGCGCGCACGATCGCCTCCACCTTGCGCAACACGCGCAGCCCCAAAGGCATCCAGCTGTAGATGCCGCCGGCCAGGCGCCGGATCAGCCCGGCGCGCAGCATCAACTGATGGCTGATGATCTCGGCCTCGGCCGGTGCCTCTTTGAGGGTGGAAATATAGAACTGACGCGCGCGCATGGTGGGGCCCGGGGATTCGACGGGGCGATTCTACCGCGAGCGCCGGCAGTGGTTCGCCGGCTTTGCCGGCCCGCCCGCGGCGAGGCTTCTATTCGACGCCAATCTGTGAAAAAATGCAGGCAGTCCAATTGAAGAATTGAAGGTAGCACCATGCTGGATCGTGAAGGCTATCGCCCGAACGTCGGCATCGTCCTGGTCAATGCCCGCAACGAGGTGTTTTGGGGCAAGCGTATTCGCGAGCACTCCTGGCAGTTTCCGCAGGGGGGCATCAACAAGGGCGAGACGCCCGAGCAGGCGATGTACCGCGAATTGCAGGAGGAAATCGGCCTGCTGCCGGACCACGTGGAAATTCTCGGGCGCACCCGCGACTGGTTGCGCTACGACGTGCCCAAACACTGGGTAAGGCGCGAGTGGCGCAACACCTACCGCGGTCAAAAGCAGATATGGTTTCTGTTGCGCCTGGTCGGCCGCGACTCGGATGTCAGCCTGCGCGCCAGCAGCCACCCGGAATTCGACGCCTGGCGCTGGAACGAATACTGGGTGCCGCTGGACACGGTGATCGAGTTCAAGCGGGTCGTCTATCAGCAGGCGCTCACGGAGTTGGCGCACCACCTGTCGCTGCACGGCGTCGGTCGCGGGCACACCCGCTACGTCGGGCGGGAGAGGCGGGCGCGTGGCGATTGACGACTGCATTCTGGCGGTCGACCGTGCCCTGCGCACCCTGTTTGCCCCGGCCCAGGCGCAGCGCACCGTTCCCGGCGGCGAGCAGCCGGAAGCCGAGCTCAGCGCCACCGAGCGGGCCCGCGCGGCAGCCCTGATGCGGGTCAACCACTGTGGGGAGATCTGCGCCCAGGCCCTCTATCAGGGGCAGGCGATGGTCTCGGGCGATCCCGAGGTACGGCGGGCGCTGGAGCAGGCCGGCCGCGAGGAGACCGAGCACCTGGCGTGGACCGAAAGACGCATCGCCGAACTGGGCGGGCGCAAGAGCCTGCTCAATCCGGTTTGGTACGGCGGTTCGTTCGCCCTGGGTCTGATCGCGGGCAAGATGGGGGAGCGCTGGAGTCTGGGATTTCTCGCCGAGACCGAGCGCCAGGTCGAGTCCCATCTGGACCGCTACAAAGCGCGCCTGCCGGCCGCCGACCGGCGCTCCTGGCTGATCCTCGAACAGATGCGCCAGGACGAGGCTAGCCACGCCGCAACGGCTCGGCGCCTCGGCGCGCGGGAATTGCCGCAGGCTGTCAAGGGCGCCATGGCGGCGGCCTCGAAGCTGATGACGAGCGCCAGCTATCGGATCTGACTAGGCGGTTTCGACGATCTCCCAATCGTGGCTGATGAGCGCAGACTTCCCCAGCATGATGGAGGCCGAACAGTATTTTTCCGCCGAGAGCTTGACCGCCCGGTCCACCGCCTCGGCTTTGAGGTCGCGGCCAGCGACGATGAAGTGGAAGTGGATCTTGGTAAACACCTTCGGATCGGTTGCGGCGCGCTCGGCGCTGAGCGCGACCTCGCAGCCGCTCACCGCGTGCCGCCCGCGCTGCAGGATGTTGACCACGTCGAAAGCGCTGCAGCCGCCGGTGCCGGCGAGCAGCAATTCCATCGGTCGCGGCGCCAGATTGCGGCCGCCGGCGTCCGGCGGGCCGTCCATGGCCACCAGGTGGCCGCTACCCGTTTCGGCGATGAAGCTCGCGCCAGCCAGCCACCGCACCTTGCATTCCATGGCCCACCCTCCTTTGACGACTGCGGCGCATTGTAGCGCGCCGGGTTTGACAGTAGGGCAGCCGCTGACCTACAATGCGCGGTTTCCGAAATTGCCCCCTAGCGCGGGCAATGGATGTTGAGGACCCCATGAAAACCTTTTCCGCCAAAGCACAGGACGTGACGCACGACTGGTTCATCGTCGACGCCACCGACAAGGTACTGGGCCGGCTGGCTGCCGAATTGGCGCGTCGCCTGCGCGGCAAGCACAAGCCGATCTACACCCCGCACGTCGATACCGGCGATTTTATCGTGGTGGTCAATGTCGAGAAGCTCCGTGTCACCGGCAACAAGGCCGAGGACAAGAAGTACTACCGGCATACCGGCTACCCTGGCGGCATCTACGAAACGAACTTCAAGAAATTGCAGCAGCGTTTTCCCGGGCGCATCCTCGAGAAGGCGGTCAAGGGCATGCTACCCAAGGGCCCCCTCGGTTACGCCATGATCAAGAAGATGAAGTGCTATTCAGGCTCGACGCATCCGCACGCTGCGCAGCAGCCGAAACCGCTGGTTGTTTGATAGGACGTATATGGCAGCGAATTACTATTATGGAACGGGCCGGCGCAAGACCGCGGTGGCCAGGGTCTTCCTCAAGACGGGCTCGGGCAAGTTCGTGGTCAATGACAAGCCGGTCGACGAGTTCTTCTCGCGCGAGACCGGGCGCATGGTCGTACGCCAACCGCTGGAGTTGACCAGCCACGCCAACACCTTCGACATCATGGTCAATGTCGCTGGTGGCGGCGAGTCCGGTCAGGCCGGCGCGGTCCGTCATGGCATCACCCGCGCCCTGATCGAATACGATGGTCTGCTCAAGCCGACGCTGTCCAAGGCGGGCTTCGTGACGCGCGACGCGCGCGAGGTGGAACGCAAGAAGGTCGGCTTCCACAAGGCGCGCCGGCGCAAACAGTTCTCCAAGCGCTAGTTCTTCTGGCTCTGGCCAGACGCCTCGGAAAAAGCCGCCCGGTGGAACAGGCGGCTTTTTTTGCCCCGCATGTGCCGCCGACTGGCGGCGCTGTGCAACAGGGTTCGGATCGCTCGGCGGCAGGCTGTGGCAGGCCGAGCGGGAATTGGAGGGAAGATGATCAAGGTCGGGGTCGTCGGCGGCACGGGCTATACCGGCGTCGAGTTGCTGCGCCTGCTCGCGCAACATCCTCAAGTTGAACTGCGGGCGGTAACCTCGCGCGCCGAGGCAGGGACGGCGGTTGCCGACATGTTTCCCAGCCTGCGCGGCCGCGTCAAACTGCAATTTTCCGATCCGGCCAACTCACCCCTCGACAGCTGTGACCTGGTCTATTTCGCCACCCCCAACGGCGTGGCGATGAAGCAGGCGGGCGCTCTGCTCGACGCCGGTGCGCGCGTGATCGACCTGTCCGCCGACTTTCGCATCAAGGACCTGGGGCTTTGGCAGAAGTGGTACGGCATGGAGCACGCCAGCCCGGCGCTGGTGGCTGACGCCGTCTACGGTCTGCCCGAAGTCAATCGCCAGCACATTCGTGCAGCGCGTCTGATCGCCAACCCCGGATGCTACCCAACCGCCACCCAGTTGGGCTTCCTGCCGCTGGTGGAGGCCGGCTGCGTCGATTGCGGACACCTGATCGCCGATGCCAAGTCGGGTGTTTCGGGCGCCGGGCGCAAAGCCGAGACCAATATTCTGTTCAGCGAAGCCAGCGACAGTTTCAAGGCCTACGGCGCGCCGGGGCACCGGCACCTGCCGGAAATCGAGCAGGGTCTGGCGAGCGCGGCCGGCAGAGCGGTCGGCCTGACCTTCGTGCCCCACCTGACGCCGATGATCCGCGGCATCCACGCCACGCTCTATGCCCGCGTCGAGCGCGAGGAGAATTTTCAAGCGCTGTTCGAGCGGCGCTACGCCGACGAGCCATTCGTCGATGTGCTTCCCCCCGGCAGCCATCCCGACACCCGCTCTGTGCGGGCCGCCAACGTTTGCCGCATCGCCATCCACCGGCCCCAGGGCGGCGATACGCTGGTGGTGCTGTCGGTGATCGACAACCTGGTCAAAGGCGCTGCCGGGCAGGCGGTGCAAAATATGAACCTCATGTTCGGAATAGATGAGTGCGCCGGACTTTCGCACATCCCCGTCTTGCCCTGATACTGCGCCGCTGGCGCGGTCGCTTTGGGATTTCGGCGCCGCGCGTGGCGGTGCGTACCCACTTGCCCTGGTATTGGCGCGCCCTCGCCGCGGTCGTGGTGCTCGGCTTCTCGCTGGCGCTAGCCGGCTGGATCTACGAAGCGGGCCGACGATTTTCCGGCTTCGACCGCAGCGAAGCCGACCAGGAACTGACCGGGCTGCGGGAAAAATCGGCGAGCCTCGAACAGGAGGTGGTGCGGCTGCGCGCCCTGGCCGATGCCGGTGAGAGCAAGCTGCAGATCGAACTGACCACCCAGCAGCAGCTGACCCGGCAGGCAAAGGCCCTGGAAGAGGAAAACTCGCGTCTCAAGGAAGACCTATCGGTCTTCGAGAACCTGGCCCAGGCCGAGGGGCCCGAGGGCAGCCTCTCCATCAACCGGCTGCGGGTCGAGACCGACATGGTCGATCAGTATCGCTATCGCATGCTCGTCGCCATCCAGGGCGGCAAGAAGGACCGCGAATTCAACGGCAGCTTGCAGCTGGCGATGACGCTGCAGCAGGACGGCAAAAATGTTATGATGGTTTTGCCTGCGGCCGAAGGCGCCGCAGCGCGGTCTTTCGATCTCAGGTTCAAGCATTTTCGCCGCATCGAAGGCACGTTCAAGATTCCCGTCGGCGCTCGCCTGAAGAGCGTGGAAGTGAGGCTGTTGCAGGATGGCGTGGTCAAGGCCGCCAAGACAGCCATAATCTAGCGATCTGTCCCCAGGAGGGTCCCATGTTTTCGAAGAAGACCAACAAGCCCCAGGGCCGCATCGACAGCCTGATCGGCGCCGGCACCAAGATCGACGGCAGCATTTCTTTCGCCGGCGGACTGCGCGTCGATGGCGAGGTCAAGGGCGACGTGCGTGCCACCGGCGAGCAGGCGAGCACCTTGGTGGTCAGCGAACACGCCTGCATCGAGGGCGAAATCAGCGTTTCGCACCTGGTGATCAATGGCGCGGTAATCGGACCGGTGTTCTCCAGCGAGTTCCTTGAACTTCAGTCCCACGCCAGGGTCACAGGGGATGTTCAGTACAACACCATCGAGATGCATCTGGGAGCGGTGGTGCAGGGGCGACTGGTGCATCAAGGCGCTCTGACAGCGGGCAAGACCAAGGAACTGAAACTCGCCTCGAGCAATTGAACCATTGATCGGCGCAGCGATCGTCTGCGATAATCGTTGTTCGTCATTGAAGGAGTTTGCAACATGAATGCTGTGGCCGAAATGCCGGCGCCGGTGGTCTTCACCGACAGTGCCGCGAGCAAGGTGAAAGAACTGATCATCGAGGAAGGTAACGCCGAACTCAAGCTGCGCGTATTCGTCAGCGGCGGCGGCTGTTCCGGATTTCAGTACGGCTTCACCTTCGATGAAGTGAAGAACGAGGACGATACGGTGCTCGAGAAGGCGGGTGTGACCCTACTGATCGATCCGATGAGCTACCAGTACCTGGTCGGCGCCGAGATCGACTACACCGAAGGCCTCGAAGGTTCCCAGTTCGTGATCAGGAATCCGAACGCCACTTCGACCTGCGGTTGCGGTTCGTCCTTCTCCGCCTGATCCCCCGCCCTTCAGGCGGGATAGATAGCGCCGAGCACGCGCGGCCCGCGCGCGCCCGTGACCTCGGGCAGATTGCCGGGTAGCCCGGCCAGGGTGCGTTGTGCCAACCAGGCGAAGGCGATCGCCTCGACCCAGTCGGGCGCCAGGCCGAGCGCCTCGGTCGTCGCGACGCGGGTTTGCCGCAACCGTTGTTGCAAGCTCTGCAACAGCGCCGCGTTGTGGGCGCCGCCGCCACATAAGTAGATCTCCGCGGGCTCGCCACGCGCCTGGACGAGACCGCGCTGCACGCCCACGGCCGTCAGTTCGAGCAGCGTTGCCTGAACGTCGGCCGTCGCCTCGTCGCCGACCAGGCAGCCCTCCAGCCAGGCGAGATTGAATTGCTCGCGCCCGCAGCTCTTCGGCGGCGGCTGGTCGAAGTAGGGGTGGGCGAGCAGACGCCGGAGCAGGCCGGGCAACAGCCGACCGCTGGCGGCCCAGCGCCCGCCCTCGTCGTAGGCCTGGCCGAGGTGACGCGAACTCCAGGCGTCGAGCAGAATATTGCCCACCCCGCAGTCGAAGCCCAGCGCCGGCAGTCCCGGCGCGAGGTCGGTGAGGTTGGCGATGCCGCCGAGATTGAGGATGACCCGGTGTCGCTGCGGCGCGCGAAACACCAGCTCGTGGAAGGCCGGCACCAGCGGCGCACCCTGGCCACCGGCGGCGATGTCGCGGCTGCGAAAATCGGCGACGACGCTGATGCCCGTCAGTTCGGCGAGCAAGGCCGGATTGTTGAGCTGCAACGTGTAGCCTTGCGCCGGCTGATGGCGCAGGGTCTGGCCGTGGCAGCCGATCGCGGCCACCACCGCCGCCGCGACGCCGGCCGTGCCGAGCAGTTGCTGCACCGCCGCGGCGTAGATCTGGGCCAAACGGTTGGCGAGCAGCAGCGCCTCGTGCAACTCGCCCTCCCGGGATTGGTGCAGCTCCAGGATCTGCCGGCGCAGCGCCTCGCTGTAGGGTAGGTAGGCGCTGGCGCGCAGCGCAATCTTGTCCTGAGAGAAGTCGACCAACACCGCATCGACGCCGTCGAGGCTGGTTCCCGACATCAGACCGACGATCAGGGGTGTTGTGCTCACCGCTGGCAGCCTGGCTTGGCGCCGCCGCGGTGCGGCAGATGCGCTAGAATTCGCGGCTTATTCATCGGGCGCGTGGATCGGATTTTCAGGCGAGTTTATCACGGCGGTTTTGGCTTCGACCCTTCTTCTATGGACATCAATACCCAACTGGCGCTGATCAAGCGCGGCGCCGACGAACTGCTGGTCGAGTCTGAACTCGTGGACAAGCTGAAGAGCGGGCGACCCCTGCGGGTCAAGGCCGGCTTCGATCCGACCGCGCCCGACCTGCACCTCGGGCACACGGTGCTGATCAACAAGCTGCGCCACTTCCAGGAACTCGGCCACCACGTGATGTTCCTGATCGGCGATTTCACCGGCATGATCGGCGACCCCTCGGGCAAGAACTCCACCCGCCCGCCCCTGTCGCGGGAGCAGATCCTGGAGAACGCCAAGACCTACCAGGAGCAGGTGTTCAAGATCCTCGACCCGCAGCTGACCGAGATCTGCTTCAACTCGGTTTGGTTCGAGCCGCTCGGCGCGGCCGGCATGATCAAGCTGGCGGCGCTCAACACGGTGGCACGCATGCTCGAGCGCGACGACTTTTCCAAGCGCTACAAGGCCAACCAGCCGATCGCGATCCACGAGTTCCTCTACCCGCTGTGCCAGGGTTACGACTCGGTGGCGATGAAGGCCGACGTCGAACTCGGCGGCTGCGATCAGAAGTTCAATTTGCTGGTCGGCCGCGAGCTGCAGAAGCACTACGGCCAGGTGCCGCAGTGCGTGCTGATGATGCCGCTGCTCGAAGGGCTCGACGGCGTGAACAAGATGTCGAAGTCGCTCGGCAACTACGTCGGCATCGCCGAGGCGCCGCGCGAGATTTTCGGCAAGCTGATGTCGGTCTCCGACGAGTTGATGTGGCGCTACTACGAACTGCTGTCCTTCCGCGACAGCGCCGAGATCGCCAAGCTCAAGCGGGAAGTGGCGGAGGGCCGCAATCCGCGCGACGTCAAGGTGCTGCTGGCGCAGGAAATGGTCGCGCGTTTTCACCACGCCGCTGCCGCCGTGGATGCGCTGGCCGACTTCGAGGCGCGTTTCGCGCGCGGCGCCATGCCCGACGAGATGCCAGAGGTGACGGTTGCCGCTGGTGCGATCGCCGGCGTATTGAAGCAGGCGGGGCTCACCGCGAGCACCTCCGAGGCCTTGCGCCAGATCGATGGCGGCGGCGTCAGGATCAACGGCGAGAAGGTCACGGACAAGTCGCTGGCGCTGCGCGCGGGCGAGACCGTGGTGTTGCAGGTGGGCAAGCGCAAGTTCGCGCGAGTCAGTCTGAACTGATCAGCGAAATAATCTGGCGGGGGCCTTGACCGCGGCAGATCGGTCTGTATAATGCGCCCCTCTTGTTGCTGCAAGGCGACAAACGTTCTTTAAAAATCAGACAACCGATAGGTGTGGGTACTTGGTCGGGGAGTCGTTGGTAACGGGTTTTTCTGTTGACAATCGAAGACAGGGAAATGGGCGGAAGCTGGAAGGCGGAAGTTCG
>JAHFRE010000205.1 GCA_023258955.1 Sterolibacterium sp.
TCACCGCCGGCGCGCCGATCCACATCAAGGTTCAGGGTACGGTGATCCCGATCAACCAGCAGATCATGGATCCGCCGACCATCGCCCGCATCGCCGGCGAACTGCTGACGCCGGAGCAGATGGCGCATTTCGAGCGCGACATGGAGATCAACATCTCGCGCGGCGTCCAGGGTGTGGGCAACTTTCGCATCAACATGTTCCACCAGCGCAGCACCATCGCCATCGTCGTGCGCTACATCACCAGCAAGATTCCCGGCCTCGACGAGCTGTGCCTGCCGCGGGTGCTCTCCAGCATCATCATGGAAAAGCGCGGCCTGGTGCTGGTCGTCGGTTCCACCGGATCGGGCAAGTCGACCACGGTCGCGTCGATGATCGACCACCGCAACAGCAACCGCTCCGGCCACATCCTGACGGTCGAAGATCCGATCGAGTTCCTCTTCCAACACAAGCGCTCCCTGGTCAACCAGCGCGAAATCGGCCTCGACACCCATTCCTGGGCCGATGCGCTGAAGAACGCCATGCGCCAGGCGCCCGACTGCATCGTCATCGGCGAAATCCGCGACCAGACCACCATGTCGCTGGCCCTGGCCTACGCCCAGACCGGCCACCTTTGCCTGGCGACGCTGCACGCCAACAACAGCTATCACGCCCTCAACCGCATTTTCAGTTTCTTCCCGATGGAGAACCGCCCCGCCCTGTTCCTCGATCTGTCGGCCAGCTTGAAGGCCATCGTTTCGCAGCGCCTGGTGCGCCGACCCAACGGCACCCGTCTGCCGACCTGCGAGATCATGCTCAACACCCGCTACATCGCCGAATTGATCGAGAAGGGCGAAGTCAACGCGATCAAGGAAGCGATGGAAAAGAGCCTGGCGCCCGGCTCGCAGACCTTCGAACAAGACCTCTGCCGCCTCTATCGCGACGGCATCATCGGCCTCGACGAAGCGCTGGCCAACGCCGACTCGCCGACCAACCTGTCCTGGCTGATCAACAACAGCGAGCAGACTCCGCCGCCAACCGGGGAGGCCGGCAAGAGCGCGGCGGACATGGACTTCACCAAGGGCGATGAAGGCAGCGCCTCCTTCGCCGATTTCACCCTGAAGCTCGACGCCTGAACCGGGATGAAGACGCTCGAACTGGCGCAGGCCTTGATCGCCCGTCGCTCGATCACCCCCGACGACGCGGGCTGTCTGGAATTGATCGCGGCGCGGTTGGCCCCCCTCGGCTTCGTCTGCGAGCGGATGGACAGCGAAGGCCCGCCGCGGACCAGCAATCTGTGGGCGCGGCGCGGCGCCGCCAGCCCCCTGTTCTGCTTCGCAGGCCACACCGACGTCGTTCCCGGCGGTCCAACCGAGGCTTGGCAGAGCGATCCCTTCCAGCCAGAGATCCGCGCCGGCATGCTCTACGGCCGCGGTGCCGCCGACATGAAGTCGTCCCTGGCGGCGATGGTGGTCGCCTGCGAGCGCTTTGTCGCGGCCCATCCCGACCACGCGGGTTCGATCGCCTTCCTGCTCACCTCGGACGAGGAAGGCGATGCGTTCGAGGGCACCACGCGCGTTGTCGAGCGCCTGCGCGGCCGACAGATCGGCGTCGACTTCTGCCTGGTCGGCGAACCCAGTTCGCTCGAGCGCTTCGGCGACACCATCAAGAACGGGCGGCGCGGTTCGCTCTCGGCGCGGCTGGTGGTCCGTGGCCAGCAGGGCCACGTCGCCTATCCGCAGCTGGCGAGAAACCCCATCCACCTCGCCGCCCCGGCACTCGCCGAACTGGTCGCGGTGCGCTGGGACGAAGGCGACCCGTACTTTCCGCCGACCAGCTTCCAGGTTTCCAATGTGCACGCCGGCACCGGCGCCGGCAACGTGATCCCCGGCCAACTCGAGCTGCTGTTCAATTTTCGCTACGCCCCGGCGAGCCCGCCGCAAGCGCTGCAGGATCGGGTGCACGCCCTGCTCGATGGCTTCGGGCTCGAATACGAGCTCCACTGGAGCTCCCCCAGCCTGCCCTATCTGACGCCGCGCGGTCGCCTGGTCGCGGTCCTCGAAGCGGCGATTGCCAAGCACAGCGGCGTCACCGCGGCGTTGTCCACCAGCGGCGGCACCTCGGACGGCCGCTTCATCGCCACTGTCTGCACCGAGGTGGCCGAGTTCGGACCGAGCAACGCGACGATCCACAAGATCGATGAATGCATCGCCGTCGCCGAACTCGAACCCCTCACCGCCATCTACGAGGACGTTTTGCGCTCCCTCCTCTGCCATCCAGCCCAATGAGGAAAGCATGAACGACGCCGGCGAAGTGCTAGTCACTCTGCGCGACTGGCTGCGCTACGCGGTCAGCCGTTTCACCGAGGCGCAGCTGTTCTTCGGCCACGGTTGCGACAACGCGGTGGACGAAGCGGCCTGGCTGATCCTGCACAGCCTGCACCTGCCGCGCGATCAGCTCGATCTGTTCCTCGAGGCGCGCCTCACCCAGCTCGAACGCCGCGCCCTGCGCGACATCATCGATCAGCGCGTCAGCCAGCGCCTGCCGGCCGCCTACCTGACCCACGAGGCCTGGCTGGGCGGGTTGCGCTTTTACGTCGACCAGCGGGTCATCGTGCCCCGCTCCTATTTTGGCGAAGCGCTCGAAGCATCCCTGGCACCCTGGATCGGCGACGCCGAGGAGGTAGTCAGTGCGCTGGACCTGTGCACCGGCTCGGGCTGCCTGGCGATACTGATGGCCCACGCCTATCCCAACGCCGCGATCGACGCGGTCGACCTCTCCGCCGATGCGCTGGCGGTCGCCGAGCGCAACGTCGCCGACCACGGTCTACAGGATCGTATCCGGTTGCTGCCTTCTGACCTGTTCGAGGCCCTGGCCGGGCGTCGCTACCAGCTCATCGTCTGCAACCCCCCCTACGTCACAGGACCGGCGATGCGCTCGCTGCCGCCCGAGTTTCGTCACGAGCCGACGCTGGCCCTGGCCGCCGGCGAGGACGGTCTCGACCTGGTGCGGACCATCCTCGGCCGAGCGCGTCAACACCTCGAGCCGCAAGGCGTGCTGGCGGTGGAGATCGGCCACAATCGGGACCTGGTCGAACAGGCCTTCCCGCGCCTGCCCTTCACCTGGATCGCCACGGCCAGCGACGAGGGCAAGATCTTCGTCCTGACGCGCGAGCAGTTGGCCGACTGACGCCGGCCGCGGCCCTCAGCCGACGCCACTGCAGGTGGCAAGCGGGGAAGCCTGGCGATCGATAGCGCTGGTATTACCTCGCCGGCGGATCGCGGGCTCAAGTTTGGCAAGCTTCAGCCGTTACTGGTCGTTGAATGTCAAATAACGCCCAAAAACCATGACAAACACCGCCAGCTTTCCGCGTCGTGCGATCGGCCGATACCCGCGTCTCGACGCTCGCAGCAATGAACTCATAGCCAGCGCTGATGGCTTCGGCCTCAGTATTCGATCGCAGCCCCAGCCCGTATCGCCAGTGGTCGGCGACGCCAATGTGCGAGACGTCACGATTGCGCTCAGCAGCCATGTCGATCGGCTCAAAGGCCATATCAGCGATGCGGTGGATACCGCTATCCGCACGGTGTTTCCCGATTTGTACTTCGGCCTTTGCCATGCGTACGCGGTGGTCGGATCCAACGTGGCATCTCTGGTGCTTAACAGAGACTATCGCCCCGTGGCGGGTCTGGCGGTGATCGACTGCGGTGACGGCAATCTGATGCGGTTGACGGAAAACGACGCCTTTGCCGGCGCTATCGGTGGCGCTTACCACTGTTGGATCGAGTCTGCGCCGCCGAACGACCCCGACAAGGAGTTGGTGGACATCATCTTCAAACACAACGAGGCATACGCCAAGACCCAGGGGATGAGTTGGCGCCACAAGAATTCCGACTATTTGTGGGGACCCTATCGCGAATTGGTGGTCGCCGACGAAGCCGATCTGCTGCATCGAGATCTTCCCGCCGGAAGGCTCTGGTTGCAGGAAACGCCCGAGGGTGCCAACTGGATCCTCCGCCATCTCGCCGACCATGTCAGCGTCTATGTGGAGTTGACTGCCTTGGCGATCAGATTGCAGCGAGCAGCGCTGCAGGCTGACAACCGGTCGGCCTGAATCCCGCTCGCGCTCTGCAACAGCGCAGCAGCAACCACCCGACGCGCAGCAGCGCAGGCAGGACGCGCAGTGCAGCGTGTTGCAATGCGGATCGCATACGGTGTATGCTCTTGGCATTGGCGGCAGCAGCCGCGGGGGAGAATCCACCATGCCCAACGAGCAGACCATACTGCTGGTCGAAGACAATCCCGACGATGAGGCCTTGACCTTGCGGGCCTTCGCCAGGAATCACATCCGCAATCGGGTCATCGTCGCGCGCGATGGCGTCGAAGCGCTCAACTATCTGTTCGGGGCCGACGGCGAACCGGGCCGCGACGGCGCCGACCTGCCGGCGCTGGTACTGCTCGATCTCAAGCTGCCGCGCGTCGACGGCCTGGAGGTGTTGCGGCGCATCCGCGCCAACGCCGCCACCGCCCTGTTGCCGGTGGTGATCCTGACCACCTCGCGCGAACAGCAGGACATCTACGAGGGCTATAGCCTCGGCGCCAACAGCTATATCCGCAAACCGGTCGATTTCGAACGCTTCATCCAGGCGGTCGGCCACGTCGGGCTCTATTGGCTCGGGCTGAACGAGCCCGTCGATTCCGCCGTACGCTAGCCGGCCCGATTCTCCGCCAGCGCCCGTTCGACCAGGCGCACCCAGTAACGCATGCCGTCGATGATAACCGCGTCGTTGAAGTCGTAGCGCGGGCTGTGCAGCATGCAACCGCCCTCGGCCAGGCCGTTGCCGAGCCAGACGTAGCAACCGGGACAGGCCTCGAGCAGGTAGGAGAAGTCCTCGGCCCCCATGCTCGGCCGCAGGTCGGTGCGCACCCTGGCCGCACCGAACAGCTCGGTCGCCACCGCGCGGCAAAGATCGGTCTCGGCGCGCGAATTGACGGTCGGCGGATAGCCGCGCTCGATCTGCAGATCGATGGCTATGCCCTGCGTCGCCGCGATGCCGGCGCAGACGCGCTGCATACCCTCCTCCAGCAGCGTCCGTTGCGCGGCGCTGAAGCTGCGCAATGTGCCGCCGAGCAGCGCTGCGCCCGCGAGCACGTTGTCGGCGTCGCCGGCGTGAAAGCGCGTCACAGAGAGCACCGCCGGTTCCAGCGGGTCGGTCCGTCGGGCCACCAGACTCTGCAGGGCCTGCACCAGGAGCGAGCCGGCGAGCACCAGATCGTCGGCCTGATGCGGCATCGCGGCGTGACCACCGCGACCGCTCAACACGATCTCGAAGCGGTCGGCGCTCGCCATCACGGCACCGGGCATCACCGCCATCTGCCCGGCGGCCAGCCCGGGCCAATTGTGCATACCGAACACTGCCTGCATCGGATGCCGCTCGAACAAGCCCTGCTCGACCATCACCCGGCCACCACCCTCGTGCTCTTCCGCCGGCTGGAAGATGAAATGCACGCTGCCGTCGAAGCGCGGTCGCCGCGCCAACGCTTCCGCAGCGCCGAGCAGCATCGCCATGTGGCCGTCGTGGCCGCAGGCGTGCATGCAGCCTTGATGCCGCGAGCGGTGCGGGAACTCGTTCGCTTCCTCGATCGGCAATCCATCCATGTCGGCGCGCAGCCCGATGGCGCGCCCAGCGCTGCCATGACGCAGCGTGCCGACCACGCCGGTGCCGGCGAGGCCGCGCTGAACTTCGATGCCGAGGCCTTCGAGGTGGCTCGCCAGCAGATCGGCGGTGCGCCGTTCGGCGAACGCCAGCTCCGGATGCGCGTGCAAGTCGCGGCGAATCGCCGCTGCCCGCGCCGCAATTTCCGTCAGCTCATCGTCGCTTGCCATGCTGCCCATTCTGCCATAAGGCCGAGGCAAACTCGGTGCCGCTGAAAGGTGTAAACTAAACTCGCAGCGCTTGCAACAATGCCAGGGCTAGAAGGAGGAAAGCATGAGTCCCGTCCATATTCCGGAAACGCCGCCCGACTTCGACAAGACGCGTTTGATCGAGCGTCCGGACGGCTTCTACTGGCAATACCGCGGCACGGCGGAAGAATTCGGCCCGTTCGCGACGCTGATCGAGGCCGTCGAGGACATGAAGGACGGGGTCGAGGCGGCCGGGGAGGAAGGCGAGGGCCTGCTCGAGGCCGAGGATGAACTCGGCATCTCCGACTGGATCGATCCGGACACCGGCCAACCGGCGGAAGACGGCGTCCCCCACATCGAAGACCACTGATTCCAGCGCCGTACAGCCGGGCCCCGCTATTGACCCAAATTCTGCCCGACTATCAGGGCGGCGGCATCGCCAACCTGATGGCTTCGATCACGGCGGCACGGGGGGGCAGCGGCTGCGATTATCCGCAGCTGTCGACGCTGACCGACGTCAGCCTGGCTGAAGCGCAGCACATCGTGCTGCTGGTCATCGACGGCCTCGGCTACGATTACCTCAACAGCGTCGGCAGAGGCTCCTGCCTGCATCAGCACCTGCGCGCGAAGCTGACCTCGGTCTTTCCCTCGACCACCGCCAGCGCCGCCACCTGCCTGCTCTCGGGACTGGCCGCCCAGCAGCACGGTCTCACCGGCTGGCACACCTACTATCGGGAGATCGGCTGCATCGCCGCGGTCCTGCCGCTGACACCGCGCCACGGTGGTCCGCGCTTGAGCACCCTGGGCATCGCCGCCGACAAGCTGCTCGCTGGCCGGCCGCTGTTCGACCGCATCGATGGTCCCAGTCACGTCGTCGCACCTGCCAACATCGTCGACTCCGACTTCAACCGCTATTACGCCGGCAGCGCCAAGCGCAGCGGTTACACGCGGCTCGAACAGTGCTTCGCGCTGATCGCCGGGGAGATCG
>JAHFRE010000041.1 GCA_023258955.1 Sterolibacterium sp.
GTGGGCCATCGCCGAGGCCTGGAAGCTGACCGCCTACCTCAATCGGAGCAAGCAGACCCTGCACGTCGATCACAACGTCGGCTACCTGGCCGACCTCGACGACGTCACCACCAGCTTCGGTCTGGGCGTCGTCGGCAAGCCGAGCAGCGTCCTGGAACTGGGCGCCGACCTGTCCTATGTCGACGACAGCAATCGCTACGCGCTGGCTTCCGGCAACGCCGATCCCGCCGGGACCCTGCCCGACGTCAGCTACAAGACGACGCTGCTCAAGCTCTACGGCAAGTACGCGCTGAACGTCAGCGCCGACCTGCGCGTCGATCTGGTGCATCAGAGCGCCAAGTTCAACGAATGGACCTGGGGCTACGCCGGCGTGCCCTTTGCGTACACCGACAACGCGACGGTAACGATGCGGCCCAATCAAGACGTGACCTATCTGGGGGTGAAATATGCGTACAAATTCAGATAGCCACGGTTAGCGGCCGACCGCGACGAGACAGGTCTCTTAATTAGGAAGAAGTTGGGGAAGGGTTTGCAGCAGGATCCAACTCCAGTGCGAAGCGAAATCTTTAGAGCGAGGTAAGAACATGAAACAGACGCTTGTGCGGCTTGGCTTGGCGGCGCTGATGTCATTAGCGTTGTTCGGCTGTGGTGGAGGTGGATCTGATGGCGTCAATGGCCCGGCGGGCACGCCAGGGACCATCGTCACCGTGCCTGTGGCGACGCCAGGCATCAATGTCGCCTCGCTGCAACCGGTGGACTGGGCCGCGTTGAAGCTAAACGGAACCATCAATTCGGTGGCGATCAACAACGGTCCGCCCGTGGTGACCTTCACCTTGACCGACCAGAAGGGCAATGCCATTCTCGGCTTCGAGAACGTCTGGAGCAAGTCGGCAACCGCCAAGTTCCCGGCATACACCAATTTCGGTTTCACCCTCGCCAAGTTGGTGCCGGGCACGACCGGCGTGGTGCCGGGCACGAACGGCAGCCCGAGCCGCTGGGTCAGCTACGAAGTGCTGGGTACGCCGAGCACGACGGCCGACTTCACCCTCGGCCGGCCTGGTACGGAAAACTTCGGCAGCTTCAAGGCGCTGGCTACTCCAGGCCAGTACCAATACACGTTCTACCGTGATCCGGCCAAGGTCAAGACCACCGTCGATGGGACGACCGACGCGGCCCCGAATTTCAAGGCCGACCTGGGCGACTTAAGCTTTGATCCGAAGCTGACCCATAGGTTGGGCATCCAGATCTCGGGTTCCGCCCCGGGCACCGGCACCAACAACCAGACGGCGACGGCCACAGGGCGCGACGCGGTGCCGCTGGAAAAGCCGATCAACTTCTTCTACGACTTCATCCCGGCGACCGGCAGCCCTGTCACCGCTACGGACATGCAACGCGAGATCGTCAAGGTGTCGGCGTGCTTCGAGTGTCACTCCATGTTCAACAACTTCCATAATCCCGCGGTGACCGGCAGGATACAGACGCCGGCGAGTCGGCAAGATACGAAGATGTGCGTGCTCTGCCACACCGATCAGCGCAAGTACGGTCAAGTCGAAGCCACCAAGACGGCGACCGGCTATTCCGGTGATGTACGCCGCGTCAATGGCTATGCGACGCTCTATTTCCCGGCCTTCATCCACACCCTGCACATGGGTGAAAAATTGACCAAGACCGGCACTTCACCCGCCGGTGTATTGGCCAACGAAATCAAATTTCCGCAGACCATCACCAACTGCGTCAAGTGTCACGACGGCACGGCGGGGGCGAAGAACCAGACAGCCCAGGGCGATAATTGGAAGACAGCGCCCAACCGCTTCGCTTGCGGTGCTTGTCACGACAACGTCAACTTTGCGACCGGAGAAAATCATCCGGCGCCCGGCAGCGTCCAACTCGACGACAGCAAGTGCGGCGCTTGCCACACCGCTGACAGCCTCTCCAAGGTGTCCCACGTCACCGTCGATCCAGTAGGTTCGGTGGACCGCGGGGGCTATCCGACACCGGCCAACAACGTCGGCAATCCGATCGCGTTGGCTTCGCAGCTCAACCTGCCGGCGGGCGTGTTCAAGATCAAAATGGAGATCAAGTCGGTGTCTACCGCTGCGGTGACGGGCGGCAAGCAGGTGACCGTCGTCTATCGCATCTTGAGCGACAACGGCACGGGCGGTGCGCTGACGCCGGCGACCTTGAACAAGACCGGCTTCCTGCTGCCCAACGTCGATGGCACGCCGAGCATCTACGTCAACTACGGCCAGAAGCAGGATGGAGTCGCCACGGCGGTCGATTGGACGGGGCACGTCGAAGCGACGGTGCTCGCCCTGCGCGACGGCACGGGTGGCAATTCGCAGACCGGCCCTGATGCCAATGGCTACTACACTGCCAAGCTGGCGCAGTTGATGCCCGCCGACGGCAATATGGTCACCGGCTGGATCGGCGTCAATTACAACGGCTTCGTCCAGCTCAACCACCCCTTGTATCCGAAGGGCATCCGCCTGCGCGACATTTCCGAACTGGTGCCAGCAGTCGCCACGGACGTGCGCCGGACCATCGTCAGCGCCGCCAAGTGCAACAGCTGCCACGGCCAACTCGGTGTCGAGCCGTCCTTCCACAGCGGCGCGCGCAACAACCCGCAAGGATGTGCCACGGGTGGCTGCCACATGGAGACCTACTCGAGCCATGCCGGTGCATCGGGCGGTGCGATCGGTGGCTGGAGCCTGTCCATCAAGAACTTCGTCCATGGCCTCCACGGCCAGATGAAGAATCAAGGACTGTTCAACTACGGCGCCACCGCTGCCAATCCGGGAGGTCTCGGCAACTTCGGCTATCCCGGCAAGTTGAACAACTGCGAACAGTGTCACGAGCCCGGCAGCTACGACTTCAGCAACGCGACGAATGCCGCTGCCCAGCCCAACCTGCTATGGTCGCGCGACGCCAACGCCGATATGAGCAACCCGACCAACATCAATCCGACGGGTATCGGCAGGTCGCCGTTCATCGACAAGCTCGGTGAGGGCCAAAAGGACTACAGCGTCGACAACCTGGTCAGCTCGCCGATGGCTTCCGCCTGTTTCGGTTGCCACAACAGCGATACAGCGATCGGCCACATGAAGGACAACGGCGGTGTTCTCTACACGCGCATCACCAAGGTCATCGGTTCAGCGACCGCCGATGCAACGAAACTCACCGCCAACAACAAGGAAGCTTGCATGGTGTGCCACGCCAGCGGCCGCGTCGCCGACATCCGGGTGGTCCACGGCGTCGGCAACTGAGCGCTAACCCGGCTTGGGGCGCGGTGCATCGTGCCCCAATATGGCCTTTCTGACCCCGGATGCGGCAACGCTTCCGGGGTTTTGCTTGGATGAAGGGAAGCCCCTTGAACAATCGCCTCTTGCCGCTATTTGCACTGCTCGCCGCTGTGATGTTGGGTAGTGGTGCAAGCCTGGCGGCGGATGATGCACCCGAAGACCAACCGCGCAAGATGATGCAGCCAACGGCACAGGAAAAGCAGCGGGCCGAGCAACGCGAGAAGGATGCGCTTGCAAGGCGCAAGGCCAAGGCGAGGATCAAACTCGTCAGCCTAAACGCCGCCAGCATCGAGGAGCTGCAGAAACTCCCGGGCATCAGCGCTGAGGAAGCGAACAGGATCATCGCCGGCCGTCCCTACGGCAGCAAGAGCTGGCTGGTCACCAAGGGCGTCGTCAGTCCTTCTATTTACGAGGGGATCAGAAAACTCGTGGTCGCCGGCAATCCTTCCAAGGAGGACGCGGCCAAGAACCCCACTGTCTTCGGCAAGCCGCCTGGAGCTGGCATCAACCGGTGACGCAAGGCGCCTGCCGTTGCCGTGACCCGCGCGCCGCTCAGTCGACGGGAGCGCTGCTCACTATGGCGCTCAGTCGTTCCATATCGTTGATGCGCACCGTCCTGCGGGTGAGGGTGATGCATCCGCTGTCGTGAAGTCGGGCAAGGATTCTGCAGATCGTTTCCTCTGCCATGCCGAGATGGCTGCCGATCTCCCTTCGCGACATGCTCAGGCGGAATTGGGTCGGGAAGTAAGCGCGGCTGGCGACGCGGCGTGACAGGCCAATCAGGAAGTCGGCGAGACGTTCCTCGGCCCTGCGCGTTCCGAGCAGGAATATCAGTTGCTCGTCTTGCTGAACCCGAACGCTCAACATTGTCACCATCTCGGCATACATCGACGGCACGGTACGGGCGATTTCTTCGACGCGATTGACGTCGACCTTGCAGACAGAACTGGTCTCCAGCGCCTCCGCCGCGCAACCGTATTGCTTCTTCGCGTATGCGCTAAGTCCAAGAGGCTCGCCGGCGAAGTGAAAGCCAGTGATCTGCACGCGACGGCCTTTGCCGCTGACGGAAGTCTTGACAGAACCGCTGCGCAGGGCATAAATGTAATCAAACGTATCGCCCTGGCGGAACAAGACTTGACCGCGCCGGTAGATTTCCGCGCGCTTGGCGGTACCCGTTCCATCCAGACCGAGCAGCGCACAAAACCGATCCATGCCGCACTCGGCGCAAAGGATGGGAATGCAAGCCTTTGGCAGGGCGGGATTTTCCTCAGCGAGCGGGCGAGCGGTCATAGTTGGGGGCGGGGGCGGTTTTGGAACCGGCCTGGACCAAAAAACGTGCCCAGCTATACAAATCCTTACAAACCGTCGTGATCTTGATCTAGGTCAATAAATATTCACATGCGACGCTCAAAATGCAACGGCGATGTTCGGTTTGTGGCAAATGTGCATCGGTTCAACTCACCTTGTCCTCTGGCTTTGAGAGGGCAGCAACCGTTTTGGGTGTATTTTTGGTCTAAATGGGGGAAATATCCATGTTAAAGAGTCGTGGAACGCTGGTTCGGGCATCAGCATTCTTGCTTGCCTTTACTGCCGCCGCGCTATTGCTCACCGGTTGCGGCGGTTCTGATGGTTCGCCAGGTGCGACCGGTCCGGCAGGTGCCACCGGTGCCACAGGTGCGCCAGGCGCACCCGGCAAGGATCTCACCTCGATGGTGAAGCTTGGCACCTTGACCGCTGATCAATACTCGCAGGTGCAGTTCAATGCGACGATCACCGGCGTCACGGTTTCTGGCCAGCCCGTCGTCAGCTTCAAAGTGGCTGACCAAAACGGCAACCCCATCTCTGGACTAGGCCTCGCGACCAAGGCGTCGACCGCGACGGTTGCCCGCTATCAGAACATCGCCTTTTCCATGGCCAAGCTGGTGCCGGGCAGCAACGGTGATCCGAGCAAGTGGGTCAGCTATATAGTGACCACGGTGCCGACCACCACCGCCGCTGCAACAGCGACCCGTCCGTCGACCGACAGCAACGGCACGCTGACCGACAATGGCGACGGCACCTACACCTACAAGTTCTATCGTGACATCACCCAAGTCAAAGCGCAGGTCGCCGGCTTTACCCTGACCGGCCTCAACGTCGCTTCCGACCTCGGCGATCTGACCTACGACCCCAGCGCCATCACCCGTGTCGTGTTGCAGATTTCGGGCAACGTGCCCGGCACCGGCACCAATACGGCCAACGAGGTTCAGGTGACGCCGGCCGTGCCGCTGGCGAAACCGAACAACGCCGTCTTCGACTTTATCCCGGCGACCGGCAAGGCGCTGGCGGTTTCCGACCCCGGCCAGCGTCTGGTGGTCGACAAGCTGTCGTGCAACGAGTGCCACGGCAAGCTCGGTGGCGTTCCCGGCACCGAGAGCGCCGGCTTCCACGGCGGCAGCCGCTACGATCCGCGCTTCTGCGACACCTGCCACACCGACCAGCGCAAGTATGGTCAGGCGCGCGTGGTATCGACCAACAACGTCTTCCCGGCAGGTAACACCTACGTCGCGGACGGCGTCACGATCGGCGACTTCCCGGTGCTGATTCACAGAATCCACAAGGGCGACCTGCTGGTCAAGCAGGGGTACAACTTCGCCGGCGTCCTGCTGAACGAAACCAAGTTCCCGCAAGACATCCGCAATTGCACCAAGTGCCATGACAACACGGCACCGAAGGCGGCTCCGCAAGGCGCCAACTTCAAGAACGTGCCGAGCATCCTCGCTTGCGGCGCTTGCCACGACGGCATCAACTTCGCCACCGGCCAGGGCGTCACCAACGCCGCGGCCAACCAGGCCAAGATTAACGGCACGACACCGGTTGCCACCGGCCACATCGGCGGCGCCAGGGCCAACAACGGCCAGTGCACGCTGTGCCACGACGCGACTTCGATCGAAACGGTCTATCACGTTGCGGTGACGCCGCCCAATCCGGCCAGTTCGCTGTTCCTGGGTGGCACCAATGGCAACACCAACGCGGCGTGGATCGCTTCCAATTCGGACAATCTGCCCGCCGGCGCGATCAAGGTGACCTACGACATTTCCAGCGTCTCGCGCAACGCCTCGAAGCAGCCGGTGATGGTCTTCCGCATGCTGCAAAACGGCGCCCGTAAGGACTTCAATACCTTCGACGCGAGCAAGCCGAAGAACACCCAGGAAATGTGGGCCAACTTCATGGGTGCGCCGAGCGCCTACTTCGTGTTCGCCGTGCCGCAGGATGGCATCAACACGCCGGCCGACTTCAACGTCTCGGTCTCGGGCTATCTGCGTAGCATCTGGAACGGCACCGCCACGGGTACGGGCGCTGGCACGCTCAGCGGTCCGGACGCGAACGGCTACTACACGGTCGTCCTGACCGGCGTGCAGGTTCCCGATAGCGCGGTGATGTTCACCGGCGGTCTGGGTTACACCTACGCGCCAATCAGCACCATGCCGCTGACCCAGACCAATCTGGTCGACACCGCGCTGTTCGATCCGAATCGCAAGCCGCGCTTCGGTGTCACCCCGGCGACCGCGACATCGGGCCTCAACGCCAACATGCCGAATCTGACGGGTGGCTTGATCTCGATCACGCCGGATGCGCAGAAGGTTGCCACGGGCTACACGGGTCGCCGCGCCATCGTCGAAGACGCGCGTTGCAACGCCTGCCACAAGGAACTCGGGGCATTCACGACCGAGGCCTTCCATGCGGGTCAGCGCAACGACGGCACGACTTGCGCCTGGTGCCATCGCCCGAATCAAACCAGCAGCGGCTGGTCGGCCGACTCCACCTCGTTCATCCACGCGATCCACGGTTCGAGCAAGCGCACCGTGCCATTCACCTGGCACGCCGCTACCACGACCGAGTCGTTCAATGACGTGGGCTATCCGGGCATACTTTCGAAGTGCGAAACCTGCCACCTGCCGGGAACCTACGACTTCACCGCAACCGCCAGCGCTGTTCCGAACAGGCTGTATCGGACCGTCGGTGCCGGCAAGTATGACGGGACGGTGGCCGGCTCGCTCGCCGCGTTCTCGATCTCGCCCTACGTGACGGCCAACAACGTGGTGAACTACGGCGCCGGCTTCAGCTTCAACGCGTCGAACAGCACGGCGGCCACCGTCACCGGTCTGGCTTCGGGCGGCACGGCAACGGTTGCGCCGCAAGGCACGTTCCAGGCGGAATCGACGACCTTGGTGAATTCCCCGATCGCCACGGCCTGCTTCTCCTGCCACGATAGCGCAACGGCCAGGGAGCACATGAAGGTCAACGGCGGTGCGATCTACGAGCCACGCGCCACCGCTCTGGGCAAGACCGAGCAGTGCATAGTCTGCCATGGCCCGGGCACGGTAGCCAACATCAAGGACATGCACGCCAAGTAATCGGTGCGCTTGATGGCTGACAACACCGGCCACTGAAACAAACAACCCGGAGGTGCTTGCACCTCCGGGTTGTCTTTTGGGACGATGAAAACATTGTTTGATCAAGAGAAGGGAAACCCATGAAAGTGCAAACGTTGATCACTCTGATTGCGGCGACACTGATCGCTGGCGTCAGCTTTGCCGACCAAGACAAGCCCGGGGCGGATGCGAGCAAGGCAAAGGAAACAACGGCCCAGGCCAAAGCCAAGCCCGCAGCCAAGCCCGCAGCCAAGCCTGCGCCCGCCGCCCCGGCGCCGGCGCTGGTGGACATCAATACCGCCAGCAAGGACGAACTCGTGGCAAAGCTGGGCGTCAAGGCGGATGTCGCCGATCGCATCGTGGCTGCGCGGCCCTATGGCAGCAAAGCCCAATTGATAACGCGCAAGGTCCTGCCCGAAAGCGCCTACCTGGCGATCAAGTCTTCGATCATCGCCAAGCAACCCTTCAAGGACGCAGGCAAAAACGCCGCCCTGCAAAAGAAGAAATAGGATCGTCTAAGTTGCCGTTGTCTGGCGGCGTGGTAACGCGGCCCGGCAGAAAGTGGCTCGAGGCGGAACTTGCCGGTCGATGGCATATTGGGGCGAGCTTCTTGGCCGGGTCTTTGGGGGTACAATCGGACCATCAACGAGGTGCGCTGCTTCGACCGTGCGGCCAATGGGCTCTCCGGCAGGCCATCGGCGACAACAGAGTGGGAATGATGGACGAACGCTACTTGCTGGGTATTCCCGAGATTGACGCCCAGCACGAAGACATCAGCAATCTCGTCGACTCCTTGCGCGAAGTCGTCGCACGCGAGGGGCAGGGGCAGTTGGTGCACCAGGCGCTGAAACGCCTATATCAAACCCTGGTCACCCATTTTGCCTTCGAGGATGCCGCCATGAAGATGGTCGGCTACGCGGACTCGCCACAGCACGAGAAGATGCACAAAGGCGTGCTGAAGGTCTTCGAAGCCTACTTCGAGCATCCGACCGATCACAGCGACTACGAGCGTCTGGGCAAACTGATCACCGACAAGGTGCTAGGGCATGTCTCGGAACATGATCTCAAGATGGCCGAATCGGTTCGTGACTACCTGGGCAAACGCAGTCCGCGCAAGGGCAAACAGCAGCGCTGAATGGCTGTCGGGGCGATCGCTCAAGCGGCTTTCAACCATTGCCAGGAGGCGAGTCCAGCCAGGGTCATGAGCAGAGAACCACTGACGTGGAGCGCGATCACCGTCAGTGCCATGGTCAGCCGTCCGTTCTGCAGCAGGTAGACCACCTCGGCTGAAAATGTGGAAAAGGTGGTGAGTCCGCCGCAGAAACCGGTGATGATCAGCAGTCGCCACTCCGGCGCGATATCGGGTGCCTGGGCAAAGTAGGCGATGGCAAGACCGATGACGTAGCCCCCGATCAGATTGGCGAGCAGGGTTCCCAGCGGCACATTGGGAATGGCGCTATTGAACTGGCCGCCCAACACCCAGCGCAGCAGTGCGCCCAAGGCTGAGCCGAACGATATGGCGGCTACCGGTTTCCACATGGTTTCAAGATGCAAGAGTTGACAACTTCGAGCCTGCGCCAACTTTAGCAGTTTTTTCCCCACAGAGCCCGGGCCGGCGCTCAAACGATCGCTGGCAAGAGGCCGCAGCGAGCGGGCGGTGCTTCGACGTCCGCCTAGCTGGCAGGCTTGCTGGCGAGGAACTCACCGAAGCGCTTGTCCGTGTTCTTGATGTGTTGATAGAGCCAATCCTTGAGGAAACGCATTACCTCAATGGTGATCATCAGCCTGTCCTCGGCGAAGTCGCGCTGAAGCTTGCCAACCGTGGCCTTCAACTCTGCGTGCTGCCGCGCGTGCTGGTCCCGATCCGGGTAGAGCCGCACCTGCATCAAATGTTCTTCCGTGGAAAAATGTACGGCCGTATAGTCGATCAACTCGCTCAATAGCCGACCAAGGATCTCCCTCCCCTTGCCCTCGATCATGGCCTCGTTGAGCGCATTCAACATGCCGACCCACTTCTTGTGCTGCGCGTCGATGGCTGGATTGCCTATTTCAAGTTCGCTATTCCATTGGATCAAGACCATGAACTACCTCGCGCTAACGGTGCGCCGCCAGCATCGGTCTGCGCGCGGCTGGCGGCGCAATTCATTGGATCAGGTCTTCCGCTTTGCAACCGATGCGCACGTTGCCCCACAGGCGTCCGCCGAGCCGGATCGGAACCACCAGGTCACACAATATCTCTCCGGTATCGCGGACGTAGGTGCGCAGCAGCAGCGATTGTTCGTTGCGCGCGGCGCGCAATTCGTCGGGCGCCTCGAACTTGCGCCTCGTTCGATTGCCGGCAAGATCCACCGCGTCGTCGCCGGTGAGCGGTTTGGAAAACTTGAGGTTGTGCGCCGACAGATAGCCATCGGTATTGACCGCAACCGCGTAGATGCATTGGGGAATGCTGTTTAGGCTATCCTCGAGCAGGGCCTGGCAGCGGCGCGTGTATTCGTCACCCCAGGATACCGAGAATTTCTGCGGTGTGCTCTTGCCCACGGGCAGGTAGCGCTTGTCGAAGACGTCGATGCCTGAGCGCGCCATGTCCTCCAGTTGCACCTGGATTCGGTCACGCAGCTCGTGCGCCTTGTCGACGGCGAGGTCAAAGGCGCCGGCGCCGATCTTGAAGCGCGACACCAGCTCCTGCACCCCCTCGGTCGCTTTGGTCAGCCCCGCCGCGCGTCTTTCTGAATCCTCCATGTGGTCAGCGACTTCGCCGGAGAGCCGGTGGATGCTGCTGACGTTCTCGTGGATCTGCGAGTTGGTGGCGTAGAGCTCTTCCAGGGCAGTGGCGATGTTGTGCAATTGCTCACCGCTGCGTTCAGAATCGGCGACCATCCGCTCGAACTGGGCGGCAGAGCGGCCGACGACCTCGCGCGTCTGCTGCACGTCGTTGTTGATGATCGCGTTTTCCGAGCGGGTGCTGGTGACCAGAGACAACATCGAGCCGATGTTGCCGGCGATTTCCATCGCCGCGACGTTGACCCGTTCGGCGAGCTTGCGCACCTCGTCGGCCACCACCGCGAAGCCGCGCCCCTGCTCGCCGGCGCGCGCTGCCTCGATGGCCGCGTTCAACGCCAGGAGGTTGGTTTGGTCGGCGATCTCGCGGATCAGCGTCGCGAAGCGGTGCACGCTTTCCGAGCGATGGGACAGATCGTCGACCGTGGCGTTGAAGTGCTCGACCTTCTTGCCGACGACGTTGATCTTGGCGACTATCTCCTGCATTTCGTTGAGGGAAACCTTGGCGTTCTCCAGATTGATCGTTGTGGCGTCGGAAATGATCTGGGCGCTGCCCGATACGTCCTCGATCGAGCGGGTCGCTTCGGCGCTGGAGCTGAACACCGCCGCGGTCGCCTCACCCTGCTGGCGGGCGCTGTGGCCGGTGGACTCGACGCGCATCCGCACCTGCACCGCTTCGCTGGCGATCGAGACGCTCATCTTGCGCACCTCGCTGATCAGTTCGCGCATCTTGGTGGCGAAGCGGTTGTAGCTCTCGGCAAGGTCGCGGAACTCGTCGTAGGTGATCAGCGGCAGATTGTGCGAGAAGTCGCCCTCGCCGCGGGCGATTTCATTGAAGATATCGGTGATGACGCGCACCGGACGGACGAACAGGTAGCGGAAGTAGAACACCTGCCCGACCATCCAGCACAGCGCGACGATGGCGAGGATTGCCATCGCGTAGAGGCAGCTTTGCAGCGCGCCGGCGATCCTGTCGCTGAACTCCGGTGCCAGCTTGGCGCTGGCCACCGTGGCCAGCAGTTCGCTCTGGTAGTGCAGGAAAATCGCGACGAAGCCGAGGTCGATGGCGAACAACAGCAGAATGCTGCTCAATTTCTTGGAAAGAGAATTCCAGATCGTTCTTTCCGCCCAATCGTAGATCTGCCGAAGACTGTCCATGGTTCCTCCCCGTGCGCACCGATGGCATTCCAGTGAGAGCCCTGCCCAGTCCCGGAACAAGGCTTACCTAGCAGCAGGAAGCTTGACGCGGGAATATTCAGTATATCCTAAGCAATAGGATACGAAGGGGTGGACGACGGCTAGCGAACCAATTGATTGATCTCGATGATGGGCAGCAATATCGCCAAGACGATCATCAGGACGATGGCGCCCATCACCAGGATCATGATCGGTTCGAGCAGCGTCAAGAAAACCGCCAAGCGTCGTTCGAGCGCGCGGGTCTCCAAATGCGCGGCACGATTCAACATGTCCTCGAGCTTGCCGCTGGCCTCGCCGCTGGCGATCAGGTGGATCAGCAGGGGCGGAAACAGGCGACTCGCCGCCAGCGCCCGTGCCAGCCCCGTACCCTCGCGCACCGCCGCAGCTGCCTGCTCGACGGCACCGCTCATGGCGCGGTTGCCGAGGGCGCGAGCCGCCGAGGCCAGCGCCGGGAGGAGGGGAACGCCGCCGCCGGCGAGTATCGCCAGCGTGCTGGCGAAGCGCGCCGTGTTTACGCCTCGCAGCAGGGTGCCGACGCCGGGCGCACGCAGCAAGGCAGCGTCCCAGCGCAGGCGCCAGGCCTCCTGGCGCAAGATGGTGCGGGCGAGCGCGGCAGCGGCGATGGCCGCAACCAGCAGATAAGGCCAGGCGGCGCGCAGGAAACCGGAGAGCGCGATCAGCCCGCGGGTCATCAGCGGCAGGGTCTGCCGGGACTGGGCGAAGACCTGCACCACCTGCGGCACGACGTACACCAACAGGCCGGTGACGATGAGGATGGCGACGACGCTCACCAGGGTCGGGTAGAGCAAGGCAAGGGCGGTCTTCTGCCGCAGCGCCTGGCTGGCGTCGAGATAGTCGGCCAGATGTTGCAGGATGGTCGGCAGGCCGCCCGACTCTTCGCCGCCACTGATCAGGGCGCGATAGAACTCGGGGAAGCTCTTCTCCTGGGTCGCCAGCGCCCCGGCGAGCGTGAGTCCCGCCATCACCTCGCTCTTGACTCCGGCCAGCACCTCCCGCACCAGCGGTTCATCCGCCTCTTCGATCAGGGCGCCGAGCGCTTGTTCCAGGGTCAGACCGGCGGTCAGCAGGGTCGCCAGCTGGCGCGTGAGCAGGCTCAATTGCGCGGGGGAGATGCCTCGCTGCCACAAACGTGTTCCAGTCCCGGCCTCGCGCAGGGCGCTCACCGCGGCCGGTAGCAAGCCCTGGGCGCGCAGCGCCGCGCGTGCTTGCCGTGCGCTGTCGGCTTGAATGACGCCGGTTAGCTTGCGCCCCGCGGCGTCGAGCGCTTCGTAGCGGTAGGCTTCCATGGCTTCGCTAGTCGCGCGTCACCCGCACTACCTCTTCCAGGCTGGTGATACCTTGCGCTGCAAGGCGCAGGCCATCATCGCGCAGCGATCGCATGCCCGAGGCGAGGGCGCGATCGCGCAGTGCTTGCTCGGATGCACGATCGTGGATCAGACGCAGCAGGTCGGCGTCGATGGTCAGCAGCTCGTAGATGCCGGTGCGGCCGCGGTAACCGGAACGATTGCAGGCGCTGCAGCCGTGGGCCGCGTAATAGGTACCCGCCGCCGGGGCGAAGCCCAGCGCCGCGAGTTGGCCCGCCTCGGCGGTCACCGCCTGGCGGCACTCGAGGCAGAGGCAGCGAACCAGACGCTGGGCGACGACGCCGATCAGGCCCGAGGCGAGCAGAAAGGGCTCGACCCCCATGTCCACCAGGCGAGTGACGGCGCTCACCGCGTCGTTGGTGTGCAAGGTCGCGAACACCAGATGGCCGGTGAGGCTCGCCTGCACGGCGATCTGCGCCGTCTCCAGGTCGCGGATCTCGCCGATCATCACCACGTCGGGGTCCTGGCGCAATATGGTGCGCAGGGCGCGCGCGAAGCTCATCTCGATGCGGTTGTTGATCTGCGTCTGGCTGATGCCGTCGAGATCGTATTCGATCGGGTCCTCGACTGTCATGATGTTCTGGGTACCGGCATCGAGCCTGCCCAGGGCGGCATAGAGCGTGGTGGTCTTGCCCGATCCGGTGGGCCCGGTCACCAGCACGATGCCGTGCGGTTCGCGGATCAATCTATCCATCTGCAGCAAGGTATGCTCGTCCATGCCCAGACGCGGCAGATCCAGCCGGCCCGCCTGCTTGTCGAGCAGGCGCAGCACGACCCGCTCGCCGTGCGCCGTCGGTATGGTGGACACGCGCACATCGACCGGCTTGGCGGCGATCCGCAAGGAGATGCGACCGTCCTGTGGCAGCCGCTTTTCGGCGATGTCGAGGTGGGCCATGATCTTGATCCGCGAAACCAGCGCTGCGTGGAGCGCGCGCGCCGGTTCGATCAGGTCGCGCAGCGTGCCGTCGATACGCAGGCGAACCACCGAGCGCGTCTCGAACGGTTCAACGTGGATGTCGGAAGCGTTCTCGCGCAGCGCCTGGGTGAACAGCGCGTTGATCAGGCGAATCACCGGCGCGTCGTCCTGGCTCTCGAGCAGGTCTTCCACCTTGGGCAGTTCCTGCAGCAAGCGCGACAGGTCGATGTCCTGTGCCATGTCGTCGGCCAAAGCCGCCGCCCCGGCGCCGTGGTAGACCACGGCCAGCATTTCATCGAACTCGCTCTCGCCGACCTGCTTCGCGCGCAGCGGCACGCCGAGCTTGCGCCGCAGTTCGGCCAGGGCCGCGGCCTTGGCGCCGGCGCGCAGCACCACGTCGGCGCCGCTTGCGCTTACGGCGGTGACGAGGATGCCCTGCGCCTTGGCGAAACCGTAGGGGAGGGGCGCCGCTGCCGTCATCGCGGCGCAGCGACGGCGGGGGGCACCGCTGTCGGCGCCGCGCGCGGCGGCAGTTCCGGTCCCAGCGTGTCGTGCAGCAGCAGGCCGGGCGGTTGTTTGACCTTGCCTTGCTCGCCGACGATGTAGTCGTAGCGGCCGCTGGCCAAGGCGTCGGCCGCCTGTGTGTCACGCAACAGTGTGGGCCGCAGAAATACCATCAGGTTGGTCTTCTTGTGTTCACGGGTGCCGTACTTGAACAGGGCACCGACGCCCGGGATGTCACCGAGCAGCGGCACCTTGTTCATGCCGTCGTTGACCTGGTCCTGCATCAGGCCGCCGAGCACCACGATCTGCCCATCGTCCACCAACACGGTGGACTCGATCGAGCGCTTGTTGGTGATGACGCCGGCCAAATTGGTCGAGTCCTGTATGCTCGAGACCTCCTGGTAGATCTGCAGCCTCACCGTGCCGCCCTCGGAGATCTGCGGCTTGATCTTCAGCGTCAGGCCGACGTCGCGCCGCTCGACGGTCTGAAACGGCGTCGGCGTGGTCTGCGTCCCGCTCACCGCGTACTGACCGGTGATGAAGGGCACGTTCTGGCCGATGACGATGCGCGCTTCCTCGTTGTCGAGGGTCAACAGAGTCGGGGTGGACAGGATGTTGGCGTTGGCGTCGGTTTCCAGCGCCCGCACCAGCACGCCCAGATCGAGCACGGCGCCGATGCCCGGCAGGGTGACGCTGCCGTTGATTATCCCGAGGTTCAAACCCTGACCGGCAGCGCCCGGATTCTGTGCGATGCTGACGATATTCTGTCCGGTCCCACCGAAGTTGGTGCCACCGAAGCTTTGCGAGCCGGACTTGGCGAGGCCGCCGAGCTTCTGCCACTGGATGCCGAACTCGGCGGCGCGATCGGCCGTCACCTCGGCGATCAAAGCTTCGACGTAGACCTGGACGCGACGGGTGTCGAGCTTTTCGACCACGGCGCGCAGATTGTTGTAGATGGCGTCGGGCGCGGTGATGATGATCGAGTTGGTCGCGGTATCGGCCTGGATGATGCCGGGCGTACTCGCCGCTGCCGCTGTCGCCGCTCCCAGATTGGCCGAGGCGCCGAGCGGGCTTGTCGCCGCCGGGCGTGATCCAGCACCTGCGCTCGCTTCACCGCCGTGGATGGCACGCAGGGTCTCCGCGAGCTTGGCGGCCTCGGCGTTCTTCAGATGCAGGACATGAATATTGCCGGCGGCGCTGGTCGGTGTATCGAGCATGGCGACGAACTGGCGCAGCCGAGCGAGGCGGGAGGGGTCGCCGCTGGAGCGAGCCAGCAGTTTGTTCGAACGCGGGTCGGCGACGACGAGCAGGCGTTGCGAAGCGTCGGCTGGTTGTCCTGCTTGTCCCGTCTCGGTGAACAGGCGGTTGATCGTCTGCGCCACATCGAGCGCCGAGGCGTAGTTGAGCGAGATGATGACGGGATCGCTGTTGCTGGGCTGGTCCAGCGCCTCGATGATCTTTTCCAGCCGTTGCAGATTGCTGGCGTAGTCCGTGATCACCAGGGAATTGCTCGTCTGGTTGGCGGTGATGGTGTTATTGGGTGAGATCAGCGGTCGCAGCGTCGGCACCAACTGCGCCGCAGACTCGTATTTGAGGGTGAACACCTGGGTCTGCATGCGGTCGCCAGCGACTTGGGGCTTGTCCTGCGGGCCGAGCATCGGGCTCTGGTGCAGTTTCGCTTCGCTCTCCGGCACGATCTTGACGATGCCGCGGTCCTCCACTGCGGCGAAACCCTGGAGGCGCAGGGCCGCCAGGAACACATCGTAGGCGAGCGCCCTGGACACCGGCTTGGCGGAGACGATGTTGACCACCCCCTTGACGCGCGCATCGAGGACAAAGTTCTTGCCGGTCATCTCGCTCAAGGCCTTCACCACGCCGTCGATATCGGCATTGACGAAATTCAGGGTCACCGTGTCGGCCGTCGCGCCCCGCGCGAGGAAGGGAGCGAACAGGATCAGCCACAACAGGGCCAGCATAATTGAACGACGCATCATCGATAGTTCCAGGTTGGTTATCTAGTTACGGGCGGCGGCGGCGTGGTGACGCTTTTTGGCGGCCAGTTCAAGGTTTCGCGCAAGCCGCCGCGTTCGAGGATTACGTGGTCGGGATGGACCTCCGCCAGCTTGACGCCGGGCGCGATTTCGTCGCCGACCAGCACCGCGGCGATCTTCTTGGCGTCGATCTGCAAGATGGCGTAGCCGCGTCGATCGGCCGCCGCGGCAACGACACCCTGCAGCTTGAGGGCAAGACTGGTCGCTGGTGTGCCCGCCGCCCGCGGCGCGACGCCGAACAGGGCGCCCAGCGTCGACGCGTTCGCCGCGGCCACCGGCAGGTCTTCTCCCCGCGGCTCGGGCCGGGGCAGGAGCCAGATCCAGGACCAGTAGGCGAGCACCCAGGCGAGGAGGGCCAAGGCGCCGAGCGTGGAAACGATGACCAGGCTCGTTTGCGGCAGTTGGCGTCGGTCAAAAGTGAATCGCGGCATTTGTCTATCTTCGCGCCTTTCCGCTGTAGATCGCGGCGGGCACGACATAAAGTGACAATGGTAATCTAGAATGGCACTCTTGGTGACTGCGCGATGCGCTATTCGAGGACGGAATATTGATGATGGTTGCGAGGCAACGCGGTTTTACGCTGCTCGAGGTGATGGTCGTGGTGGTGATCATCGGTATCTTGGCCGCCCTGATCGTGCCCAAGATCATCAGCCGTCCCGACGAGGCGAGGATCATCGCCGCCAAGCAGGACATCGCCAGCCTGATGCAGGCGATGAAGCTGTATCGGCTGGACAACCAGCGCTATCCGAGCAGCGAACAAGGCCTGCAGGCGCTGGTGACCAAGCCGACGACGGCGCCGCTGCCGGGAAACTGGAAGAGCGGCGGCTACATAGAACGGCTGCCGCGCGATCCCTGGGGCAATCCCTACCAATACCTGAACCCCGGCGTCCATGGCGAGATCGACGTGTTCAGTTTCGGCGCCGACGGCGCGCCGGGTGGTGAAGGCAATGACGCGGATGTCGGCTCCTGGAGCCTCTGAGGCGGCTACCTGCACGCGCGCCAGCGGCTTCACCCTGCTGGAAATGCTCGTGGTGGTGATGGTCATGGGACTGTTGCTCGGGCTGGTCGCCGCCAACACCGCGCCGGACGCACGCGCGACGCTGGCGCTCGAGGCCGAACGCTTGGCCCGCCTGCTCGACCTGGCGGCGAGCGAGACCCGCTTCGCCGGCCGGCCGATCGCCTGGACCAGCGACGGTGCTGGATATCGATTCTGGCGGCGCAACGACGCCGGCCTTTGGTCGGAGATCAGCGACAGCGACTCGCTGCGCGCGCGGACTTTGCCGTCTGGGCTGCAACTGGACGGCCTGCGCTTGGAAGCGGGCAAGGCGGTCGAGCCGATGCGCCTAGAATTCAGCGCAGGGGCCTTGCTGCCGGTATTCGATATCGACCTGGCGATGGGACAGGAGCACTTCCATGTCACCGGTTCCCCGGTCGGCGAGATGTCGGCGCTGCCAGGCCGGGGACGCAACGTTGGCGACTGAACGGCAGCGCGGCTTCACCCTGGTCGAGGTGCTGGTGGCGCTGGCGATCGTCTCGATCGCGTTAATGGCAGCGCTGCGAGCCGCCGGCCAGGGCAGCAACAGCGTCGCTGAATTGCGCTCGAGAGTGCTCGCCGGCTGGGTGGCGCAGAACCTGCTGGCCGAACACCGTGCCCGCCAGGAGTGGCTGCCGCTGGGGATCAGGCAGGGCAACCAAAATCAGGCGGGCATCGACTTCGCCTGGCGCGAAGAGGTGATCGCGACGCCGAACGCCTCCTTCCGCCGGGTCGATGTGCTGGTCTTTGCCAGCGGCGACGAGAGCCATGCTTTGGCGCATCTCGCCGGTTTCGTGGTGCAGGCGAACTGATGGCGCGCGCGCGGGGTTTTACGCTGATCGAACTATTGACGGCGCTTTTGATCTTGTCGCTGCTGGCGCTGATGTCCTACCGCGGCTTGGGCGCCGTGCTCGACGCGCGCAGCCACGTCAGCCGCGAGAACGAGAAATGGCAGAAGCTGGCGAACTTCTTCACCCGCATCGAGACCGACGTCAGGCTGGCAGCGCCGCGGCCCTTCCGCGTCGGCCCGGGTGAAGCGCTGGTCCCGGCGTGGCGTGGTCGAGCAGCGTCCGACGCAGATGGCGGGCTGAACCCGCGCCTTGAATTTTGCCGCTTTGCCGCCGTCGCCGGCGAGGGCCAGCGCCGCCTCGGCTATCGGCTCAACGACCAACAGGAGATCGAACTGTGGCTGTGGCCCGGGCTAGACCTGCCTGCAGAGGTCCAGGCGACGCGCTATCCTGTGCTGGCCGGCGTCGCGGAATTTCAGCTGCAATATCTGAACAACGACTTGTCCTGGGTCGATGTCTGGCCGACGCAAGCAGCCGATCCACCCCTTCCGCGCGCTGTCCGTGTCAAAATCGTGCTTGTGTCGAAAGAAGAGATCGTGCGCGTCATCGCCTTGAACCTATGAACAAGCAGCACGGAGTGGCTATCGTCATGGCCATGGGCGTGGTCGCGCTGGCGGCTATGGCGGCGACCGCCATCATGGTTTCGCAAAGCACTTGGGCACGGCAGCGGCAGTTGGAGAGCGAGCACGCCCAGGCCTTGTTGATCGTTCAGGCGGGCGTCGATTGGGTGCGCGCGGTGCTGGCCGACGACAAGCGGCGCGGCAACGTCGATCACCTCGGCGAGCCCTGGGCGCTGCGCCTACCACCGATGCCGGTGGACAATGGCGAACTCGCCGGCCACATCGAAGATCAGCAAGGTGCCTTCAATGTCAACGGACTGGCGCGCGATGGCAAGATAGACTTGGCGCAATTGGAACGCTTCAAGCGCCTGCTGAACCTGCTCGACCTGCCCGGCGAGCTCGCCGCCTCGCTCGCCGACTGGATCGACAGCGACAGAGAGACGCAGCCGCAGGGCGGCGCCGAGGATGCCTACTACCTTAGCCTCGACCCGCCGCATCTGGCCGCCAACCGGCTGCTGCTCGATGTCGAAGAATTGGCACAGGTGCGCGGCTTTGACGCCGGTGTGCGGGCGCGGCTCGAGCCGTTTCTCTCGGCTCTGCCGGCGGCAACCGAACTCAACGTCAACACGGCCAGCGCCGAGGTACTCGCCGCGACCCTGGAGGGCCTCGACCTGGCGGCGGCGCGCGACCTGGTCGCCAGCCGCGAACGCACCTATTTTCGCGATGTCGCCGATTTCACAGCGCGCCTGCCCAAGGGGGCCAGCGCCGACAACGCCAGCATATCGGTGAGCAGCGCCTATTTCATGGCAACGATGCGCGTCAACTTCGGCGACGCGCAAGCCAGCGGGGTGGCATTGCTCGCTCGCCCCGACAGCAAGTGGCCGAAGATTCTTTGGTGCAAGACCTCATGAGCCTGCTGCGCATCCGTTGTTCTCTCGCCGACACCAGCCTGATCTGCGACTGGGCTCTGCTCGATCCCGGTAGAGAAACGCAAAGCGGCAGTGGCCCGCTGGCGGATCTGGCGCCAAAGGTGCGCGAGACGACACGGGTGCAACTGCTCGTTCCAGCCACGCAGGTGTTGCTGACCCAGGCAACGCTGCCCGCCGGGCTCAAGCAAAACAATGGCGCCGCGCTCACCTACGCCGTCGAAGAATTGATCGTCGGCGATCCCGAGAAGCAGCAGGTCATCCTGCTCGGTGGCGGCGACGGCGAACCTTCGCTGCTCGCCGTCATCGACAAGGCCGGCTACGAGTTCTGGCTGGCGGCGCTCGACAGAATCGGCGCCCGCGACCTCGAAGTGCACGACGAGGCGCTGCTGCTGCCCTGGCGCTCAGGTGAGTGGAGCATCTCCTGGGACGGTTGCGAAGGCTATTTGCGCAGCGGCGAACGCACCGCCGCGGCGATCGACTGCGGCGACCGTTTGGCGCCGCCGCTGGCCTTGCGTCTGCTGCTTGCTGAGGCCCGCGACAGAGGTGCTGCGCTGCCGACGCTGGTGGTGCATGCGATACCGGATCGCCCCGACACGGCACCGGATACGGAGGCCTGGAGCGCAGCGCTCGGTGTCATGGTGCGGCTCGGCGCAGCCTGGGATTGGCGACGGGCATCGCCGGACGCCGGCCTTGCGCTGGAGATCCGACGTCGGCGCTGGCGCCTGCCGGCGCTGAGCCTGCGACCGCTGCGGCCAGCGCTGTGGATGCTAGGTTGCGCCATGCTCATCCATGGCTTGGCACTGATCGTCGACTGGTCCTTGCTGGCCAGCGAGCGACATCGATTGCGCCAGGAGATGGAATCGCGATTCCGCGGCGTCTTCCCCGATGCGGTGGCGGTCGTGGACCCGGCGTTGCAGATGCGCCGCAAGTTGGCCGAGGCGCGCCACGCGGCAGGGGCCAGCGACGAGGGCGACTTTCTTCCCATGGCCGAGAAGGTCTCGCTGGCCATGCGCGAGACGGCAGCAACCAATCTGCGCATCCTGTCTTACGAGAGCGGTCGCATGACCCTGGAACTGGCTAATCTCGACGCTGACGGAATGCAGGGGCTGGCAGCGAGACTCGCTCGAGCTGGGCTGCGCCTTGATCAAGAGGCGGGGCGCGCCCCGGCCCGACCCGGTGCTGGCACCGCCACCCTGACGGTGCGAGCACTATGAAGGCCCGTCTGCAGGAGTTCTGGCAGTCACGCAGCAAGACGGAGCGCCGGATCCTGGGTGTGGTGCTGGCGCTGCTGCTGCTCGCCGCCTACGCCGGCTTGCTCGTTGCGGCTGGCAAGGGGCGGCAAGAGCTTTCCGCCTCGCTCCTCTCTTTGCACGGTGAAGCGGCTCGCCTGGAGCGTGATGCGGCCGAGATCGAATCCTTGCGCCAGCGCCCGCCGCTGAAGGCCTCCAACACAGAACTGCGCGCCCTGGCCCAGGCGCAAGCCGGCGCAACCGGTTTGAGCCGGACGCTGCAACGCGCCGAGGCGCCCTCAGCGAATCAGTTGCAGGTGACTTTCGCGGCGACCCCTTTCGCTGACTGGCTGATCTGGCTGAAGGGGATGCAGGCTCAGCAGCTGAGACTCGAGAGCTGCCGCCTGGAAGCCTTGGCCACGCCCGGCCTGGTCAGCGTCACGGCGAACCTGTCACGCTCCGCGCAGCAGTGATGAGCTCGCGGCTCGCTGCGCTGGGTTTCGCCGCCTATCTCATCGCTCTCGTGCTGACCGCCCCGGCCGGCCTACTCGATTCCAGGTTCGCCGGCCTCAGCGACGGCAGATTGCGTTTGAGCGAAGCCAGGGGCCTGCTCTGGTCGGGAAGCGGGCGCCTGGATCTGCGCGCCGCCAACGGGCGAGGCCTGCTCAGCGAAGAATTGCGTTGGCGTTTGCTACCCGCTCACCTGCTGCAGGGCAGGCTTGCCTTTGAATTGCAGCCCGAGCAGGGTCAGAGTTTCGTCCTTACCGCGGGTTGGCGGGGGCTCGAGCTGGCCAGCGCCGAATTCGCTTTGCCGGCGACGGCGCTGGTCGCCTTGCAGCCCAAGCTGGCGCCGCTGCAATTGAGCGGCGAGCTGACGCTGAACCTCAAGCAGTTGACCATTGGGCGCTCGGGTTGGAGCGGCAATGCCAGCTTGCATTGGTACCACGCCGGTTCCGCCCTCACCCAGGTCTCACCCCTCGGCGATTACGAATTGCAGATGACCGGGGAGGGCGGATCGACCCAGGTGACGCTGCTCAGCCGCCAAGGGCCGCTTCGACTCGAGGGAAAGGGCGCCATGGATGCGGGTGGGAAATTGGCTTTCCTCGCCAGCGCCCGCATCGACCCAGAATTCCGCGCCGCGCTGGAGCCGCTGATGCGCCTCATCGCGGTGGAGCGCGGCGACGGCAGCTTCGAGCTGCAGTTGGGCTAGCGGCATTGCGCGGGGCATAATATTGCGATGAACGAGAGCTTCATGCGCATCGCCCTTGATCTCGCCCACCAGGCGGCAGACCGCGATGAAGTGCCGGTCGGTGCCGTCTTGGTGCGCGACGGGGACATCCTCGGGCGCGGCTACAACCAACCGATCGCTCGCCACGATCCCAGCGCCCACGCCGAGATCGTGGCCCTGCGCGATGCGGCGGCGCGCTTGGGCAACTATCGCATTCCCGGAAGCACCCTCTACGTCACCTTGGAACCTTGCGCCATGTGTGTCGGCGCGATCCTGCACGCCCGTGTCGAAAAGGTGATCTTTGGTGCGGCCGATCCCAAGACCGGCGCGGCGGGCAGCGTCATCGACCTGTTTGCAGAGGCCCGCCTCAACCATCACGCCAGCGCCAGCGGCGGTCTGCTCGCCGACGAGTGCGGCAAGCTGCTATCTGCCTTTTTTGCCGGCAGGCGCGCTCGAGCCGCCTGATGGACATCTTCGTCAGCCTGCCGGCGCAGACCCTCGAACTCTACGACGGCGCCAACCTGCTCGCCCGCTATCGGATATCCTCGGCGCGTCTCGGCGCCGGTGAGCAAAGCGAGAGCTACATGACACCGCGAGGGCGCCATATTGTTCGCGCCAAGATTGGCAGCGGCTGTCCCGAAAACACCGTATTCGTTCGCCGACGACCGACCGGCGAACTTTGGACCGCCGAGCTTGCGGCCCAATTTCCGGAGCGAGATTGGATCCTGACACGGATCCTCTGGCTATCGGGCCGCGAACCCGGCTGCAATCGCCTGGGTCAGGTCGATACCATGCGCCGCTACATCTATGTCCACGGCACGCCGGACAGTGTCAAGTTGGGTGAACCGGGCTCGCGCGGTTGCCTTCGCATGCGCAACAGCGACATTGTCGAGTTGTTCGATCGCGTTCCCGCCTACGTCGCAGTGAATATAGGCGATTTCAGCGTCGCGCGGCCCCGGCAATCCGCTGGGCAGTTCGAGCTTCAAGCCGTGGATCGTTTAGGTCAGCAAATTGCCTGCGGCACAGTGCATGGCGACGGGCGCTTGGCCGAACTCGAGGTGGTCGAATCATGGCGCGGGCAGGGGGTTGCGAGACAGATGCTGCGCTCCATGGCCGAAGTGGCAGCGGCGTCCGGATTGCCGGTCAAATTGCAGCCGATTCCAGCCTGAAGCGAAATCGATTGCGCTGCGTCGGCTGCGCCCCGGCAGCGAAAGACCGTTCATCGGCGCAGACCATGCCGCCTTGGTCGAGCAGCAGGACGGTCGACGCACGCGTACCGTAATCGGCTGAGCGTACGAAGGCCGCTGACAGCAGCCGTTCCCAATGAATATCGACGCCAGTGCGCGGCAGCTTGCTGTCCTCGTGGATGGCCTCGTCTCGGAGCAGAGCGAACAGCGCCGCGTCCTGCGGCAGCGACTGCAGCGCGACCGCGAGATCGGACTTGCCTTGCGCCACCTTGGGCCAGGGCGTGTCGAGCAGATGGTTGCTGATGCCGTAGATTCCAGGCGCGAGCTTCTGCCCTCGACGATCGCCCCGGTTTGAAAAATGCCAGAGTTCCTGGCCCAGGTCGCCGCAGATCAGGTTGAAGCCGCTATATTCCTGCGAATCGAGGGATAGCCAATAGGCCTCGGCGCTCTGGTCACCGGCGATGAAATCGCTGACCAGCTTGCCGCGCGACGGCGCGTTGTCGTGCGTCTCCTGGGGCTCACGGAAGTTGGTCACTGCGGCGAAGCGGCCGCGTCGGTCAACCCCCATCCAGGTGCCGCCGGCGCGCAGGTCGCGGCCCGCCAATAAGAAGGGCCGATCCTCCCAGAAGCCCATGGCTGCGCTCGGTCTGGCAAAGAATTCGTCCCTGTTCGCCGCCACCACGCAAGGATAGGCGGGGTGAGCCCGCCAGGCAATCAGGATCAAGCACATGGGCGACCCCGGCCTAGCTGTCTGGATCGTAGGG
>JAHFRE010000206.1 GCA_023258955.1 Sterolibacterium sp.
GGGCAAGATCGAGTCGGTGTCCGCCGACCTGATCTTCGAGCCGCAAGCCAACGCCATGCCCTTCTACCTGGCGCGCGTCTCGGTGACGCCCGAGGGCATGAAGGAACTGGGTGGCCGCCACCTTCAACCCGGCATGCCGGCGGAGGTGGTGATCAAGACCGGTGAGCGCACCGTATTGACCTATCTGTTGCACCCGCTGATGAAAAGGATGGCCGCTTCGATGAAGGAGGAATGAGACATGGGATTCGCTCGCTACCACCTCTTGCTGCCGGCGCTGCTCTTGGTCGCTGGGCCGGCCCATAGCCTGGACCTGCTGCACAGCTACCGCCAGGCGCTGACCCAGGATGCCAGCTACCAGGCTTCGCGTGCGGAGACGGCGGCGGCGCGCGAAGGCGCACCCCAGGCGCTGTCCCAGCTGCTGCCCAACGTCTCGGGCAACCTGACGCGCACCCAGAACACCACCGACAGCGCGGTGCCCGGTTTTCTTGGTTCGGTGTCGCAGAGCCACCAGGACTACCTCAGCGCCAGCTACGTCTTGAGCGTGCGCCAGCCGCTCTACCGCAAATACAACTTCGCCCAGTATCGGCAGGCGCAGTCTCAGGTCGAGAGCGCCGAGGCTACCCTGGAAAAGAGCCTGCAGGACCTGCTGGTGCGCCTCTCCGGCACCTATTTCGAGGCGCTGATGGCGCAGGATCAGCTGGCGCTGATCCTGGCGCAGAAGGACGCCTACGGCGGCCAGCTGCAAGCGTCGAAGCGCTCTCTGGAGACCGGCCTGGGCACGCGCACCGACGTCGACGACGCCCAGGCGCGCTACGACATGTCGCTGGCCCAGGAGTTGGAGGCGAGGCAGAACGTCGGCTACACCAGGCGGCAACTGTCGGTGATCGTCAATCAACCGGTCGATGATCTGGCCACGCTCGATCCGGCGCGCATGGAACTCGTTGCCCCGATGCCGGCGAACCCCGAGGAATGGATCAAGCGCGGCGAGGAGGTCAATGCCGAACTGCGCGCGATGCGCGCCAACATCGAATCCAGCAAGCAAGAGTTGGAGAAGGCCAAGTCCGGCCACTATCCGACGGTGGACCTGATCGCGCAGCGCAGCCGCAGCCAGAGCGCCAACGATACGACCATCAACCAGCTGTACCTGACCTCGATGATCGGCGTCCAGGTGAACGTGCCGCTGTTTGCCGGCGGCTATTCCGATTCGCAGGTGCGCCAGGCGCTGGCCAACATCGAGCGCTACCAGAACCTGTTCGAGGCGCGGCGGCGCGAAGTCGATCAGCAGATACGCAAGGAATTCCAGAACGTCGCCGAGGGCGTGGCGAAGGTGCGCGCGCTCGAGCAGGCGGAGCGCTCCGCCGACCAGGCGGTGTTCTCCAACCAGAAGGGCTTCCAGGCCGGCACCCGCACCCTGATCGACATCCTCAACGCCCAGCAGCAGCGGGTCAACGCGCGCCGCGATCTGGCGCAGCAGCGCTACCAGTACCTGATGGCGCGGGTGCGCCTGCAGGGCCTGGTGAACTCCCTCGACGAAAATGAGATCACCCTGATCAACAGCTGGCTCGCCGCTGCGCCCGCGGTCGCCGCCAGGTAGGCGCAGGCTATTTCGTGCAACTGCAGATTTCCTACGATCCGGCCGAGGACCGCCTGCTGCTGAGCCTGGCCCTCGGTGAACGCAGCGTCGGCTTCTGGCTCACCCGGCGCCTGACCGGCCTGCTCTGGCAGGTGCTGTGGGCGCGCGCCGGATCCTCGGTCGATGCGGCAGCGACGGACACCGCAAAGCAGTGGCTTTTGCGCCTCAACGAGGACCGGGCGAGGCAGCGCCAGGCGCTCACCCAGGAGCCGCGGCTGCAGAGCACTTCGCCGCCGCTGTTGGTGACGACCCTGCAATACGGCCCGGCTACGACCGGTGGCCACGTCTTGAGCCTGATCGATGCGGTCGGCCACGGCGAGCAGCTGAACCTGGACGACGACAGCCTCTACGGCCTGATCCGCTTGCTCGACGAGACCCTGGCGACGAGCGACTGGCGCCTCGATCTGTGGCGGCCCACGGCGGTGGCGAGCGAAGAGGCGCACCCCGCGCGGCTGCTGCACTGATCGGGAAAATTGGCTACACTGGCTGCGACACATGGACATCGCAGACATCATCGCAAGAATAGTCGGTCACCCTTGGGTCGTCGCGATCCTGGCGCTGACCTTCTTCGGGTGCAATTTCCTGGCCTGGCGGCGGATATGCCGCGAGGTGAGCAAGGATTACCGCCGTCCGCCCCTGCCCCACGCCTGAAGACGCGGCGGGGGGCGCCGAATGAGCAACGATTCGCCGCAGCGACCGTGGCTGGATGCGCTGCTCCGACGCAGCGGGCTGCACTCGCTGGTCGAGCGCTTTCACCGGGAGGAGGGAGCGGCGCAGGAAGGACCGCGGCCGCAATGGCACAGCGCGCTGCACCGGTCGCGCCTGTCCTTCGCCTACCCGGCCCTGGTCGCCATCCTCGCCGTGGTTTCGGCCGGCACCGGCCTCTATCCCTACGGTCCGGTCCTGGTCGCCGCCGTGGTCATCGCACCCGACCGCTGGCTGTCCACCTACCTGGCGGCGTGCGTCGGTGCGGCGAGCGGTGCCACGCTGCTGGCGCTCGCCGTCCAGTCGCTGGGCGGGCACCTGATCGCGCAATACTTTCCCGGCCTCGAACACTCGGCGCAGTGGTTGTGGGCTGAGCGCTGGATCACCGCTTACGGCAGCCTGGCGCTGGCCGCCATCGCCGCCCTGCCCGTGCCGGAGGTGCCGCCGCTGTTGATCCTGGCGCTGGCCAAGACGCCGCTGGCGCTGATCGCAGCGGCGATATTCACGGGCAAGCTGTGCAAGTACGGGATCTACACCTTCGCTGTGCGCCTCATCCTGCGGGTGATCCGCCTGGGTCGGGACGAGGCGTGCTAGCACCTGCTGCGTGCCAGCACCTGCTACGTGCCAGCACCTGCTACGTGCCAGCACCTGCTACGTGCCAGCACCTCCTACGTGCCAGCACCTGCTACGGACTACTTGCCGGCGGAGTCCGGCAGCCGCCCGGCGGCGTTCTTGTGCAGCTGGATCGCCGCCTGCAACCTGCGACTGGCGATGCCGATGGCGGCGACTTCCGTCGACAGTTCGGCGGCCTGGGCCGTGACCACGTTGAGCGCGCTGATGGTGCCGGCGAGGTATTGCTGCTCGGCGATCTGTCGCGCCCGTTTGGCCGCGGCCAGGGCCCGCCCCTGTGCCTCGGCTTCCTGCGCCAGCAGACGGCTGGCGGCGAGATTGTCTTCGACCTCCTGGAAGGCGGTGAGCACGGTCTGTCGGTAGCTGGCGACGGTCTGATCAAAGCCGGCCTGCGCCAGGTCGACGGCGGCGCTGCGCGCACCACCGTCGACCAGCGTCATCGCCAGCGACGGTCCGAACGACCAAAAGCGGCTGGGCAGGTCGAAGAGCTTCGCCAACGAGGCATTGCGATAGCCCAGGGTGCCGCCCAGATCGAGCACCGGAAACCAGGCGGCGCTGGCCACGCCGATCTGGGCGTTGGCGGCCGCCACCCGTCGTTCGGCGGCGATGATGTCGGGGCGGTTCTCCAGCAGCGTCGAGGGTAGCAATGGCGGCGTCGCCGGCAGCGTCGGCAGGCTCGCTTGCGCCGGCAGCGCCAGCGCCGCCGGTGGCTTGCCGATCAGCACCGCCAGCGCGTGTTCGGTCTGCGCCCGCTGGTTGGCCAGATCGATCTCCTGCGCCTGCGCCGATGCCAGCTGGGTCTCGGCCTGGGCCACGTCGAGCGGGCTGGCGACGCCGGCCTTGAGCCGATTGCGCGTCATTTCGAGGAAGCGCCCGTAGGCCGCCGTGGTCCGCCCCAGCAGACCCAGTTGCAGGTCGATGGCGCGCAGCTGGGTGTAGGTCTGGGCCAGCGTCGCCTGGATCGAAAGACGCGCCGCCGCCAGATCGGCGTTGCTCGCCTCGAGTTTGGCTGCGCCGCTGTCGATGCCGCGGCGTATCCGGCCCCAGAGATCGATCTCCCAGGCCAGGCTGGCGTTGGCCGAATAGCTGCTCGCGAAGCCCGAACCCGTGGCGTTGTCGGCGCGGGTCTTGGCGAAGCCGGCGGAGACGTTGGGATAGAGGCCCGAGCGCAGGCTGTCGAGGCTGGCGCGGGCGGCGCGGTACTGTGCTTCGGCCAGCTTGAGGTTCTGGTTGTCGACCGCCAGCCGCTCTTCGAGACCGTCCAACTGCGGATCACCGAGCACCTGCCACCATCTCTCGTCGACGCTGAATTCCTTGGCCGCGGCCGGCTTCCAGTCGCCCGCCTCTTTGAAGGCCGGCGTTGTCTCGACGGTCGGTTTCACGTAGTCGGGTCCCGGCGTGCAGGCAGCCAGGCAAGCGAGCAGCGGCAGCAACAGTCTTTCATGCACGGCGGCTCTCCTCATGCGGTGTGGGGTTCCGCCTCGACCAGCGCCGACGCCAGCTCGTGGCGGCGGGTGAAGCGGTCGAGGGCGATGTAGATGACCGGCGTCGTATAGAGGGTCAGCATCTGGCTGAAGATCAGGCCGCCGACGATGGCGATGCCGAGCGGATTGCGCATCTCGGCGCCGTCGCCGCTGCCCAGGGCCAGGGGAATGGCGCCGCAGACCGCCGCTGTCGTGGTCATCATGATCGGGCGGAAGCGCAGCAGGCCGGCGCGGAAGATGGCCGGCGCGGCGGCGATGTTTCTGGTGCGCTGCTGGGCGATGGCGAAGTCGATCATCATGATGGCGTTCTTCTTGACGATGCCGATCAAGAGGATCACGCCGATCAGGGCGATGACCGAGAACTCGGTCTTGAACGCCATCAACGCCAGCAGCGCGCCGACCCCCGCGGAGGGCAGGGTGGAGATGATGGTCAGCGGATGGATCAGGCTCTCGTAGAGCACCCCGAGCACGATGTAGATCGACACCAGCGCCGCCAGGATCAGCAGCGGCTGGCTGGCGAGCGAGGACTGGAAGGCCTTGGCCGTGCCCTGGAAGCTGCCCTGGATCGAGGCGGGCACACCCTGCTCGGCCATGGCGCGCGAGATGGCGTTCGCCGCCTGCCCGAGGGAGACGCCGATGGGCAGGTTGAAGCTGATGGTCGACGCTGGAAAGCCGCCCTGGTGGTTCACCGCCAGCGGTGTGTTGGTGGCCTCCAGGTGCGCGAAGGCCGACAGGGGGATGATGACGCCGGCGGCGTTCCTGAACCAGATCGACTTCAGGGTCTCCGGATCCTGCAGGTAGGGGGTGGCCAGTTCCATGACCACCCGGTACTGGTTGAGCGGGTTGTAGATGGTCGAAACCTGGCGCTGACCGAAGGCGTCGTTCAAGGTGGTGTCGATGTTGGCCAGACTGAGGCCCAAGCGCGAGGCGGCGTCGCGGTCGATCACCAGCGAGGTCTGCAGGCCCTTGTCCTGCTGGTCGGTGTTCACGTCGACCAGATCGGGCAGCTGCGCCAGCGCCTGCTTGATGCGCGGCTCCCACTGGCGCAGGTCGGCCAGATCGTCGGCCTGCAGCGTGTATTGGTACTGGGCGTTGGAGGGTCGGCCGCCGATGCGCACGTCCTGCGCCGGTACCAGGAACAGGTTGGCCCCCGGCTCGTGCGCGAGCCGGCCGCGCAGGCGCGCCACCACCTGATCGATCGAGATCCTGCGTTCGGACAGCGGCTTCAAGCCGATGAACATATTGCCCGTGTTGCGTTGGCTGCCGCCGGTGAAGCCGATGACCGTCTCCACCGCCGGGTCGGCGCCGACGATCGCCATGAAGGTCCTCAGCTTGGGCTCCATGGCCTGGAAGGAGATGCTCTGGTCGGCCTGGATGTTGCCCATGATGCGGCCGGTGTCCTGCTGCGGGAAGAAGCCCTTGCTGATCACCGTGTACAGCCAGACGTTCAAGGCGATGGTGGCGGCGAGCATGAGCAGGATGATGGTGCCGTGGCGCAGCGACCAGGACAGGCTGCGGCGGTAGCCGCGCTTGAGACGGCGCAACAGGCGGCTGCTCCAGCGCGCCAGTGTGGCGAAGCGCCCCGGCGCTGGCCGTGGCCGTTCGGCGCGCAGCAGGTGGGCGGCCATCATCGGCGTGGTCGTCAGCGAGACCACCATCGACACCAGGATGGCCGCCGACAGGGTCACCGCGAATTCGCGGAAGAGGCGGCCGACGATGCCGCCCATCATCAGGATCGGGATGAACACCGCGATCAGCGACAGGCTGATCGAGATCACCGTGAAGCCGATCTCGCGCGCGCCGGCCAGCGCCGCTTCGACCGGCGTCTTGCCGCTCTCCAAGTGGCGGACGATGTTCTCCAGGACCACGATCGCATCGTCGACCACGAAACCGGTGGCCACCGTCATCGCCATCAGCGACAGGTTGTCCACGCTGTAGCCGCACAGGTACATGACGCCGAAGGTGCCGATCAGGGACACCGGCACGGCGACGCTGGGGATGATGGCGGCGCGCACCCGGCGCAGGAACAGGAACACTACCATGATCACCAGAGCCACCGAGATCAAAAGCGTGCGCTCGACCTCGCGCAGTGAGCCGCGGATGGTCGGCGTGCGGTCGAGCACCACCTCGAGCTCGATGGCGGCGGGGATCATCAGGCGCAGGCGCGGCAGCAGTTCGCGCACCCGGTCTACCGTGGTGATGATGTTCGCCCCCGGTTGCCGGTTGAGGATCAAGAGCACCGAGGGGCGACCGTTGGCGGCACCGTAGTTGCGCACGTCCTGCACCGAGTCGATCACCTCGCCCAGGTCGCCCAGGCGCACCGCGGCGCCATTGACATAGCGGATCAACAGCGGCCGGTACTCGGCGGCGGTCTTGGCCTGGTCGTTGGCGCCGATCTGCCA
>JAHFRE010000207.1 GCA_023258955.1 Sterolibacterium sp.
TTGGGGTGCTCGGCGTTGGCTTGGTAGGCTTGCGACAGGTAGCGGTGCGCCTGCGTCACCAACTGCAGATCCATGCCCTTGAGCTGCACCCGCATCAGCAGCGCCTGCGCCGCGTTGATGGCGATCTGCGCGTTGTTGCGCAGCCGGTCGGCGGCTTCGGTCAACATGCTGATCGCCTGTTCCAGTTCGCCGGACTTGGCCAGCGATACGGCATCGTTGTTGAGGCGCACCATGCGTTTGTAGGTCATGTCGAGGAAGGCGACGCCTTCCTCCTTGTAGCCTGCGGTGGCGAAGACCTTGCGCGCCTGGTCGAGGACTTGGTCGTTCTCGTGGTGGTCCTCCGCCACCGCCTGGATGATCCGCTTCGCCTCGTCGGGATTGCCGCCGGCGAAGCAGGCCTGCGCGATCTCCAGCGAGGCGGCGACATCCAGACCGCTGGTCTTCTGCAAGGCCAGTGCCCGCCCGAGTGCCGCCGCTGCATCTGCGGGGTTGCCAGCGCGCAGGTGGATCTGGCTCTCCAGCGCCGCCTGCCTCGCGGCCAGGGTTGGCGAGGCGGTGAAGTTCTGTGCCATATCTTTCGCCGCCGCCAGGGCCTCCTTGGTCTTGCCTTGTTCGGCGCAACTCTTGGCAAGTCCGGCATAATCGTCGTGGCTCTTGAAAAAGCCGGTGCGGTCGCGGTCGACGGCGATGCGGAAGGCGCCCTCGGCGCGCGCAAAGTCGCCGTTGTCGAGCGCCAGCGCGCCGAGGCTGCGCTGGCGTTGGGTGGACGCCGACACCTTCAGCGCCCGCTCGACCACCGCCTGCGCCCCTGCCTTGTCCTTCTTGCCCAGCAGGCTCGCCAGCGAGTCGTAGGCCGCCAGGTAGTTCGGGTAGGCCTCGAGCACCCGCCGCAATTCGCTGATCGCCGCCTCGTCGTCGCCCTTGGCGATCAGCGCCTGCGCCCGCCCGACCTCTGCCCACGGCGTCGCGCGCTGCTCGAGCACCTCCTGGTACAGCGCCAGGGCCTCGTCTGCCCGTCCCAGTCCCAGCAACAACTCGCCCTTGATTCGCACCACTTCCAGCGCGTAGCGCGTCTTTTGCGCCAGCAGGGCCTCGCAGGCGGCGAGCGCCTTGTCGCGATCGCCGCGCTCTCCCATCTCCTGGTAGATCGACTTCAGCGCTTCCTTGTTCTCGAGGATGCGCAACAGGCGAGTGTTCAGCGTCTCCGCGGTGAAGGGCTTGAGCAGGTAATCGTCGGGGCTCATTTCCGCCGCGGTGGACACCTGCTGGTAGCCTGTCTCGCCGGTGATCATGAGAAAGGCGGTGGACATCGGCAGCAGCCGCTTGCGCCGAACCAGTTCGAGGAACTGCTGGCCGTCGGCGCCCTGGCCGAGGTTGTAGTCGCAGACGATCAGGTCGTAGCGATTGGCCGTCAGCTTTTCGATCGCCTCCTTGATGTTGCGCGCCTGGTCGCACTTCTCCAGACCGGCGTTGGCCAACTGGATGCGCACCGTGGTGCGCATTTCCGCCATGTCGTCGATGAGCAATCCGCTCTTGGAGCGCAGATCCATGCTTGCCTTTCCACCGCTGCGCGGGAAGATGCCGCGCAGCAACGCCTTTGCGCAGGCGACCAGCGCGAATTTACACCAATTGCGGCAGCTTGAGCGGGAATGCGCCGGTCGCACCCCCCCAAATTGGCGGCGCCGGCCCGCGGCAGGGCGCTATTCCCAGCCCAAGGAACAACGACGTCGGCTAGAATCTCGGGCAATCGGCCAGCCGAACCTGGCCTGCAAACCGACCGGATAGATGAGCGATACCGACGCGCCGACCAGTGCTGCGACCGAATTGACCGAAACCGAAATCGCCTACGGGCGCTTCGTGCCGCGTCAGTTCCTGCAACTGCTCGGGCGCCCGAGCATCGTCGATGTCAAGCTCGGCGACAACGTCGAACAGGAGATGACCCTGCTGTTTTCCGACATCCGCGATTTCACGGCGCTGTCGGAATCGATCCTGCCGGCGGAGAACTTCCGCTTCATCAACTCCTACTTGAGCACCATGGAGCCGGTGGTCGCGCGCAATCGCGGCATCATCGACAAATACATCGGCGACGGCATCATGGCGCTGTTCGCCGGTGCGGCCGACGATGGCGTGCGCGCCGGCGTCGATATGCTGAGGCAACTGGCGATCTACAACCAGGGCCGCGCCCGCGCCGGCTACGCCCAGATACGCATCGGCATCGGCGTCAATACCGGCTTGGTGATGATGGGCACGGTGGGTGGCCACAACCGCATGGACAGCACCGTCATCGGCGATGCGGTGAACCTCGCCTCGCGTCTGGAGGGCCTGACCAAGAGCTACTCGACGCCCCTGGTGATCAGCGCCCACACCCTGCACGCGCTGGAAGACCCCGCCGTCTATTGCATCCGCTTTCTCGACCGGGTGACGATCAAGGGCCGCTATCAGGCGCAATCGGTCTACGAGGTGTTCGACGCCGACAGCGATCAAATGCGCGAACACAAACAGGAGACTCGCGACGACTTCGAGCGGGCGCTCGCCTACTACCACATGGGGCGCTCCGAGTTGGCCGAGCCGCTGCTGCAGGCCTGCCTTGAGCGTTCGGCAGGCGACACCGCGATTCGCGTCTACCTCGAGCGTTGCCAGGGCACAGACGGCGCGACGCACGGCGCGCCGGCCAGCCGCATCGACGCGCAGATCGCCTGGCGTCCGGAGTTCTCGGTCGGCGTCGCCGATATCGATGCCGAACACCGCGAACTGTTGGCCACCATCGCCGAGCTCGCCCGACAGATCGGCAACGGCGATACCCGCGTCGCCCAGCTGCTAGACCGCATCGAGACCTGCATGGAACGGCACTTCGGCGCCGAAGAGGAGCGGATGCTGCGCCACGCCTATCCCTTCGCGCGCGAGCACCGGGCCCAGCACAACACCTTCCGCCGCCTGTTCGGCGAAATGCGCCGCGAAATCGAAGCGACCGGCGCGGATCCGCTCTACCTGCTGTTCCACATCCAGTTGGTGCTGGTCGACTGGAAGATCAACCACATCGCCAAGAGCGACACCCATTTCGGCAATTTCCTGCAGCGGGCTGGGGTGCGCTGAGCCGGCGTTTGGCGCTGGCGACGGAAAAGCTTATGATGAATGGGCGGCCGGCAGCGAGCCGGTTGCTCCGACCAGGAGGATGCCATGAGCAAGTCGCAGGATACGAAGAAGGAAGCGAAAAAGGCGCCGGCCAAGAGCCTGAAGGAAAAAAAGGCGGAGAAGAAACAGAAAAAGGAAGAGAAACAGCGCCAGTGAGCCTGCGCGGGCCGCGGCCCGATTGCTCAAGCGTCGGCGCGATGATCGCGCAGCAGGGCGGACAGGTCTCGTTCGAACACCTTGGTGTCGCCAGCGTTGAGTTCTATCATGCGCCGCAGGTGGGTGAGGCTGTCGATGTCGATGCTGTCGCAGCGCACTCCCACCTGCTGGCCTTCGACGTGGACGATCGTCACCTGCATCGAGATCGCCGTGCCGGAAGCCAGTTCGAGCAACAACAGGGCTTGACCACCCTTGCTGACCGGGGTGGTGGTCTCCATTTCCAACAGCGCCCCCTTGAGCGAAATGTCGTCGAGCCGGCAGGGTAGGGTGCGGTCCTCCTGCTCCAGGCTGGCCTCGCCGCGGAAATGGGCGCGCCAGAAGTGGCGCCGGTCGTCCGAGTCATTCATGATGGTTCCTCGTTCTGCAGCGAAGTTCGCGCATTATAGGATGTAGAACCAGTAAAATCGCTATTGCCGAACTATTGCGCGGGGCGAGCTTTCGATGGACAGACGCGAAGCCTTGAAATCCATCGCAGCCGAGGCGGCTGCGGGCGACATCGCCTTTCCGACCAGCGCCGAAGTCGCGCTGCGTGTGCAGCGCGCCCTCGACGATCCCGATTGCCACATCGAGGCGGCCGGGCGTCTGGTGCAGACCGAGCCGCTGCTCGCGGCGCGCGTCGTGGCGCTGGCCAATTCGGTGGCTTTCAACCGTTCCGGCCGGGCCGTCACCGAGGTGCGCATCGCCGTACAGCGGCTGGGCTTCCGCATGATCCGGGCGCTGGCCACCGCGGTCGTGGCGCGGCAATTGGCCGGGGTGTCGACCAATCCGCGGCATCGTCTGCTCGCCGATCAACTTTGGGAGCACAGCGCCCACGTCGCCGCGCTGGCCCACGTGCTGGCGCGGCGCGTCACCAAACAGGATCCGGAGACGGCCATCTTCGCCGGTGTGGTGCACGAGGTCGGCGCCTTTTATCTGCTGTCGCGGGCCGGCGACTACCCCTGTCTGCTGGTTGATGAACCGGTGCTAGAAACGGTCGACGGCGGCGGTGACGAGGACGAGGGCGAGGAGGAGGCGACCGCCGAAGGCAACGGCGCTGTCGGTGCGGCGGTGCTGAAGAAGCTGTCGGTGCCGGACAAGGTGGTCGAGGCGATCGGAGTGCTGTGGCGCGGCTATATGGCGCTACCCCCGGCCAGCCTGGGCGACACGCTGCTGCTCGCCGATTCGCTGGCACCGGTGCGCTCGCCGCTGCGCGAAATGATCGTCAAGGGCGGGCGCGGCAGGCATACCGACATCGACATGGTGATCGGCGCCGACACCCTCTCCGGCATCCTCAAGGAATCGGCCGACGAGGTCGAGTCGATGATCGTCGCCCTGCGCTTCTGAGCCGCCCGCCAGGGCTGTCGCGGGGCCGATGTTATAATCAGCGGTCGTCTCCCCCGCGGCGTGCGCCCATGCAATTGTTCGCTCTCGGCATCAACCACCATACCGCGCCGCTCGCCGTGCGCGAGCAAGTGGCGTTTCAGCCGGAGCGGCTGCCCGAGGCCTTGAACGACCTGATGCGGGCCAAACTGGTGCGCGAAGCGGCGATCCTGTCGACCTGCAACCGGACCGAACTCTATTGCGCCGGCGAACACCCCGGTGCCGCGGGTGAGTGGCTGGCCGAATACCACGCGCTGCCCGCCGAGAAGATCAGCCCCTATCTCTACACCTTTCCCCAGCGCGATGCCGTGCGCCACATGTTCCGTGTCGCCAGCGGCCTCGATTCGATGGTTCTCGGCGAGCCACAGATACTCGGCCAGATGAAGCAGGCGGAGCGTTCGGCGGGGGAGGCGGGTACGCTCGGCACCCTGCTGTCGAAGCTGTTCCAGCGCAGCTTCGCCGTCGCCAAGGAGGTGCGTTCGACCACCGCCATCGGCGCCAACACGGTCTCGATGGCGGCGGCGGCGGTGCACCTGTCGGCGCGCATCTTCGAGAGCTTGAACGAGCAGCGCATCCTGTTCATCGGTGCCGGCGAGATGATCGAGCTGTGCGCCGCCCACTTCGCCGGACAGCAGCCGCGCCAGATCAGCATCGCCAACCGCACCCGGGAACGGGCCGAGGGACTGGCGGCGCGCTTCTCGGCCGACACCCTGAGCCTCGACGAGGTAGGCAGTCGCCTGCCGCACTACGACATCGTCGTCTCCTGCACCGCCAGTCCGCTGCCCATCATCGGCTTAGGGATGGTCGAGAGCGCTCTGAAGGCGCGTCGCCGGCGTCCCATGGTGATGGTCGACCTGGCGGTGCCGCGCGATATCGAAGCCGAGATCGGCGAGCTCGACGACGTCTTCCTGTACACCATCGACGACCTGGCGCAGATCGTCGAAGCCGGGCTCGAATCGCGCCAGGCGTCGGTGGTCGAGGCCGAGGCCATCATCGACGCCAGCGTCGACAGCTTTCTGCATTGGGTCGATGCGCGCGAGACGGTGCCGACGATCAGGGCGCTGCGCGACAGCGCCGAGCGCGCCCGGCGCCACGAGCTGGCGCACGCGCAGAAGCTGCTCGCGCGTGGCGATGATCCGCTGGCCGTGCTCGAGGCGCTGTCCCTTGGCCTGACCAACAAACTCATGCACCCCCCGACCAACGCCCTGAACCAGGTCGATGGCAACGAGCGCGCCGACCTGTCCCGCCTGATCGCGCGCATCTACCACCTGCACCCCGGAGAGTAGCTAGCTGCCGGGTTCGCCGTTGGCGGCGGACCGCGACGGCGTGCGCCATCATGAAACAGAGTCTGCGCCACAAATTTGAGCAACTCGCCCAGCGGCTCGAGGATGTCGATCGCCTGCTGGCCGGCGAGGATACGGCGCGCGACATGGACAACTTCCGCAAGCTGTCGCGCGAGCGCGCCGAGCTCGAACCGGTGACCCAGCTCTACGCCGACTATTGCCGCGCCGAGAGCCGGGTCGCCGAAGCCCGTGCCATGCTCGACGAGGCCGACATGAAGGCCCTGGCCGAGGAGGAGATCGTCTTGGCGCAGGCGCAGATGTTGCGCTCCGAAGAGGAACTGCAGGCGGCGCTGCTGCCCACCGACCCCAACGACGAGCGCAACCTGTTCCTGGAAATTCGCGCCGGCACCGGCGGTGACGAGTCGGCGCTGTTTGCCGGCGATCTGTTCCGCATGTACACGCGCTACGCCGAGCGGCAGCGCTGGAAGGTCGAGGTGATCTCCGCCAGCGAGTCGGAGGTGGGCGGTTACAAGGAGGTGATCGCGCGGGTGATCGGATCGGGCGCCTACTCGCGGCTCAAGTTCGAGTCGGGTGGTCACCGCGTCCAGCGCGTCCCGGCGACCGAGACCCAGGGCCGCATCCACACCTCGGCCTGCACCGTCGCCGTCTTGCCCGAGGCCGACGCCCTGGGCGAGGTGGTGATCAATTCGGCGGAGCTGCGCATCGACACCTATCGCGCCTCCGGCGCCGGCGGCCAGCACATCAACAAGACCGACTCGGCGGTGCGCATCACCCACCTGCCCACCGGCCTGGTGGTCGAGTGCCAGGACGA
>JAHFRE010000208.1 GCA_023258955.1 Sterolibacterium sp.
AAAAGGGGGTCTCATGTACCAGCAAAGCTATGATCCGATGGGCAACGTCGTGCTGTCGACCATCGTCGCGGCGATTCCGATCGCCGTGCTGCTCTACTTCATCGCCCTGCACGCGCACCGCGACCAGAACGGGGTGCGTCACCTCGGCATCGCCGCGCCCTACGCCGCCTTCTACGGCGTCATCGCCGCCTTCCTGGTCTCCTGCCTGGCCTTCGGCATGCCGCTCGCGTCGGCCGTCTCGGCCTTCGCCCTGGGCACCCTGTCGGGCTTCCTCGGCATCATCTGGATCGTCCTGGCGGCAATGTTCCTGTACACCATGAGCGTGGTCAGCGGCAAATTCGAGATCGTCAAGGAATCGATCGTGCACATCTCCTTCGACCGGCGCCTGCAGTGCGTGCTGATCGCCTTCTCCTTCGGCGCCATCATCGAGGGCACCTCCGGCTTCGGCACGCCGGTGGCCATCGCCGGTGCCGTCATGGTGGGTCTGGGCTTCAAGCCCTTCCAGTCGGCGGTGTTGAACCTTCTGGCCAACACCGCGCCGGTGGCCTGGGGCGCCATCGGCACCCCCATCGTCACCCTGGCCGCGGTCAGCGGCCTGGACCAGGTGACGCTGTCGGCCATGGCCGGCCGGCAACTGCCCTGGGTGTCGATCCTGGTGCCCTTCTGGCTGGTGGTGACCTTCGTCAAGATGGAAGGCGGCACCTGGAAGGAAGCCTTCGAGGTGTGGCCGGCAGCGCTCTGCGCCGGCGGTTCCTTCGCCATCATGCAGTACTTCGCCTCGGGCACCAACGAGTTCCACCTGATGACCGACGTGGTCTCCGGTGTCTTTTCGGTGATCTGCACAGCGCTGTTCCTGCGCTTCGTCTGGCACCCGAAGAAGCGCTTCTTGTTGAAGGCCGAGCGCGAGGCGCTGGTCAAGGCGGGCAAGGATCCGGCGGCGGCGAGCGGCGAGGCGACCGGCTGGAAGTATCCCTACAGCGCCGGCGAGACCTTCTACGCCTGGCTGCCCTGGATCATCCTGATCCTCTGTTGCGCCACCTGGGGCATGCCCGAGTGGAAAAAGACCTTGAACAATCTCTTCTCCACCGTCACCTTCAGCACCACCCTGCTCGGCTCCAAGTTCGGCGGCACGCTGTCGCTGCCCGGTTGGGACATGCCGGCGCTGCACAACATGGTGCAGCGCATGCCGCCGGTGGCTCTGGTCGGCGCCAAGCCGGAGGCAGCGCGCTTCGTCATCAACTGGCTGTCCGCCGCCGGCACCGGCGTCTTCGTCGCCGCCCTGCTCTCCGGCCTGGTGCTCAAGCTCTCGGCAGCGCAGTGGAAGGAGAGCTTCCTCGCCACCATGCAGCGGATGAAGATCCCGGTGCTGGTCATCGGCCAGGTGCTGGGTCTGGGCTTCCTGACGCGCTATTCGGGCACCGACGCGGTGCTCGGTCTGGCCTTCACCGGCGCCGGCATGTGGTATCCCTTCTTCGCCGCCTACCTGGGTTGGCTGGGGGTCTTCCTGACCGGCTCGGACACCGCCTCCAACGCCCTCTTCGGCAGCCTGCAGCGGATCACGGCGCAGCAATTGCACTTGAACGAGATCCTGGTCGTGGCCACCAACTCCACCGGCGGCGTCATGGGCAAGATGATCGACGCCCAGTCAATCATGGTCGCCTGCGCTGCCTGCTACGACGATCCGCATGAGCGCTCGCACGCCCTGGGACCGATCTTCCGCACCCTCTGGTGGCACTCCCTGGCCGGCGCCGCGGTGATCGGTGTCATCGCCATGCTGCAGGCCTACGTCTTCCCCGGCGTCATACCCATAGCGCCTCTGAAGTAGCCGCTTCCAAGCCGAGCCCGCGACCAGCGGGCTCGGCATTTGTGGCGGGCCTGCGCGGCGTCCTTGTTACAATCGCTGCATGAACGCCCTCCTGCTGTCCTGCGCCAGCCTGCTGTCCACCACCGTCGGCGGGCTGTTCGCGCTGCGCTATCACGATCGGCTGCACCTGATCCTGGGCTTCGCCGCCGGCGTCTTGCTCGGGGTGGTGGCCTTCGACCTGCTGCCGGAAATCTTCAGCCTCGCCGCAGCGCACGCTGTCGATGCCACGGCGGCAATGGTGGCGCTGCTGGCAGGTTTCCTGCTGTTTCACGGCATGGAGAAGTTTGCCCTGGTGCACCAGGCGCACGAAGAGGACTACGCCGTCCACCAGCACCCGCGCCTGGGACTGATGTCGGCCGTCGCCCTGGTCGGTCACAGCTTCATGGACGGTGTCGGCATCGGTCTGTCCTTCCAGATATCCACCGCGGTCGGCGTGACCGTCGCCGTCGCCGTCATCGCCCACGACTTCTGCGACGGGCTCAACACCGTGAGCCTGATGCTGATGCACGGCAACACCAAGAAGCGTTCGCTGCTGATGCTCGCTGCGGACGCCGCAGCACCGGTGGCAGGCGCGGCCTCGACTCTGGCATTTCGTCTGCCGCCGGCCAGCCTGATGCTCTACCTGGGATTCTTCGCCGGCTTCCTGCTCTACATCGCCGCCGCCGACATCCTGCCCGAAGCCCATTCGCGGGCCCGTCCCAGCGCCGCTCTCGGGCTGATCGCCCTCACCTGCACCGGCGCCTCCCTCATGTACGTCGCGGTGCGCCTCGCAGCCTGAGCCGGGCCTCGGTGCGCGCGTCCCTGCTCGGCCACGCCGCGGAGCTGCCCGCCGTCCAATGGCAGCGCCTGGCGAGCGGCGACGATCCCTTCGTCAGCCGCGAGTTCCTCGCTGCCGCGGAAGCCTGCGGCGCCGCTGACGAGGCGATGGGCTGGCAGCCGATGCATCTTTGCCTGCGCGACGACGCGGGCCAGCTCAGCGGCCTGTTGCCGCTCTATCGGCGCAGCCATTCCTTCGGTGACTTCTCGCGCGACTGGAATTGGGCATCCGCCTGGTCGCGGGCCGGGCTCGCCTACTACCCGAAGCTGGTCACGGGCGTGCCGTTCACCCCCTCTCCGGGGCCGCGCCTGCTGGCGACGACGGCCGACGGCACTGAACAGGCGGCGCTGCTCGCCGCGGTCATCGAACTGGTGGCAGAGCTCGGCGCCTCCTCCTGGCAGTGCCTGTTTCTGCGCGAAGCCGAGCGCCCCCTGCTGGCCCAGGCCGGACTGCTCGAGCGCCGCGGCGTCCAGTTTCACTGGATCAACCGCGCTTACCGCGACTTCGCCGACTTTCTCGAAGGCTTCACCGCCGACAAGCGCAAGAAGCTCAAACGCGAGCGACGCGCGGTGGCCGAGGCCGGCCTGCGCATCGAGGCCCTGCACGGCGACCAGATCGACGCCTCGTTGTGGGCCGACATCCACCGCCACTATCGCGACACCTTCCGCCGCTACGGCAATCATCCTGCCTTCAGCCGCGAGTTCTTCACCCGCGTGGGCCAGGGACTCGGCCGCCGCATGGTGGTGTTCGTCGCCTGGCAGGGCGATAGTGCGGTGGCGTCATCGATCTGCTACCGCGACGACCAAGCGCTCTACGGCCGCCACTGGGGCGCCGACGTCGACTGCCCCGGCCTGCACTTCGAGCTGTGCTATTACCGGGGCATAGCGTACGCGATCGAACAGGGTCTGCAGCGCTTCGAACCCGGGGCGCAGGGCGAGCACAAGCTAGCGCGCGGCTTCGAACCGGTGCCGACCTGGTCGGCGTTCTGGATCGCCGACGGGCGCATGCGCGAGGCCGTGGCGGATTTCCTGCGCCGCGAAGACGCGGCCATGCAGGACTATCAGGCAGAGATGACGCAACACCTCCCCTACCGCAATCAGCCGTAGAGCGCGTAGCGGTTGCGACCCGCCTGCTTGGCCTGATACATCGCGGCGTCGGCGCTCTTCAGCAGCTGCTTGTCGTCGGCGCCGTGTTCCGGGTAGGCGGCGATGCCGATGCTCGCCGAAACACCGACGCTGCGACCGGCCAATTCGCAAGGCCGGGCCAGCGCTTCGAGGATCTTCTCGGCCACCCGGGTGGCATCGGCCAGTGTTTCCATGTCGGGGAGTATCACGACGAACTCGTCGCCACCGAGGCGACCCACCGTGTCGGACTCGCGGCGCAGGCAATCGAGCAGGCGCCTGGCCACTTCCTTCAGCAGCAGATCGCCGACGTGATGGCCGAGGCTATCGTTGATCGGCTTGAACTCGTCGAGGTCGATGAACATCAGCGCCAAACAGGTCTTGTCGCGCTTGGCCTTGGCCAGGGACTGCTGCAGGCGGTCGTGGAACAGGGTGCGGTTGGGCAGGCCGGTAAGCGCGTCGTAGTGGGCGAGCTGCTGCATCCGCTCTTCGGCCGCCTTGCGCTCGCTGATGTCCGAGAACACCGCCACGTAGTGGCTGGCTTCGCCCTGTTCGTCGCGCACCTGCTTGATCGCCAGCCACTCGACGTAGACCTTGCCGCTCTTGGCGCGATTCCAGATCTCGCCACGCCAGCTGCCGCTTTCGGCCAGCGCCCGCCACATGGCTTGGTAGAACACCGGCGAATGGCTGCCCGAGGCGAGCAGTTTGGGATTCTTGCCGACCACCTCTTCCGGCGCGTAGCCGGTGATCGCCGTGAACGCTGGATTGACCGAGACGATGCGGTTGTTGAGATCGGTCACGACGACCGCCTCGTCGACGATCTCGAACACCGTGGCGGCCAGTCGCAACGCCTGTTCGCGTTCGTGGCGCTCGGTTACGTCGGTGTGCGTGCCGATCATGCGCGAGGGCCTGCCCCGTTCGTCCATGGCGACGACGATGCCGCGGGAGAGCACCCACTTCCAGCTGCCGTCCTTGCACTGCATGCGCCGCTCGCTGGCGTAGGCCTCGCTCTCGCCGGCGAAATAGGCTTCGCGCTGGCGCACCGCCTCGGCCAGATCGTCCGGATGGACGCGCGCGTCCCAGGATTCGCGTCGGTCGTCCAGCTCGTCGGCGCCGAAGCCGTAGATTTCCTTGTAGCGCTTCGAGAAGACCACCTCCCCGGTCAGCAGGTTGCGGTCCCAGACACCGGCGCCGGCGCCTTCGAGCGCAAACTTCCAGCGCTCCTCGCTGGCGCGCAGCGCCTCCTGGGCCAGCTCCCGTTCGCGGTTCTGGCGCTCGATCAGGCGCTGGGCGCGGTTGACGATCACGAACAGCAGCGCGTAGAGCAGGGCCAGTATGCCGACCACGGCGGCGCCGATGACCTGCTGTTTGACGGCGATCTCGGCAAGGATGTCGGTGGCGTCGCCGTAGATCTCGAACACCCCGGTGACCCGATGGCTGGCCGGATCGAAGCGCGGCACGTAGGTCTCCACCAAGTCGCGATTCTGCACCTCGCCTTCGAAGGAACTGAAACTGTCCTTGTGCGACAGCTCGGAGCTAGTCCGACCCTGGAGCCCGGCGATCACCGCGGCGTTGCCGCTCTTGTCCTCGCCGATCTGGCGCGACTCGGTCGAGAACAGCGTCATCCCGCTCGGGCCGTAGACCTTGACCTTGAAGATGCTGGTGCCGGCGAGCATGGTCCGCACCTTGCCCTGCAGCACGGGAATTTGCGGCGCCGCCTTGAGCTCCGCCACCGATCGGCCGTCCATCGCCGCGACGAAGGGACCGAAGTCGCTCGCCCACAGCTGGTTGGAGATCAGCCGCGCGAGATTGACGTGCTCGTTCTCGTAGCCGTCGATCAGGCCACCGATCGTCAGTTGGCGGAAGACTAAGCCGAGCAGGGCAGCGACGATGACGAAAGCCGCCAGGCTGGTGGTGGTAAAGTAGCGCAGCAGCGGGAACGCGGCCTCTTGCGCCGCGCCCGCGCCCGCGCCCTGCTTCCAGAAAATCTTCATCGCTATCTACGGCTCTCGACGCCGCCAGGTGCAACGGCCAACTATGACTTTAGTATTATACGCCGTCGGTCCCGGCCGATCCCAGCTTCAGCGCCGCGACCTCGGCTTCGAGCTCGGCCAGCCGCTGCTCGATCTGCTCCAGCCGGTCGCCGTGAGCGGGCCCGGTGTCGACCAGCGCCGCGCCCGGCTCGGCGCCGCGCACTTCGCCGCTGAACAGGTGGGCGTAGCGCGATTCGCGCTTGCCCGGCTCGCGCGGCAGGCGCACCACGTAGGGACCGTCCTCGCGCCGGGCGAGCTGCTCGAGCGCCGCCTCCACCTCGCCGACGTCGGCGAAGCGGCACAGCCGGCTGGCGCGGGACCGTAGCTCGCCAGGCGTCTGCGGGCCACGCAGGAACAGCTCGCAGACGATGGCCAGTTCCTGCGGCGAGAATTTCAGCGTGCCGTAGTTGGTGTTGCAGAAGCGATGCTGGAACTTCGCGACGCGGCTGCCGTAACCGCCGTGTTCGCTGACGTAGAACTTCTTGATCAGGCCATCGACCAGCTGCTGCACCTGGGCATCGTCGAGGTCGAGCACCGGATCGCGGTTGCTCTTCTGGTTGCAGGCGTTGGTCAGGGCGTTGAGCGACAGCGGGTATTGCTCCGGGGTGGTGATCTCCTTCTCGATCAGACAGGCGATGATGCGCGTCTCGTTGAGCGTCAGTTCGATGTTCATGCCCTTCCTTCCAGCTTCAAATGTCGGCAGCTGCCTTTATACAGCACCCTGCCGTCGCGACGGCCGACGTGCCGTCACATCTGCCGGAAGCGGCCGGTGAAGCTCCTGCTGACCTCGAGGCGCTCGGGTCGGCTGCGCAAATGCACCTGCAAGCGCTCGCCGTCGCGGCTGACGCTGGCGATCTCCTTGGCCGCCACCAGCACCGCGCGATGGATCTGCCAGAACAGCGCCGGATCGAGCTCGTCGATGAACTCGCGTATCGGCTTGCGCACCAGCGCGATCTCCTTCTTCGTGACCACCGCGGTGTACTTGT
>JAHFRE010000209.1 GCA_023258955.1 Sterolibacterium sp.
GGGTGAAGCCCATCGCCCGGTACATGGTCTCGAGGGTGATGCGCAGGATGTCGTTGAGGCTGAAGTCCTCGACCAGCGAGTTGCTGATGTCCTGGATGCCGGCGGCGAGGATCGACTGGGCGTCGGCGCCCTGCTCCGCCGGTTCTTCGCCCAGCTCGCCGCCCGGCGGCTGCTCGTCGCGGCCGAGGACCATGGTCTGGTCGAGCAGGTCGGAACCCGCCGCGGCTGCCGCCTGGGCTTCGCCGGTCCAGCCCTTGACCTGGCGCACGAAGGGGCTCTGCTTCAGATTGACGCGCAGGATGCCCGCCACCTGGGTCAGGTCGGCCAGGGACTTCTCCAGCGTGTCCTGCAATTGCTGTTCGGAGAACTGCAGGCTGTTGGCAAAGCGCTCGCTGATCCTGGCCAGCGCCTTGCGCCGGTCGTCGGGCGACGAGCCGGCGATGGCCTCGCACATTTCGTTGGAAAAGCCCGTCATGACGTGCAGGGTCTCTTCGCGCACCACCGGCTTCTTGATCGGTCCCGGCGGCAGTTTGCGCATGCTGGTGACGATGGGCAGGGGGAAACCCCAATTGCGCGCGATGCCGACGCCGAGGTCCTCGAAGCTGATGCCCAGCACCTTGGCGGCGGCGGCGTCGTCGCTGCACTGCTTCTGCTGCATCACCTTGATGATCTCTTCCATCTCCTCGGGAAAATAGTATTGCGCCAGCAGCCGCCCCAAACCGTAAAAGAGCGAGCAGATGAAGGCTTCCTCGCCGTCGCGCGGCATGGTGTGTCCGGTCATCTCGCGCGCCAAGAGGCCGGCGAAGTTGGCGCGCAGGAAGGCCTCCTTCAGCTGCGCGGCGTTGCCCTTGTTCTGCAGGTGCTCGAACAGCATCACGGTGATGGCGATATTGCGTATGGCGTCGAAGCCGAGCACGATGGCGGCGCGCGAGACGGTGCTGATGTTGCCGCCGCCGACCTGACGGTAGTAGGCGGAATTGACCAGGCGCAGGATCTTGTTGGTCAGGCCGAAATCCTTGAGGATGGCGTTGGAGAGCTTGTTGATGCTCTCCTTTTCCGAGGCGGTGAGCCGGTTGATCGCCGCCACCGAATCGGACAGCGCCGGAAAATCGGTCTTGTGGCGCATGCGCCGCAGCAGGAATTCGAGCGTGCTCTGCTTCTTGTCGTTCCAGTCGCCTGCCGCTTGTGGCTCGGCCTTGTCCGCCCCGAGGTAGGCGGCCAGCGCCTGCTGCAGCTGGCCCGCGTCGGCGAAGCGCGCCCCCGGGTCGCGGGCGCAGGCCTTGAGGATGATGCTGGCCAGGCGCTCGTCGATCGCCATGTCGTTGGGCAGGGCCAGCGGCAAGGTCGCCACCCGCTTGAGGATCTCGGCCACGCTCTTGCCTTCGACGGCGCGCCGGCCGGTGAGCAGTTCGAGCAGAATCAGGCCCGCCGCATAGACGTCGCAACCGGGGCTGATGAGGCCGGAGACCACGTATTCCGGGGCCATGTAGGCGGGGGTGCCGAGCAGGGTCACCAAGGCCTCCTGCGCTTCACTCGAGGCCACACCGACGCTGATGCCAAAATCCATGACCCGCGGCAGCCCGGCTTGATCGATCAGGATGTTGGAAGGCTTCAGATCGCGGTGGATGATGCCCTGCGCGTGCGCCGCCACCAGGGCGCCGGCCACCGCCAGCATCAGCTCGGCGGCGCGCACCGGCCCCTGGGCGCCTTCGGCGCGCAACAGCTGGTCGAGGCTCTTGCCGTCTACGTACTCGAACACCAGGTAGGGGTCGCCGTTGTCTTCGCCCGCCTCGAAGATGGGTACGATGTTGGCATGGCGCAGACGGCTCACCGCCCGCGCCTCGCTCATCAGCCGGGCGCTCTCCGACTTGGCCACGGCGTCAGCGCCGAAGCCACCCAGGTGCAGGGTCTTGATCGCCACCTCGCGCTGCAAATGCGGATCGAAGCCCAGATAGACGACGCTCTGCGCGCCTCTGCCGAGCTCGCGGCGAATCTCGAAGCGCCCCAGACGATCTGGCATCGATTCATATCTTCTTGTGAAACAATAACTAAGCCTAGCATTTATCAGGCTGTTTGTTAACTGCAATCGGCATATGGGATTGGGCTTGAAATTCGCCGGCGCGACGAATAAGATTCGTCCATGCTGCAAACAGAAGATCCGGTAACACTGCGCGCCAGGCTCAACGAACTCTCCGTCGAGCACCGTGACCTTGACGAGGCCATCGAACGGCTCCTCGCCACACCACCCAAAGACCAGTTGCTGCTGCGCCGCTTGAAGAAGCGCAAGCTGCTGTTGAAAGACCGCATGGTCCTGATCGAGCGCATGCTCGATCCCGACGTTCCGGCCTGAGCCGGAATAGCTCCCCCACCGTGGCCGCGCCGAAGAGCTACAGCTTCGACACCCTGAGCCTGCACGCGGGCCAGGTGCCCGATTCGCAATACGGGGCCCGCGCCACGCCGATCTACCTGACCACCTCCTACGTCTTCAAGGACAGCGACCAGGCGGCGGCGCTGTTCAACATGGAGCGCGCCGGCCACGTCTATTCGCGCATCTCCAATCCGACCAACGCCGTGCTCGAGGAGCGCATCGCCGCACTCGAGGGCGGCGTCGGCGCCATCGCCACCGCCAGCGGCCAGGCCGCGCTGCACCTGGCCATCGCCACCCTGATGGGCGCGGGCGGCCACATCGTCGCGTCGCGCGCCCTCTACGGCGGCTCGCACAATCTGCTCGAATACACGCTGCCGCGTTTCGGCATCGAGACCAGCTTCGTGGCGCCGCGCGAACTCGACGCCATGCGCGCGGCGATCCGCCCCGAGACGCGTCTGATCTTCGGCGAGACGCTGGGCAATCCCGGGCTCGACGTGCTCGACGTGCCGCGCGTGGCGGCGCTGGCGCACCAACATGGATTGCCGCTGCTGGTCGATGCCACCTTCACCACCCCCTATCTGATGCAACCGCTGGCGCTCGGCGCCGATCTGGTGCTGCACTCGGCGACCAAGTTCCTCGGCGGTCACGGCGTCGCCATCGGCGGCCTGCTGGTCGATGGCGGCAGCTTCGACTGGTCGCGCAGCGGCGCCGGCAAATTTCCAACCCTCAGCGAGCCCTACGCCGGCTTCCACGGCATGGAGTTCGCCGCCGAGTCGCCGGTGGCGGCCTTTCTGCTGCGGGCGCGGCGCGAGGGCCTGCGCGATTTCGGCGCCTGCATGTCGCCGTTGAACGCCTTCCAGATACTGCAAGGGGTCGAGACCCTGCCGCTGCGCATGGCGCGCCACATCGACAACGCGCGCCGCATCGTCGCCCATCTCGCCGCCCATCCCCAGGTCGAGTCGGTGTCCTACCCGGAACTGCCCGACCACCCCGACCACGAGCTGGCGCAACGCCTCCTGCCCAAGGGTTGCGGTGCGGTCTTCAGCTTCGTCTTGAAGGGCGGCCGCGCCGCCGGCAAACGCTTCATCGAGAGCCTGCGCGTCTTCTCCCATCTGGCCAATGTCGGCGATGCCAAGTCCCTGGTGATCCATCCGGCGAGCACCACCCACTTCCGCATGTCGGCCGAAGCGCTCACCGCCGCCGGCATACTCGAAGGCACGGTGCGCCTGTCGGTCGGCCTCGAGGACGCCGGCGACCTGATCGAGGACTTGAACCGCGGCCTGGCTGCGGCCAAGAGGGCCTGAACATGCAACTGACGGTCGACGGCGCAACGACCTACCTCTACACCGCAGGCAAGCAACTCGACAGCGCGCTGCCCGCCCTGCTCTTCATCCACGGCGCCGACCTCGACCATTCCTGCTGGGGCCTGCAGAGCCGCTGGTTCGCCAACCACGGCTATTGCGCGCTGGCCGTCGATCTGCCCGGCCACGGCCGCTCCGGCGGCGCGGCGCTGACGACCATCGAAGCCATGTCCGACTGGGTCCTCGCCCTGCTCGACGCGGCAGGGATCGCGCGCGCAGCGCTGATCGGACACAGCATGGGCTCGCTGGTGGCGTTAGAGACGGCGGCAGCGCAAGCGGAGCGGATCAGCGCCATCGCCCTGCTCGGCCACGCCAGTCCGATGCCGGTGTCCGACGCCTTGCTCGACGCCGCAAAGAACGACGAAGCCGCCGCGCGCGCCATGATCAACCTCTGGTCGCACAGCGCCCGCGCCCAGCTGGGCGGCAACAGCGCTCCCGGCCTGTGGATGATGGGCATCAACCAGCGTCTGATGGAACGCGGCGCCCCGGGCTTGCTCCACGCCGACCTCGCCGCCTGCAATGCCTACGGCGCCGGTTTGGCGCGCGCGGCGCGGGTGCGCTGCCCGACGCTGCTCCTGTGCGGCGGCGCCGACCAGATGACGCCGGCGAAAGCCACGCAGCAGGTCGCCGCCGCGCTGACGCAAGCGCGCCGCGTCGTCCTGCCCGGTGCCGGTCACGCCATGATGGCGGAGCAACCCGACGCCGTGCTCGACGCGCTGATCGGCTTCCTTGGCGCTTGAGCGATAACGCGCTCGAACCCAGTCAGGTTCGCCACCATGACAGGGGTGTTTATGGCGATGATCGATGGATAGCCTTTGCGCGCCAAATGCGCTATCTTGCGCCCTGGAAGATTTCCGGACCGTAACTTAGGTCATAAGAGTCGGTCGCGCCGCTTGCACTATAATGGCCGCACCAGATCGGGGCGCGACGCATCAACGACCGCGGCCGACATGACAATTTGCGCGGGCGCTTGTTCCTACTAGGTAAGGTAGACATCTCTATGAAGACCATCATGCTGGTCGACGACTCGGCGACGATCCTGCTGTCGATTTCCAACATTCTGAGCAAGGCCGGCTACGCGGTCGAGAAGGCAAGCAACGCCGGCGAAGGCCTGAAGAAGTTCGCGGCCGGCGTCAAGGTCGATCTGCTGATCACGGATCTGAACATGCCCGGCATGAACGGCATCGACTTCATCAAAGAGGTGCGCAAGCTGCCGAACTACAAGTTCATGCCGATCCTCTTCCTCACCACCGAGTCGCAACAGAGCAAGCGCGCCGAAGCCAAGGAAGCGGGAGCCTCGGGCTGGCTGGTGAAGCCCGCCACCGCCGACGAACTGCTGAACACGATCAAACTGGTCGTGCGCTGATGAGCGATACCGTCGACGAGATGAGAAGGCTGCAGACGCGCAGCCTGATCACCTTTCTCGTGGTCGCTACAGCGGCGGGTCTGTCGGTCGTCTTCTTCCACGGCTTCTATCAGGAACAAATCCTGCCCACCCTCGGACTGTCGCATTCGCTGGGCGACGCCTGGGGCGCCGTGCTCTTGATCATGGTCACCTACGTGGCCAACCGCGCCGTCTCCGTCGCCGTGTTCAAGGACCAGATGTTCGGCGCCGCCAACCTCGAGAGCAGCCACCACAAGCAGCGGCAGAGCTTCCTCGCCGCGGCGACCCAGGTGAGCCGGGAATTGGACCAGATCAAGAGCTACAACAAGGTGGTGCGCAGCCAACTCGCGACCATCGTCGCCGAAACCGAGAAGGCCGCTTACGACATCGCCAGCCGGCTGCAGACGATCGACGAGGTGGTCGGCGAATTGAATGGCTTCGTCGATTCGACGACCAGCGAATCCAACGAGCTGATCGCCAATTCGGCACAGCGCATCCAGCGCAATCGCGAACTGGTCGGCACGCTGGACCAGTACATCAAGGACCGGATCACAGCCACCGACACCGACCGGCAGCGGGTCACCGAGGTGCTCGGCGAGGCGCAGTCCCTGAGCTCGCTGGTGCAGTTGATCCGCGGTATCTCCAGCCAGACCAACCTGCTCGCCTTGAACGCAGCGATCGAGGCAGCGCGCGCCGGTGAGGTCGGGCGCGGCTTCGCCGTCGTCGCCGACGAGGTGCGCAAGCTCAGCGCCGCCACCGATCAGGCGGTCACCCAGATGCACGGCGGCATCCAGAGCGTCGCCCAGTCGATCGAGTCGCACTTCCAGGACAAGATGTCCTCCGATCACATCGACACCGAGCGCCAGGCCCTGGGGAGTTTCGGCACCCAGCTCGACGACCTGGGCCGCAGCTACCAGGAGGTCACCGACCACGAGGCGCAGGTGCTGGCGAAGATCCAGGAGAGCAGCAAGCGTCTGGGCGACATGTTCATGGATGCGATGGCCAGCGTGCAATTCCAGGACGTCACCCGGCAGCAGGTGGAACAGGTGATCAACGCGCTGGACCGCCTCGACCGGCACGCGGCGCTGCTGGGCGAACGCCTGCACCAGTTCGACGATCCCAACTACCAATTCCAGCCGCTGACCGAGCACCTCGACCAGTTGCGCGACAGCTACGTGATGAATTCGCAGCGCAGCTCGCACGACAGCGCGCTCGGCGCCACGGTCGCGACAGCGACGGCGGCGCCAAACAAGGTGGAACTGTTTTGAGGCCGGGTCGACCGACGCTGGCCAGCGGCAAAGGGAGCTAGACAGGATGAACGCGAGCGCGGAAGACACCAGCCTTGGCCAACGCATGGCCATCGCCCAGGACATGACCATCTACCACGCCGAGACGCTCAAGGATGAACTGCTCGCCGGCCTCAATGGCGCGGCGGCGGTCGAGCTCGATCTGTCGCAGGTGGCGGAAATCGACACCTCGGGCATCCAGTTGCTGATGTTGGTCAAGCGCGAGAGCCAAAAACAGGGCAAGACCCTGGCCATCGTCGCCCACAGCCCGGCGGTGCAGGAGTTGCTCGACTTCTACAACCTCGCGGGATTCTTCGGCGATCCGCTGGTGATCCCGGCGCCCAAGGTAAACTGA
>JAHFRE010000210.1 GCA_023258955.1 Sterolibacterium sp.
CATCACCCGCTCGGAAAGCGGTCCGCCCTTGATTACCTCGACCATATAATACAGTAAATGACCACCATCCAGTACCGGCACGGGCAGCAGGTTGAGCACGCCGAGGCTGATGCTGATCAGCGCGAGGAACTTCAAATAGGGCATCCAGCCTAGGCGCGCCGACTGTCCGGCATAGTCGGCGATGGTCACCGGTCCGGAGAGATTCTTCAACGATAGTTCGCCGGCGACCATCCTTCCCATCATGCGCAAAGTGAACAGCGAGGTGTCCCAAGTCTGCGTCGCTGCCTTGCCCAGGGCCGGCCAGAGCGCATAGCGGATGGTGGTAAACATGCGGCTGCGCAGCGCCGGATCGTCCTGCACCATGATGCCGATGCGACCGATCTTGGTCGCACCGTCGACCACCAGCGATGGCAACAGCTTCACCGTCAGCCGCTGCTCGCCGCGTTGCACCTCGCAAACAAGTTGCCTGTCGGCGGAGTTGCGGATCGCCGCGGCCACCTCCTGCCAAGCTGCAACCGGGCTGCCGTTCACCGTCACAAAGCGGTCACCGGCAACGAGTCCCGCCCGCGCTGCCACCGAATCGGCGAGCACCGTGCCGATGATGGGCGCGAGTTTCGGTCGATACAATTGCAGTCCCAGGTGCTGCGCAAAATCGGCGTCGAGTTCGCTCGCTGCCAGCCCGCTCGCGTCGATGCGACGCTGGCTGATCTCGTGGCGGACGTTGATCAGTTCGAGTTCGATCGCGCTGTAGTCGAGCGCAGCCTGCAGCAGCTGCCAGCGCAATTCCTGCCAGGTCGCGACGGCGCTGCCATCGACCTTCAGCACCAGATCGCCGTCGGCGATCTGCGCCATCGCCGCCGGCGTGCCCGCCGGTGGTGCCGCCAGTATCGGTCGCAATTCCTCGGTGCCCTGGATGAACAGCAGCCAATAGAGCAGGATCGCGAGCAGCAAATTGGCGAGCGGGCCGGCCAGCACGATCAAGAAGCGCTTGTGCACCGGCTGACGATTGAAGGCACGCGGCAATTCCTCGGCCGCCACCTCGCCCTCGCGCTCGTCGAGCATCTTGACATAGCCGCCCAGCGGAAAAGCCGCGATCGCCCATTCCGTCTGGTCACGGCCGAAGCGGCGCAGCCACAGCGGGCGACCGAATCCGACAGAAAAGCGCAGCACCTTGACCCCTACCGCGCGTGCCAGGCAATAGTGTCCGAGCTCGTGGGCGATGATCAGCGTGCCCAGCGCCAGGGCGAACGCCGCCAGGTAGAAGAGCAGGCCTTGCAGGTTCATCGCCGCCAGCCGCGGGTGATCCGCCCCGCCACCGAGCGGGCCTCGGCATCGACCGCCAGCACCGCTTCGAGGTCCGCCGTTGCAGCGGTGGGCAGCGCATCGAGGGTGGCGGCGATGCTGTCGGCAATGCGCAGATAGGGCAGTTGGCCGTCGAGAAACGCCGCCACCGCGACCTCGTTGGCGGCGTTCAACACCGCCGCTGCGCTGCCCGCCGCCGCCAGCGCCCGATAGGCGAGCGCCAGGCAGGGGAAGCGCTGGCTGTCTGGACGCTGGAAATCGAGCTTGCCGATGGCGCACAGGTCGAGCGCAGCGACGCCGGCCTCGATCCGTTCCGGATAGGCGAGCGCGTAGGCGATCGGCGTGCGCATATCGGGGTTGGAGAGCTGCGCCAGCACCGAACCATCGGCGTACTCGACCAGGGAGTGCACGATGCTCTGCGGATGCACCACGACTTCGATGTTGGCGGCCTCGACGCCGAACAGGTAATGCGCCTCGATGACCTCGAGTCCCTTGTTCATCATGGTCGCCGAATCGACCGAAATCTTCCTGCCCATGACCCAGTTCGGATGGGCGCAGGCCTGATCCGGCGTCACCGCGGCGAGATCTGCCAGCGCCGCCTCGCGGAAGGGCCCACCCGAGGCGGTGAGCAGGATGCGGCGAACACCGCGAGCCGCGGGGCCACCCTGGTAATCCGCGGGCAGTGACTGGAAGACGGCGTTGTGCTCGCTGTCTACGGGCAGCAGCGTCGCGCCATGGGTCTTGACCTCGGTCATGAACAGGCTGCCCGCCATCACCAGCGCCTCTTTGTTGGCGAGCAGCACCCGCTTGCCGGCGCGCACCGCCGCCAGCGTCGGCGCCAGGCCGGCGGCGCCGACGATGGCCGCCATCACGGTGTCGACTTCGGCCAGCGACGCGACCTCGGCAAGCGCCTGCGCGCCCGCCAGCACTTCGGTGGCGACGCCCTCGCCCGCCAGGATCGCGGCCAATTTCTGCGCGTCGGCGCTGCTGCCGACGACTGCGTAGCGCGGTCGGTGGCTGCGGCACTGCGCCGCCAGCACCTCGATGCGGCTGTGCGCCGTCAGCGCCACCACCTCGAAACGTTGCGGATGGCGCGCCACTACGTCGAGCGTCGATGCGCCGATCGAGCCGCTGGCGCCGAGCACGGTCAGCTTGCGTCTAACCATGATCGGGCACCAGGCGCAGCAGCAGCGCCAGCAGCGGCAGGGCCGAGGTGAGGCTGTCGATGCGGTCGAGGATGCCGCCGTGGCCGGGCAGCAGCCCGCTGCTGTCCTTGGCGCCCGCCTGTCGCTTGGCAAGCGACTCGAACAGGTCGCCTTCGACGCTGATCGCGGTGGCCAGGAGCAAGGCCGCCAGCAGCCAGAACAGGTTGCTGGCGCCAAGCGGCAGACCTGCAGCGGCGACCACCACGAGGCCGTAGACGACGACGCCGGCCGCTCCGCCGAGCGCTCCCTCCCAGGTTTTGCCGGGACTGATCTGCGCTGCCAGCTTGTGCCGGCCCCAGGCGTGGCCGGCAAAATAGGCGGCGATGTCGGCAACCCAGACCAGGGCCATCGCCGCCAGCAGGTGCAATGGCGAGCGGGCATAGAGCGCGAGCATCGCCGCCCAGGTCGGCAGCAGCAACAGCCAGCCGACCAGGTAGGCGCTCGGCGCGGCGCGCAGCTTCCACTTCTTGGCCAGCCACAGCGGCACGACGACGAGCCAGAAGGCAAGCGCCACCAGCCACAGGCCGAACAGCACCGCCGCCGGCATGCCCGCGATGTAGAGCAGGGCGCATGGCAGCGGGGTCAGCAACGCGTAAGCCCGGCGCTGGCACTCGGCCGCACCCAGCAGCCCGGCCCACTCCCAGGCAGCGGCGGCCAGCATCAGGGCCAGCGCCGCGGCAACGGCCGGCTCCGGCAGCAGAAAGAGGATGGCCAGCAGGCCGAGGGCGAGGACGATCGCGGTGACGACCCGCGTCCTAAGCATCTTGTTGCCAGGTTTCGCGGCCGCCGCCCGCGGGCGCCTTGTCGCCCTTCAACTGCTCGCTGGTGCGCCCGAAGCGGCGTTCGCGTTCGCGGTAGGAAGCGATGGCCAATTCGAGCGCGGCGGCGCCGAAGTCCGGCCACAGCATGTCGGTGAAATAGAACTCGCTATAGGCCAGCTGCCACAGCAGAAAATTGCTGATCCGCTGCTCGCCGCCGGTGCGAATGAACAGATCCGGCTCGGGCGCGTAGCTCATCGCCAGGTGCTGCGCCAGATCGGCTTCGACAAAGCCTGCGCGCTTGTCCGGCTGCGCCGCCAGCATCCGCTCCACCGCCCGCACCAAATCCCAGCGCCCGCCGTAGTTGGCGGCGATGGTCAGGTTGAGCGTGTCGTTGGCCGCCGTCTGCGCCTCGCCGCGGGCGATCAGTTCGACCAGCTTGGGGTCGAAGCGCGACAGGTCGCCGACGACGCGAAAGCGCACCCCGTTGCGGTCGAGCTTGCTCACCTCTTCTTCGAGGGCGCGCATGAATAAGCCCATCAGAAAGGAAACCTCTTCGGCGGGCCGGCGCCAGTTTTCTGAGCTGAATGCGAACAGGGTCAGATAAGGAATGCCGCGGCTGATGCAGGCGCTGACGACATCGCGCACGCTCTCGACGCCGCGCTTGTGGCCGGCGATGCGCGGCAGCAAGCGCTTCTTCGCCCAGCGGCCGTTACCGTCCATGATGATGGCGACGTGCCGCGGCACGTCGCCGGTCGCCGGAATGGCCTCGGTGGAACTCGGTAGGCGGCTCAAATGCTATTCACTCCTTGGCCACGGTGCAAGGGCCACTCCGGCAAAGCGGGGCGGTCAAACCGCCAGCAGATCCTTTTCCTTGTCGGCGAGCAGCTTGTCGATCTCGGCGATGAAACGGTCGGTCAACTTCTGCACCTCATCCTGGACGCGGTGCTCCTCGTCCTCGGAAAGTTCCTTCTTCTTCAGCCCATCCTTGAGGTGGGTGATCGCGTCGCGGCGCAGATTGCGCACGGCGATCCTGGCGTTTTCTGCCTCGTGCTTGACCACCTTGATCAGTTCCCGCCGCCTTTCCTCGGTCAACGCCGGCATCGGGATGCGGATCAGGTCGCCCTGCGCCGCCGGGTTGAGTCCCAGGTCGGAATCGCGGATCGCCTTCTCGATCTTGGCGTTCATCGGCTTTTCCCAGGCCTGGACGCCAATGGCGCGGGCGTCGATCAGGGTGACGCTGGCGACCTGGGAGAGCGGCACCATCGAACCGTAGTAGTCGACCTGGATGTGGTCGAGTATGCCGGTGTGGGCACGGCCGGTGCGCACCTTGCCCAGATCGACCTTCAGCGCATCTACCGACTTCTGCATCCGTTGCTCGGCGTTCTTCCTGATTTCAGCGGTGCTCATGCTTTCTCCTCAACAATGCACCATGGTACCTTCTTCCTCGCCCTGGACCACGCGCTTCAGCGCCCCCGGCTTGAGGATCGAGAAGACGTTGATCGGCAGCTTTTGGTCGCGGCAGAGCGCCAGGGCTGTGGCATCCATGACCTTCAAATTGCGATTGATCGCCTCGTCGAAACTGATCTTGGCGTAGCGCGTGGCGGCGGGATCCTTCTTCGGATCGGCGGTGTACACGCCATCGACCTTGGTTGCCTTCAACACGATCTCGGCGCCGATCTCCGAACCGCGCAGCGCCGCCGCGGTGTCGGTGGTGAAGAACGGATTGCCGGTGCCGGCAGCGAAGATGACCACCTTGCCCTCTTCCAGATAGCGGATGGCTTTGCCGCGGATGTAGGGTTCGACCACCTGCTCGATGTTAAGTGCCGACTGGACGCGGCTATTGACCCCGGCTTGGCGCATCGCGTCGGCCAACGCCATGGCGTTCATCACGGTCGCCAGCATGCCCATGTAGTCGGCGGTGGCCCGTTCCATGCCGGTGGCCGTGCCGGCGATGCCGCGAAAGATGTTGCCGCCGCCGATCACCACGCCGATCTCGACGCCCAATTGGGCGACAGCGCCGATCTCGGCAACGATCCGTGCCAAGGTGGCGCTGTTGATCCCGTAGGCGTCGTCGCCCATCAGCGCTTCGCCCGACAGCTTGACCAGGATGCGCTTGTAGGCGGTGGGCATAGGGTCGCCTTTAGGGCTTTTTCGCTGCGGCGGCCTGCGCCGCCACCTCGGCGGCGAAGTCGCTCTGCTTCTTCTCGATGCCCTCGCCCACCACGTAGAGAGTGAACGCAGCGACCGAGGCGTTGCGCGCCTTCAGCAGTTGTTCGACCGTCTGCTTGTCGTCCTTGACGAAGGTCTGGCCGAGCAGCGTCACTTCCTTCAGGTATTTTTGCACCGTGCCCTCGGCGATCTTCTCCAGCATCGCTTCCGGCTTGCCGGCTTCTTTCGCCTTTTCGATGGCGATGCGCCGCTCGGTGTCGAGCAGTTCGGCCGGCACCCCCGATGCGTCGAGCGACTTTGGCTTGCTGGCGGCGATGTGCATCGCCAGGTCCTTGGCCAACTGCTCGTCGGCACCGACCAGATCGACGAGGACGCCGATCTTGGCGCCGCCGTGCACGTAGGAACCGATGCGGCCGCGCGCTGCCATCCTGACGAAACGGCGGATCGACAGATTCTCGCCGATCTTGCCGACCAGCGCCGCGCGCGTCGCCTCGACCGTCTTGTCGCCCAGGGTCAGCGCCGCCAGCGCCGTCACATCGCTGGGGTCGGACTTGCCGATCAGCTCGGCCAGGTTGCGGCAAAACGCCTGAAAGTCGTCGTTCTTGGCGACGAAGTCGGTCTCGCAATTGACCTCGACCAACGCCGCCACCTTGCCATCACCCGAGAAATAGGTGGCGACCAGTCCCTCCGCAGCAACCCGGCCGGCGGCCTTGCTCGCCTTGCTGCCCAATTTGACGCGCAGAATCTCCTCGGCGCGATCCATGTCGCCCGCCGCCTCGCTCAACGCCCTCTTGCATTCCATCATCGGCGCGTCGGTCTTCTCGCGCAGTTCCTTCACCATGCCCGCGGTAATTTCCGCCATCATTCTGCTCCGTCAATTCGTTGCTGTTCGCGTCTGTACATTCACTCGCCGGCGGCTTCGTCGACCTCGACGAACTCGTCTTCGCCACCCACCGCGGCGACCAATTCGTTGAAGGTCTCGCTGCGGCCCTCGAGGATGGCGTCGGTGACGCCGCGGGCGTAGAGGCGGATCGCCCGGCTCGAGTCGTCGTTGCCCGGGATCAGATAATTGACGCCCTCGGGGGAATGGTTGGTGTCGACCACGCCGATCACCGGAATGCCCAGCTTGCCGGCTTCGGTGATGGCGATCTTGTGATAGCCGACGTCGACCACGAACAGCGCGTCGGGCAGGCCGACCATGTCCTTGATGCCGCCGATGCTCTTTCTCAGCTTGTCCATTTCGCGCTGCGCCATCAGCGCTTCCTTCTTGCTCATCTTCTCCATGCTGCCGTCGGCGGACATCGCTTCGAGGTCCTT
>JAHFRE010000211.1 GCA_023258955.1 Sterolibacterium sp.
GTGGGCCATCGCCGAGGCCTGGAAGCTGACCGCCTACCTCAATCGGAGCAAGCAGACCCTGCACGTCGATCACAACGTCGGCTACCTGGCCGACCTCGACGACGTCACCACCAGCTTCGGCCTGGGCGTCGTCGGCAAGCCGAGCAGCGTCCTGGAACTGGGCGCCGACCTGTCCTACGTCGACGACAGCAACCGCTATGCGCTGGCTTCCGGCAACGCCGATCCCGCCGGGACCCTGCCCGACGTCAGCTACAAGACGACGCTGCTCAAGCTCTACGGCAAGTACGCGTTGAACGCCAGCGCCGACCTGCGCGTCGATCTGGTGCATCAGAGCGCCAAGTTCAACGAATGGACCTGGGGCTACGCCGGCGTGCCCTTTGCGTACACCGACAACACGACGGTAACGATGCGGCCCAATCAAGACGTGACCTATCTGGGGGTGAAATATGCGTACAAATTCAGATAGCCACGGTTAGCGGCCGACCGCGACGAGACAGGTCACTTAATTAGGAAGAAGTTGGGGAAGGGTTTGCAGCAGGGTCCAACTCCAGTGCGAAGCGAAATCTTTAGAGCGAGGTAAGAACATGAAACAGACGCTTGTGCGGCTTGGCTTGGCGGCGCTGATGTCATTAGCGTTGTTCGGCTGTGGTGGAGGTGGATCTGATGGCGTCAATGGCCCGGCGGGCACGCAGGGGACCACGACGACCGTGCCGGTCAACAAGACCAACAAGACCATCCTCGCGTCCAATTCGGCGACGCCGACAACGGAGGCATCTGCCGTCTGGCAGAATCTGCAGCCGATCGTCACCGTCAACTCGGTGGCGATCAGCAACGGCAAGCCGGTGGTCAAGTTCACCGTCACCGATCAGGCCAACAACGCCGTGGTCGGTCTGGGCAGCCGCTCTTCCGACAAGACGACCGCTTCCAGCGTCAGCCACACCTATCCGGCGCTGACCAACCTCGCCTTCACCATGGCGAAGCTGGTCCCCGGGACCAACGGCTCGCCGAGCAGGTGGGTGACCTACATCGTGACCCAGCCATTGACCGTCGCGCAGAAGGCCGGCACCTTTGCCGCCACCGATTCCTGCACCGCCGACAAGACCTGGTGCGGCCGCACGCCGACCACCGATACCCAGGGCGACCTGATCGACAACGGCGACGGCACCTACCAATACACCTTCTTCCGCGACATCACGGCGGCGGCGGGCATCGTCGGCAATCTGGTCGATTCGAGCGACGGTCTGAAGAAGAAGGCCGACCTGGGAGACCTCAGCTACAACCCGGCGCTGACACACCGCGTCGTCGTGGTGATCAGCGGCAACGCCCCGGGCACCGGAACCAACCGGCCGGACGCGGTGCAAGCGATCCCGGCGGTCGCGATCAATCTCCAGGTCAACAAGTGGTTCGACTTCCGCCCGGACGGCGGCGCCATCGCCGAGACCCGCACCGTCGTCGCCAAGGATTCCTGCGCCGCCTGCCACCAGGGTGGCGGTCTGGCGCACGGCACCCGCAACGATCCGAACTACTGCGTGACCTGCCACACCAACCAGCTCCGCTACGGCAGGGTCGAGGGCTCGACCGGTTCGGCCTACGTTCTCGACGGCCGGGCGATCGGCAACTACCCGAATCTGGTGCACAAGATCCACATGGGCGCCGAACTCTCCAAAGCCGGCTCCAACTTCGCGGGCCTGGTGTTCGCTAGCCTCGAGTACCCGCAGGACCAGCGCAATTGCACCAAGTGCCACAACGGCGATGCGCAGACCAGTCCCCTGCAGGCGGTGCAGACTCCCAACGGCGGCAACTGGAAGGCCAAGCCGAACCAGCTCGCCTGCGGCGCCTGTCACGACGGCCTGAACTTCGCGACGGGGAAGATCACCGCAGCGGATGGTACGGTCACCAACCACCTGCCCGGTGCGCTGAGCGACGATTCGCGCTGCGCCGACTGCCACACCGCAGCGAGCGTCGCCCTGGTCCACCGCACCGATCTGTCGACGGCGAACAACCCGCTTGCCATCGACGGCGTGTCGACCTTTGCCTACGACATCTCCAGCGTCACGCTCAACGCCAGCCGGCAGCCGGTGATCAAGTTCCGCGTGCTGAAGGACGGCGTGGCGGTGACGAGCTTCCAGGCGCCGAAGGCGACCGACTTCCTGACCAACGCCACGACTGGTGCGGTGACGGTGAACACCGCCACCTACCAGCCCATTCCGGGGTTCACGTCGAACGGTATGACCTTCTACGCCGCGTTCGCGGTGCCGCAGGATGGCGTCGCGGCGCCGGCCGACTTCAACGCTGCGCTGAGCGTCGCTCTGCCCAACCTGATGGTGGCCACCGGCTCGCCCAAGGGCGGCAGCATCACCGCCGCGGATGCGACGGGCTACATGACGGCCACCCTCACCGGTGACACCGTCGGCCAGACGCTGTCGACGACCTGCAAGCAGCAGACCACCACGCTGACCGGCTTCTGCGTCAATCCGTCGCCGATCGTCGTGCCGACCAACGCCAAGCTGGTGACCGGCGTCATACTCGGTGGCTTCACCCAGGTGAGCACCGGACGTGCCGCCAAGGTCGTCACGGCGATCAAGGCGGTCAGCAGCAGCGACGCCCGCCGGGTCGTCGTCGATACCCAGAAGTGCACCAGCTGCCACGAGCAATTGGGTACCGCGGCGTCGAACTTCCACGGTGGTGGTCGCTCCAACGCCACGGTCTGCGCCATCTGCCATACCGCCAACCGTACCAGCAGCGGCTGGTCGGCCGACGCCAGCACCTTCATCCACGGCATCCACGGCACAGCCAAGCGCACCGTTCCTTTCACCTGGCACAAGGCGGTCGATGCCACGGGCAAGGTGACGGCGAATCTGGCGATCGGCTATCCGGGGGACGTGAAGAACTGCGAGGCCTGCCACGTCGCCAACGCGGTGAACTTCGGTGCCGCCGGTACGACACTGCTGCCCAACCTGCTGTGGAGTTCGACCGCCTCGGGCAAGTTCAACGGCGCGACCGACACCGCTGGCGCCATCTCACCCTACGTCATCAAGGACAACGTCAAGAACTACGGCAACGTCTTCAGTTTTGCAGCACAGGGGGCGGTGTTGGGCAGCTATACACCGTCCTCGGGTGTTGCCGTGCCGCTGCAACTGGCACCGGCAGGTGGCAAGATCGTTGCTGCCGACCCGGAGACCCTGGTCAATTCGCCGGTCGCTTCGGCTTGCTTCTCCTGCCACGACGGGGCGACGCCGAAGGCGCACATGCAGCAGTACGGCGGCAAGATCTACGCCCGCCGTGCCGATGTGACGACCGCGGGCGCCTTGGTCAACACCGAGACCTGCCTAGTCTGTCACGGCGCCGGCAGGGATATGGACGTGGCGGTGGTACACGCCCGCTGATGCAGCGGCGCTGAAACACAGCGAGGTCGGGATGCCGCCGTATCCCGACCGCTGAACCCGCTCGAACGACCCGGATATGCCACATGTCCGGGTTGTCTTTTTGTGCAGCAACTGGTCTGGATCGGACCTGGGAGAGGGCATCGAATGAAACACGCGATCATCGGCATGTTGGCTTGCGCGCTGCTTGGCGCGGCGAGCGCGGCCGGCGCCGACGAGCAGACCGATCCGCACGTCGGGGACGGCGCTCGCCGCGCCAAGCCGAGCAAGAGCCGCAAGGCGGAAGATTGGCGTCCGCTGGCGGCAAAGCCAAAGTCCGTCACCCGACGCGCGCCGCGCGTGGACATCAACAACGCCAGCCTCGAACAATTGAAGACTCTGCCGGCGATCGGCGCCGCCGAAGCGGCGCAGATCATCGCCGGACGACCGTACGGCAGCAAAGCCTGGCTGGTCACCAAGGGCATCGTCAGCGAAGCGACCTACGCCGGGATCAGGAAGCTGGTGGTCGCCGGGACGCCGTCGCCGCAGGACGCCGCCAAGAATCCCGGAGTGTTCGGTAACAAGCCTTGAACCGCGGGTGCGCGCGGCGGCGCGCGCGGCTTGCGCCGGCCTAAGCTGAAATCCCGTATTTGGCACACAGAATATTGACAGTCGGCCGGCCTTGCTATAGTTTGCCTCCGGGAGCAGGGTGGCGACTTGCCAACGCAGCAAGACGACGAGGAGGAGAGGCATGATGCACAGAACCTGGAAGACCGCGCTGGCACTCGGTGCAGCCCTGCTGCTGGCCGGCAACGCTGTCCTGGCCGAGGAACAGCGACCCTACAAGATCGGCAGCGTCTTTTCCTGGACCGGCGCCGGCGCCATGCTCGGCGAGCGCATGAAGACCACCGCCGAGATGATGATCGAGGCGATCAACAAGAAGGGCGGCATCAACGGCCGCCCGGTCAAGCTGTTCATCTACGATGCGGCCAGCGACGTTACCAAGGCGGTGGCGGCGACCAACCGCCTGATCTCCCAGGACGAGGTGGACATCATCTCCGGCGCCGGCAATATGAGCGGCCTGTCCTTGGCCATGAAACCGGTGGCGATGCGCGCCGGTGTGCCGATGATCTCCAACGCCGGTGCCCGCGGCATCGTCGAGCCGATCGACAAGAGCACCTGGGCTTTCAAGTCCCACCTGACCGACAAGGAGATCATCGGCCGCGCCATCGACTACTGGAAGATGAAGGGCATCACCAAAGTGGCGATGCTCTCCGACACCAGCGGCTTTGGCACCAGCGCCCGCGACGAGCTCAAGCTGCAGGCGCCGGCGGCCGGCATCAACGTGGTCGCCTGGGAAGAGTTCGACATGATGGCTAACGACCTGGTGCCGCAACTGACGCGGATCCGCGCTGCCAATCCGGAGGTCATCCTCTGCTGGACGGTCGCCCCCTCGGGCGTGGTGTTCATGAAGAACGCCCGCCAGCTGGGCATGAAGCAGACGCTGATGCACGGCTTCGGCTACGTCGTGCCCAAGTTCATGGAGATGGCCGGCGACGCCGCCGAGGGTGCGGTGCTGGTGTCGCTGCGCTTCCCGGTCGGCGCCCAGCTGCCCGACTCGGACCCGGCGAAGAAGGTGATCTTGAACTACATCGCCGAGCACAAGGCCAAGTATGGAGCCGAACCCGACGTCTACGGCGCCGAGGCCTACGACGGCATGCTGATGGCGATCAAGGCCCTGGAGATGGCCAACAGCTTCGACAAGGAGAAGATCCGCGAAGCGCTGGAGAAGCTGCAGTTCGTCGGCACCAACGGCCTCTACAAGTTCAGTCCGCAGAAGCACTACGGCCTGTCGAAGGAGGACGCGGTGGTCATGGAGTGGCGCAAGGGCGGTTGGAAGCTGCTGATGGGGGCCGAGACCAAGTAGGCCCGACGGCGCCGAGTCGCCATTCCGCGCTGCCGGTCCGCTGCCGGCAGCGCGCCGCCAACTGTTACCCGCTGGATTTTCGATGACCGCCGAGTTGTTGCAGCTCTTGATCTCCGGTCTGACCATAGGCAGCGTCTACGGCCTGGTCGCCGTAGGCTTTTGCATGGTCTACAACACCACCGAGGTGATCAACTTCGCCCAGGGCGAGTTCGTCATGCTCGGCGGCATGATGGCGGCCACCGCCTCCACCGGCTTCGGCTGGTCACTGCCCGTCGCCGTCCTGTTCGCGGTCGCGGCGGTGACGGCGATCGGGCTGATCGCCGAGAAGCTCACCTTCGGTCTCTCGCGCCGGCCGGAGGTGATGAACCTGATCATCGTCACCATCGGCCTGGCGATCGTGATCAAGGGGGTGGTGATGATGGTCTGGGGCAAGTTCCCCAGGGACCTGCCCTCCTTCTCCGGCGAGCAATCGCTGGCGCTGTTCGGTGCCACGGTGACGCCGCAAGCACTGTGGGTGGTCGGGGCGAGCCTCGCGGTGATGGTCGCGGTCGGCCTCTTCATGAAACGATCGGTGACCGGCACGGCGATGCGCGCGGCGGCTGCCGACCGCAGCACGGCGGCGCTGATGGGCATTCCGGTGGGCCGCTTGAGCACCCTGTCGTTCGCCGTTGCGGCGGGCATCGGTGCCATCGCCGGGGTCATCATTACGCCGCTGACCATGACCTCCTACGATCACGGCACGCTGATCGGGCTCAAGGGTTTTTGCGCCGCCATCATCGGCGGCATGGGCAATGTGTACGGGGCTTTCCTCGGTGGCCTGATCCTCGGTGTGGCTGAAGCGCTCGCCGCCGGCCTCGGTGGCAGCGGCTACCAGGACGCCGTTGCCTTCCTGCTGCTGATCGTTCTGCTGCTGGTGCGGCCTTCCGGATTGCTTGGCGGCACGGGGAGGGACACCGTTGCCAAGCTCTAGGCTGCCCAGGTGGTTTTCCCTGGTGCTGTTTCTGGCCCTGGTCGGGGCCTTCCCGGCGGTGTCGCCGAATGCCTACTTTCTCAACGTCATGGGCTTCGTCGGTATCCACATCTTGCTGTGCACCGGCCTCAACATCCTGATGGGCTACGCCGGGCAGGTGTCGCTGGGCCACGCCGCCTTCTGGGGCCTCGGCGCTTACACCTCGGGGGTGCTCACCGCCAAGTTCGGCTGGTCGCCGTCGCTAGCGATGGTCGTAGCGGTCGGCGGCACCTGCCTGGTCGCCCTGGTCGTCGGTCTGCCGACGCTGCGCCTGAAGGGCCACTACCTGGCGATGGCGACCCTGGGGGTCGGCGTCATCTTCCATTCGCTGTTCGTCCAGTTCGCCGGCCTCACCGGCGGTCCTTCGGGCCTGGTGGATGTGCCGAGCTTTTCCCTGGGGCCGCTGTCGATCGGCACCACGCTGAGGAATT